>NZ_SSXI01000168.1 GCF_004803405.1 Nocardioides sp. | reverse complement strand
AGCCCGTGGGCGTGCTCGTCGCCGAGGGCCAGTGGGCGCTGCTCGCCGCTGACCGCCACCGCCAGCAGCCCGAGCGCAGCCACCCCCGAGGCGAGCACGTCGAGCGAGCCGTCCCGGACGTCCGCGACCGAGCCGACGGTCCAGAGCAGCGCGCTGCCGGCCTCCCGGATGTCGGCCTCGGAGAGCCACCAGGCGACCAGCGATCCGCAGAGGTAGGAGAGTCCGACGCCGACCAGGACGAAGCGCAGGCCGTGAAGGCCGTTGCGCCACGCGAGCGCCCAGATCGCGAGTGCGACCGTGAGTCCGCCGCCGAGCGCTGCCAGGGAGACGGCCACCCCCGCGGCACCGAAGCCGATGACCGCCGTGATCGCGCCCAGGGAGGCGCCCTGAGAGATGCCAAGGATGTCGGGGCTGGCGAGGTTGTTGCGGAGCGTGGACTGGAAGAGCGCGCCGGCCAGGCCGAACGCAGCACCGGCGAGGATCGCGGCGAGGCCACGCGGCAGTCGCAGCTGCTGCACGACGAGGAGGTCGAGGCGCTCGCCGATCCCGACGATCGCGGGCAGGGCGCGAGCGGGCGGCACACCGGCGACACCCAGGCTCATCGTGAGCACCAGCAGGCCGACGCTCAGGCCGGCGCCGACGGCGACGACGGTGGTGGCACGGACCCGCTGGCGGCGGCGGATCCGAGCGATCGCCTCGGTGGTCACAGTGCCGCCACCCGCCGACCGCGGGCGACGGCGACCAGCACCGGTGCACCGATGATCGCGGCCACCACGCCGGCCTCCATCTCGCCCGGCTGGCGCACCAACCGGCCGATCACGTCCGCGGTCACGAGCATCAGTGGACCGAGCAGGGCACACATCGGCACGATCCAGCGGTAGTCGGTGCCCACCAGGCGTCGGGCCGCGTGGGGCACGGCCAGCCCGACCAGGGCGATCGGACCGGCCAGCGCGGTCGCCGTACCGGCGAGGGCGACGATCGCGAGCCCGGCGATCGCGCGCGTCGTCCCGATCCTCTGCCCGAGCGCCGCCGCCACGTCGTCACCGAGGGCGAGGGCGTTGAGCCGGTGAGCGACGACCATGCAGACCACCGCGCCCGCGAGCAGGAACGGCCACAACGCCGCGACCGTGTCGAGCCCGCGACCGGTGAGTGCGCCGACTGCCCAGAACCGGAACTGGTTGAACGCGTCGAAGTCCCAGAAGAGGACGAGCGTGGTCAGCGGGGTCAGCAGCGCCGTCACGGTCGCGCCGGCCAGTGCGAGCTGCACCGGACGGCCGTGGCCGATCGCGAACACCACGACGGCCGCCAGCGACGAGCCGAGGAAGGCGAACCAGATGAAGCCGAGGGGCGAGGTGACCCCGAGGTACGCCGCCGCAACCACGATTCCGAGAGAGGCGCCGGCGTTCAGACCGAGCAGGCCGGGGTCGGCGATCGGGTTGCGGGTGACGCCCTGGATCAGCGCGCCGGCCAGGCCGAGCGCGGCGCCGGCGAGCAGGCCGATCACGGTCCGCGGCACCCGTTGCCCCCGAATCACCTGGTGGTCGACGTTGCCCGCCACCGGATCGAACAGGGCGCGCCAGGTCTCGCCGACGGCGACGCCTCGCACACCGAGGGCCAGGCTGAGGACCACCACGGCCAGCAGAGCGCCCGCCGCGGTCGCGATTGCCAGGGCGCGCCGCGAGCGCCCGGTGGCGATCGCGGGCCTGGCCGGCGCGACTGCCGCCTCGACTAAGGCTTGCATAACCTAAGTATCCCACAGTCGGAGTGGGGCCGGCCGCCACCCAGGCTCAGGAGAGGAGGATCCGAAGCCCGATCAGGATGAGGATCACGCCACCGACCAGGGTCGCCCAACGACCGAGGTGCCGCCCCGCCCGAGCGCCCAGGAAGACGGCGCCCAGGGACAGCACGAGCGTCACCACCCCGATCAGGACCACCGCCGGGGCGACGTCGACCTCGAGCACACCGAAGGTCACGCCGACCGCAGCCGCGTCGATCGACGTGGCGACGGCCAGTGGTGTCACCGATCGGATCGTGACGACAGCTGCGGCGTGGCCGTCGTCATGGTGGAACGACTCCCACAGCATCTTCGCGCCGATCAGGCTCAGCAGCCCGCATGCGATCCACGGCGTCGCCGTGCTGACGGCGTCCGCGAACCAGAACGCCAGCACCCATCCGAGCACCGGCATCAGGGCCTGGAAGATGCCGAACATCCCGGCGATGAGGAGTGCGTCGCGCCAGGACGGTCGGCGTAGCTGAAGGCCCTCCGCGAGCGACACCGCGACGGCATCCATCGCCAGCGCGAACGCCAGCACGACGAGGTCGAAGGTGGTCACGGGCAGCCATCCTCGCCGACCCCGTCCTGGTCCGGTCCACCGGTCCGGCTCGGGCCGACAGCGCGCCGAGAGACGGCTCGGGCGGCTGCGGGCCTGGGCGCGCCGACCACCACGGTGTCGAAAAAAGGCGTCGGGCCGCGACCTCTGGGGGGGTCGGCCGCGGCCCGACGTCGAACATCATTACATATCGATCAACGCCTTTGTGGTAACCAGGCGAGGACTGTCGCTCAGGAGCCTTACCCCCAGAAAACCCGGTCGACCACGGCTCGCGCCCGGCGTGTGCCTCGTAGATAGTCGTCGAGCAGCCGGTCCGTCTCGACCAGCTGGTAGCCCAGGATGCCCGCCACCGCACGTCTCTCGATGGACGCGCGCGGGAACTGGTCGCCCGGTTTGCCGCGCGCCAGCAGGAGGGCGTTGCGGACCCGCGTCGCCATCCGCCAGGCCGTCGCGAGGGTCTCCGCGTCCTCCGCGGCCAGCAGCCCTGCCTCTGCCGCGGCCGTCACCGCGGGGAGCGTCTGCGACGTGCGAAGACCGGGAACCTGCGCGCCGTAGCGGAGCTGAAGGAGCTGGACCGTCCACTCGATGTCCGCGAGCGCCCCCCGTCCCAGCTTGAGGTGGAGGGCCGGATCGGCCCCGCGCGGCAGCCGCTCGCTGTCCACGCGTGCCTTGATCCGCCGGACCTCGCGGACCTCGGCGTCATCGAGCCCACGCTCCGGGTAGCGCAGCGGATCGATCAGGTCGGTGAACCTCCGACGCAGGTCGTGGTCGCCCACCACGGCGTCGGCTCGCAGCAGGGCCTGTGCCTCCCAGACCTTGGACCACTTGCCGTAGTAGGCAGCGTACGCGTCGAGGGTCCGCACCAGCGGCCCCTGCCGGCCCTCGGGCCGGAGGTCGGCGTCGACCACGAGCGCGGGGTCCGGCCCCGGCGCGCCGAGCGCGCGTCGTACCTCCTCGGCGACAGCACGGGCGAACGATCCGGCCGCGTGGGCATCGATCCCCGGTGCCGGCTCGTGCACGAACAGCACATCGGCGTCACTTCCGTAGGAGAGCTCGAAGCCGCCGTACCGACCCATCGCGACGATCGCGAGCCGGGTCGGTGCGCGGTCCAGGCCTCGCTGCTCGCGGACGGTCTCGACGGTGACCTGCAACGTGGCCTCGAGCGTGGCGTCGGTCAGTCGGGTGAGGGCGAACCCGACGTCGGCCACGTCGATCAGGCCGAGTACGTCGCCGGCGGCGATCCGCAGGAGCTCGCGTCGTCGGACGGCGCGGATGGCCCGGACCGCCTTCGCCTGGCCGTCCTGGCGACGCGCGGTCGCGAGCATCTCCTCGGCGAGCGCCTCGGGGTCGAGCGGCGCGAGGTCGCCGCCGAGCAGGCGCACGCCGGCTGGCTCGCGCTCCAGCAGGTCGGTGCAGTAGCGGGAGGTCGCGAGCAGGTGGGCGAGACGCTCGGCGACCTCGCCCTCGTCGCGCAGGGTCGAGAGGTACCACGGTGTACGACCGAGGGCCTCGCTGATCCGGCGGAATCCGAACAGCCCACCGTCGGGGTTGGGGCACTCGGCGAACCACTGGAGCATCGCGGGCAGCAGGGTGCGCTGGATGGAGGCGGTCCGGGTGACCCCCGCGGTGAGCGCCTGCAGGTTGCGGAGCGCGGCCTCCGGGTCCGCGTAGCCCAGTGCAGCGAGGCGAGCGCCGGCTGCCTCGGACGACAGCCGGACCTCGTCGGCACCGATCCTCGCGACGGCGCTCAGCAGCGGCCGGTAGAAGAGCTTCTGGTGGAGGCGGCTGACCTCGCGTCGGTGGTGCTGCCAGGTGTCGTCGAGCCGCTTCGCGGGTTCCTTGAGGAAGCCGAGGCTGCGGCCGAGGCGGCGCAGCGCCGCGTCGTCGGACGGCACCACGTGGGTTCGCTGGAGCCGGTAGAGCTGGATGCGGTGCTCGAGCTGTCGCAGGAACGCGTAGGCGCGATGCAGCGCCTCGCCGTCCTCGCGCCCGACGTAGCCGCCGTGGGTCAGCTCGGCGAGCGCGCTCAGCGTCGCGCAGGCCCGGATCCGCTCGTCGGCGCGACCGTGCACGACCTGCAGCAGCTGGATGGCGAACTCGACGTCGCGCAGGCCGCCCGCGCCGAGCTTGAGCTGGCGGTCCGCCTCCTTCGTCGGGATGTTGTCGAGCACCCGGCGTCGCATGGCGCGGGCCGAGTCGACGAAGCCGTCGCGGTCGGCCGCCGACCAGACCATCGGCGAGACCATGGCGACGAACTCCCGCCCGAGGGCGAGGTCGCCTGCCACGACCCGAGCCTTCAGCAGGGCCTGGAACTCCCACAGCTCTGCCCAGCGCTGGTAGTAGCTGCGGTGGCTGGTGATGGTGCGGCTCAGCGGACCGGCCCTGCCCTCCGGCCGGAGCGCGGCGTCGACCGGCCAGATCGTGCCCTCTGCGGTGTGCGCAGAGCAGACGAGCATCATCTGGGACGCGATCTTCGCGGCCGTGCGGCCGGCCGCGGCGTCGTCGACGTCAGGAGCGACGGGCTCGTGCACGAAGATCACGTCGACGTCGGAGACGTAGTTGAGCTCGTGGCCGCCGCACTTGCCCATGGCGATCACGGCGAGGCGGACATCCGCGGCCTCCTCCCCCACGCGCTGCCGGGCTATCGCGAGCGCGGCCTCGAGCGTGCCCGCCGCGAGGTCGGAGAGCTCGGCCGCCACGTCGTCGACGCCCAGGTGGTGGGTGAGGTCCCGCGCGGCGAGCCGCAGCAGCAGCCGCCGGTACTCGACGCGGAGCGCGTCGACCGCCTCGGCCTCCGGTGTGGTCGAGATCGGGACGTCCACCGCGGGATCGGCCCCCACGGCCTCCAGCAGCGAGGCCCGCATCGCCCAGGCCGCCGGTCGGGTGCAGCCCAACGCTGGATCCGTCAGCTCGCGCCACTGCTCGGGATGGGTGCACAGGTGATCGGCGAGCGCAGCGCTCGCGCCCAGGACGCTGAGCAGCCGCATCGCGGTGCCCTCGTCCTCGGCCAGGGCGGCCAGGAGGACATCCCGGTCGTCGACCGCATCGGCGAGCCGGCACAGCGACTGCAGCGCCGCATCCGGCTCCGCGGTCCGGCCGAGGATGGCGAGCAGGGCGGAGCCGGCGCCCCCGAGGTCATCGAGATTCGCCTGGGCGCGGTCGCTGTCGTCGAACCCGAGCCGGAAGAGCTCGGTGCGCATCGTCGCGCGGTTCATGCGCTCTCCCGCCCCGCGACGGGTCTGCCGAGCAGGAGGCTCACGGGATCAGAGGACGGGCAGCATCTGGTCACGCTCGTAGGCGGAGACCTGGCCGCGGTAGCCGTCCCACTCCGCCCGCTTGTTGCGGAGGAAGAAGTCGAAGACCTGCTCCCCCAGCGTCTCGGCGAGCAGCTCGGAGCGCTCGGCGACGGTGATCGCGTCGATCAGGTTCCGGGGCAGTGGCTCGATGCCGAGGCTGCGGCGCTCGGCCTCCGTCAACGCCCACACGTCGTCCTCGGCCTCGCGCGGCAGCTCGTAGCCGTTCTCGATCCCCTTCAGGCCGGCCGCGAGCACCGCGGCGTAGGCGAGGTAGGGGTTGCAGGCGGAGTCGATGGTCCGCAGCTCGATCCGGGTCGACTGGCCCTTGAGCGGCTTGTACATCGGCACCCGCACCATCGCGGACCGGTTGTTGTGGCCCCAGCAGATGTACGACGGCGCCTCGGCGCCGAACATCATCCGCTTGTAGGAGTTGACCCACTGGTTGGTCACGACCGAGATCTCGCTGGCGTGCTTGAGGACACCGGCGATGAACTGGCGACCGGTCTTGGAGAGCTGATACTCCGCGCCCGCCTCGTAGAAGGCGTTCTGGTCGCCCTCGAACAGCGAGACGTGGGTGTGCATCCCCGAACCGGGGTGGTCGGTGAACGGCTTGGGCATGAAGGTCGCCCAGATGCCCTGGCTCAGCGCGACCTCGCGGATGACGGTGCGGAAGGTCATGATGTTGTCGGCAGTGGAGAGCGCGTCGGCGTAGCGCAGGTCGATCTCCTGCTGACCGGGACCGCCCTCGTGGTGACTGAACTCCACCGAGATGCCCATCGCCTCCAGCATCGTGATCGCCTCGCGGCGGAAGTCCGAGCCGAACGAGTGCGCGGTGTGATCGAAGTAGCCGCTGCGGTCCACCGGAATCGGCTCCACCCCGGGCTCGGGGTCGTTCTTGAACAGGTAGAACTCGATCTCAGGATGGGTGTAGAAGGTGAACCCCTGCTCGGCCGCCTTGCCCAGGGTCCGCTTCAGCACGTTGCGCGGATCGGCGTACGACGCGGAGCCGTCGGGCATCACGATGTCGCAGAACATGCGCGCCGTGGAGGGACCCTCGGCGCTGCGCCACGGGAGGATCTGGAACGTGGTCGGGTCGGGCAGCGCGAGCATGTCCGACTCGTACACCCGGGCGAAGCCCTCGATCGCCGAGCCGTCGAACCCGATGCCCTCCGAGAACGCCCCTTCGAGCTCGGCCGGCGCGACCGCCACCGACTTGAGGAACCCGAGCACGTCGGTGAACCACAGCCGGACGAACCGGACGTCACGCTCCTCGAGAGCGCGGAGAACGAAGTCTTCCTGCTTGCCCATGGGGAGAGCCTAGGGGCACGGCCTGCAGGAGGCGCGGGTGCACTCGCGGGGCGAGTGCACCGACGCGTCACCGATCAGTGGCCGACCCGGACGCAGCACCCGCCCTTGGCGGGCCCACCCTCACGTCGCGTGACCCCGGCGCCGCAGTCGAGATGGCCGACCAGCGCGGAGACGAACGACTCGTTGACCCGGCAGACCAGGTCGGTGTGGTCGGCGGCCAGCCGCGCGTACGGACAGTTGCGCAGCTCGAGCTCGCGGGAGCCGGCGGGTTCGTAACCGAGCCGGTCGAGCACCTCGGCGACCGCCTCGATGCCCTCCCCGCGAGGAGCCACGGCCTCGACCATCGCGCCGGCGGCGTCGGTTGCGGCGAGCCCGAGCGCCTCCGTCATGGGCGTCCCCTCGAGTGCGCGCTCGGCGGCCTCGGCGAGGACCTGCCCGGCAAGGTCGTACCGACGCTCCGGCAGGCTGACCGCCACCTCCCGGCGCGAGCGGCGGTACAGCTTGGCCGGCCGACCCGCACCGGGTCCCGAGCGTCCGCTCATCCGGCGGAACTCGGTGGTCAGCAGACCCTCGTCGACCAGCTTGTCCAGGTGGAACTTCGCAGTGTGACGCGCCACCTCGACCCCCTCGGCAGCCTGGTCCCGGCTCACGGCACCGGGCTGCTCGGCCACGAATCGGTAGAGCCGTCGTCGTACCGGATCCGCCAGCGCCCCCAGCTTGGTCACCCGTCGCGCAAACGCGTCCTCGCTCATGCCCCTCATCCCTCACATCCGCGCTCGGATTCTAACGGACACAAGTCTTGCCTAAATAGCCTCAAAGTTCTACCGTCGATACAGATGTCTCTTACAAATGCGAGACCCTCGAAAGGAGAACCGTCATGGCCACCCATGCCTGGCACGACCTCACCCATGACTTCCGGGACGAGATGCACGACCTCGCCGCCATCAACCGCGTGGACGAGGCTCGGCAGGCCTTCCTCGGACTATGGGCGACGTTCGTCGTCCTCCCGCTGCTGTTCGGTCTGGACAAGCTGCTCGGGTTCATGACCGACAACTGGGAGGCCTACCTCGCCACCTGGATGAACGATGCGATCCCCGGCAGCGCGACCGACGCGATGTTGTGGTTCGGCGTGATCGAGATCGTCCTCGCCGTCGTCGTGTTCTTCGCCCCGCGCTGGGGCGGTGACGCGTTCGCCCTGTGGTCCCTGCTCGGGGCGCTCAGCCTGTTCAGCATCGACGGCACGGCGCACCTCGGCCTCGGCCTGCTCGCCCTCGGCGTGGCCGCGCTGTGCATGGCCCGGATGGCGCACGGCTACCACGACCGCACGATCGCGGCGACGGCGACGCCCCCGACCGCGGTCTGAGCCTGGGTCGGGGCCGGCACTGGTGCGCCGGCCCCGGCTCAGCCCGGTTCAGCGCTTCGGCACGCTCTCCAGCTCGGCCAGCCACGCCGTGGGGCTCGCGTCCGACGGCATCCGCCAGTCCCCGCGAGGGGACATGGTGCCGCCTGCGCTCACCTTCGGACCGTTCGGCAGCGCGGACCGCTTGAACTGGCTGCTGAAGAACCGCTTGATGAACACCTCGAGCCAGGCCCGGATCGTGGCGATGTCGTACGACGCCCGGCGGTCCTCCGGGAACCCGGGCGGCCAGTCCCCCTCGGCCTGGTCGCGCCACGCATGCCAGGCGAGGAAGGCGATCTTGCTCGGCCGGTAGCCGCGTCGGATCACGTGGAAGAGAGTGAAGTCCTGCAGCGCGTAGGGGCCGACCGAGTCCTCGGTCGCCTGCGGCTTCTTGCCGGACTCGGCCGGGATCAGCTCCGGGGTGATCTCCTGCTCGAGGATCTCGCGCAGGACGGCGTCCGCCTCGTCGTCGTACGAACCGCCGTGCAGCTGCCTGCTGTCGATCACCCAGCGGATCAGGTGCTGGATGAGCGTCTTCGGCACGCCGGCGTTCACGTTGTAGTGGGACATCTGGTCGCCGACGCCGTACGTGCACCAGCCGAGCGCCAGCTCGGAGAGGTCGCCCGTGCCGAGCACGATGCCGCCGCGGTGGTTGGCCAGACGGAACAGGTAGTCGGTGCGGAGGCCGGCCTGCACGTTCTCGAAGGTGATGTCGTAGAGCGGCTCACCCTCGCTGAACGGGTGGTCGAGGTCGTCGAGCATCTGCTTGGCGGCGGGGGTGATGTCGAGCTCCTGGAACGTGCAGCCGAGCGCAGTGGACAGTCGAGTCGCGTAGGACTTCGTCCGGTCGCCGGTCGCGAAGCCGGGCATCGTGAAGGCGTGGATGTCGCTGCGCGGGCGGCCCAGCCGGTCCATCGCCTTGGCCGCCACGATCAGCGCGTGCGTGGAGTCGAGGCCGCCGCTCACTCCGATGACGATCTTCGGCTGCCCGATCGCGGAGAGCCGCTGCTCGAGGCCGGAGACCTGGATGTTGTAGGCCTCGTAGCAGTCCAGGGCCAGGCGGGCCGGGTCGTCGGGCACGAAGGGGTAGCGGTCGACCTTGCGCATCAGGCCGATGTCGCCGGCCGGCGGGTCGAGCTCGAACTCGAGCCGCCGGAAGCGACCGTCGGCGGTCGCGACGCCCGCTCGCCGCGACGCCCAGCCGCGGCGGTTGTCGTCGAAGGTCCCCTGCCGGAGCCGCTCCTGGCGGATCCGGTCGAGGTCGACGTCGACCACGGTGCGCCGCGGACCCTCGGGGAAGCGCTCGCTCTCCCCCAGCAGCTCGCCGCACTCGTGGACCATCGTCTGGCCGTCCCAGGAGAGGTCGGTCGTCGACTCCCCCTGTCCGGCGGCGGCGTAGAGGTAGGCAGCGCTGCAGCGGGAGCTCGCACTGCGGGCGAGCATGTGACGGTCGTCCGCGCGCGCCACCGTGATCGGACTGCCCGAGATGTTGGCCAGCACGGTCGCGCCGGCCAGCGCCGCCTCGGCACTCGGCGGGATGGGCACCCACATGTCCTCGCAGACCTCGACGTGCAGGTGAAGTCCGGGCACGTCGGTCGCGGTGAAGATCAGGTCCGGACCGAGCGGCACCGTGACCCCGGAGACCGCGATCTCCTCGCCCCAGAGATCGTCACCCGGGCCGAACCAGCGCCGCTCGTAGAACTCGCGGTAGGTCGGCAGATACGCCTTCGGAGCGACCCCGAGGACCGCGCCGCGGTGGATGATCACCGCACAGTTGAGCACCCGGTTGCGGTGCTCGAGCGGTGCTCCGACCACGATCACCGGCCGCAGGTCCGCGGCCGCCTCGACCAGCTCACCGATCGCCGTGTGCACTGCGGCCAGCAGCGTGTCCTGGAGGAACAGGTCGTCGACGGCGTAGCCGGTCAGGCCGAGCTCGGGGAAGATCGCGACCGCCACCCCCTCGTCGTGGCACGCCCGGGCCTGCTCGAGCGTGCGCGCGGCGTTGGTCGCCGGGTCCGCGATGGCGACCGGCAGGGTGACGGCTGCGACGCGGGCGAACCCGTGGGCGTAGGCGGAGTAGAAGTCCACGTGTCGGAGTCTAGGGATGCGGCCTACTCATCGGCGGCGATGACGTCACCCGCGACGTCGATGTGGCGCATCCGGGAGTCGCCGGTGGTGAGCCGTTCGAACCCTCCCGTGCCGAGGTGCCAGGCGACCAGGTGCCAGGACTCCTCGCCGACGTCCATCTCCCCGAACCTGATGGGACCCACCATGAGCAGCACGGTCTCCGCGTCGAGAAACCCGACAGCGCTCAGATGTCCGCTCGTGCCGTAGGCATCGTCCGGGTCCCGGATCGGCGCATAGGCCACGAGCTCACCGGTCGCCGTGTCGAGGACCATGGGTCCGTTGTCACCGGGCAGGCTGGTGCCCCAGCCGGTGAGAGCCAGCCGGCCGTATCGGGTGACCACGCGTTGGCCGTAGTACGGGACGTGCACGTCGCTCACCACCTCCCCTCCGCGCCAGACGCGCAGGTCCGACTCGTCCCACCGGCGCTCCACCACGCTCCCCTCGGGGTCGACCGCGATCTGAGCGGGCGCCGTGGCGCCGTACGGCGCCGGACGACCGGTGCCGTCGAGCGCCACCAGCCAGGTCTGCTCCCAGTGCAGGACCACGAAACCCTCGTCCTCCGGGAGCCACCGCAATGCCGGCGCCGTGTCCGTCGGCTGCGCCAGCGGGCCGGGAGGCCAGGGGATCGTGCGTTGCACGCCGGTGGCGAGATCGACGAGGAGGATGCCGTCATCGGTCGACATCGCCACCTGACGTCCATCAGGTGCGAGCGCCGGAGTGACGACCTTGTGCAGCTTTCCCGACACCGCGTCAGCGGTGTCGGGAACGGATCGCCACCGCCCATCAATGCCCAGCAGTCGCAGGTCTAGGCCCTCCTCGAACCAGGCGACCGCCGCCTTCCCCATCGGGTCCTCGGCGACCCTCGGCGGCGAGTCCGGCGGAGCGAGCCGCTCCGGGAGCACCGAGGGACGAAGCGGAGCATCGACGACCGTGAACGGATCCCAGCGCGGCTGGACCGCGGCGGACGGGGTCGCGGGCGGAGTGAGCGAGGGTGTCGACGGGCCGACCGGCCGCTCGGTCCCGGACCGGCCCGGCAGCTGACTGAGCGCGATGACCGCCG
>NZ_SSXI01000281.1 GCF_004803405.1 Nocardioides sp. | reverse complement strand
CACGTCCGCGTCGGCGACCTCGGGAAGGGCGGCGCGGCCCGCCGCCACCACCCGCGCGAACGCGGAGGCGCGGAAGAGGACGTCGGCGAAATCACCTCCGGCGATGCCGCGCAGCACGTCGTCGATCATCGCCCGGAGCTCGTCGGGCCCGGGCGGGTCGGCCACCCCGGCGACGACCTGGGCGAACTCGGCGCGCGAGCGGCCGCCCTCGAACTGGCGGGCCACTCCGGTCGGGTCCGCATAGACCCAGGAGCGCAGCAGGTAGAGCCGCCACAGGCAGCCGGACAGGGAGTCCGCGGCCGCATGGGACCAGACCTCCGCGATCGCCTCGATCCCCTCGGTGTCGGCCAGGTGGACCAGCCGGTCGGCGACACCGGCGTCGTTGCTCGAATGCGCCCCACGGACGAGCAGCGAGGCGGCCCGCTCGGCCGCCTCGGTCACCAGAGCAGGATCGACGCCGTCAGCGAACTCGTCGAAGAACGCAGCCTCCCGCGGGGCGGGGCGGTGGTGGTTGCGCTCGGACACGGCTCAACCATACGGCCGCTCAGAGCGAGTCCAGCGCCTTCCGGAGGCGCACGTCGGAGATCGGGCCGTCGGTGCCGAGATGCTGGGCCCAGAGCGAGACCCGGTACTCCTCGAGCATCCACCGCACCGCACGGAGACCGGCGCCGGCGGGGCGTCCCTCCGGCAGGGCGGCGACCCGCGCGAGGTAGGCCTCCTGGAGGGGCTGGACCAGGTCCATCCGCTGGCGGTCCTTCCCGAGCGCAGCCGCGCCGCCGGTCTCCAGGGCGGTGCGCCGCTCCCGCATCGCCGTCAGGTAGGGCCGGTAGCGCCGAAGCCGGGCGGCCCCGGTCTCGCCCACGAACCCCTCGTGAACGAGCCGGCCGAGCTGGCCCTTCAGGTCGGTCAGCGCCGGCAGCAGCGGCAGGTCGGCGCGACCGCTGAGCAGCCGCTCGCACTCCCGCCACAGCTCGAGCACGCGGAGCAGCTCGGCCAGCACCGTCCGCACCCCCTCGGCGGCGGTCGACCGGAGCGAGGCCAGCAGGGCGTCGTACTCGTGCTGGCTGCGGGTGGGCGCATGGGCGTCGACGGCGTCGACCACGACGGCACGGAGGCAGTCGGCGAGCAGCGCGGGCACGGCGGGGTACGGCGTCCCGGCGAGCCCCAGCTTCGCCTTCATGTCGAGTCCCTCGACGATCCCGGCGGTGGGCTTGTCGCCGAGCGCGAGGAGCAGGAGTCGTACGACGCCGAGCCGGTGCCGCGCGTCGCGCTCGTCCGCCGATCCGAACACCTGCAGGCCCACCGTCTCCCCCTCGTCGACGAGTCCGGGGAAGGCCTCGACCTCGTGGCCGGCGCGGGTCCAGGTCGCGGTGGCCGGGATCTCCCCGAACGTCCACGTGGTCTCTCCGCTGCGGGCCACGCCCGAGTCGGAGGCGACGTCGGCCATCGCCTTCTCGAACTGGGGTCGCAGTGGCGCCTTGAGGTCGGCCAGGGACTTGCCGCGCGCCTGCTCGCGGCCCTTCTCGTCGACCACTCGGTAGGTGGGCTTGAGGTGCTCGGGCAACGTGGAGAGCCCCCACACCTCGCGCGGCACGTAGACCCCGGTGGTCGACCGGAGGTAGCGCTCGAGCGCGTCGAGCATCGGCTCCTCCCCCGCCGGCACGGTGGCGAGGAACTCCTTCGCGGTGTTGGGAGCCGGCACGAAGTTCACCCGCAGCTGCTTGGGCAGGCTGCGCAGCAGCTCGGTGACCAGCTCCTCGCGCAGGCCGGGCACGATCCAGGAGAAGTCCTCGTCGTCGACCCGGTTGAGGGTCGCGACCGGGACGTCGATGGTGATGCCGTCGTCGGCCGCGCCGGGCTCGAAGTGGTAGGAGATCGGGAAGGTCAGACCGCCCGACACCGACCACTGCTCGGGGTAGTCGGCCTCGCGCACCTGGTCGGCGGTGTCGTGGGTGAGCATCGCGGGGTCGAAGGTGAGCAGGTCGGGCGTGGCGCGTCGCGCGTCCCTCCACCAGCGGTCGAAGTGGGCTCCGCTCACCACAGCGTCGCCGACCCGCTCGTCGTAGAAGTCGAAGAGGGTGTGCTCGTCCACCACCAGATCCCGCCGGCGGGCCCGATGCTCGAGCTCCTCGGCCTGCTGGAGCAGCGTGCGGTTGTGGTGGAAGAACCGGTGCCGGGTGTCCCACTCGCCGTAGACGAGTGCGTGCCGGATGAACAGCTCGCGCGCGAGCGGGGGATCGACCCGCCCGTAGGAGACCAGGCGGTCGGTGGCCAGCGGGACGCCGTACAGCGTGACCCGCTCGCGGGCCATCACGGCCTGGCGCTTGCGCGACCAGTGCGGCTCGGAGTAGCTGCGCTTCACCAGGTGCGCGCCGATCTGCTCGGCCCACTCCGGCTTGATCTCGGCGTTCTGCCTGGCCCAGAGGCGTCCGGTCTCCACCAGCTCCCCGGCCATGACGTACGAGGGGTTCTTCCGGGCCAGCACCGAGCCCGGGAAGATCGCGAACTTCGCGCCGCGGGCGCCGAGGTACTCCCGTGGTCCCGGCCGGCGACGCTCCTTGGCGGGGCGGGAGCCTGGGGCAGGCTTCTCCCTCTCCTCGAGAACCCCCACATGGGAGAGCAGGCCGGAGAGCAGCGCCTGGTGGATGCCGTCGCCGTCCGGCTCCCCCTGGGCCTCGAGGCGGATGCCCATCTCCTTGGTCACCTGTCGCAGCTGAGCGACGAACTCCTGCCACTCCCGCACCCGCAGGTAGTTGAGGAACTCGCGCTTGCACATCCGGCGGAACGCGCTGCCGGACAGCTCCCTCTGCTGCTCGCGCAGGTGCCGCCAGAGCGTCAGCCAGGTGAGGAAGTCCGAGCCCTCGGCCTTGAACCGCGCATGCAGCTGGTCGGCCTGGGCCTGCTCGGCGGGCCGGTCGGCGCCCGGTCGCTCGCGCGGGTCCTGGAGCGACAGTGCTGCGACGATGACGAGCACGTCGCGGACGCAGCCGAGCCGCTCGGCCTCGAGCAGCATCCGCCCGAGGCGAGGGTCGATCGGCAGCCGGGAGAGCCGGCGGCCCACCTTGGTGAGCCCCTGGTCGCCGGCGACGGCGCCCAGCTCCTCGAGCAGCTGCAGGCCGGCCTGCACGTTGCGCCGGTCGGGTGGCTCCACGAACGGGAAGCGCGCGATGTCGCCCAGCCCGAGCGCGGTCATCTGGAGGATGACCGAGGCCAGGTTGGTCCGCAGGATCTCGGGGTCGGTGAACTCGGGGCGGCCCTCGAAGTCCTCCTCGGAGTAGAGCCGGATCGCGACGCCGGCCGCGACCCGCCCGCATCGTCCGGACCGCTGGTTGGCGGACGCCTGGCTGATCGGCTCGATCGGCAGCCGCTGCACCTTGGTCCGCGATGAGTAGCGCGAGATCCGGGCGACGCCGGTGTCGACGACGTACCGGATCCCGGGCACGGTCAGCGACGTCTCCGCCACGTTGGTCGCGAGCACCACCCGGCGCCGCGATCCGCGCGCCGGCGCGAAGACCCGGTGCTGCTCGGCGGCGGAGAGCCGCGAGTAGAGCGGAAGTACGTCGATCCCCCGGGTGCCCTCCGCGAGCGGGGCGAGCGCCTCGGCGGTGTCGCGGATCTCCCTCTCGCCCGGAAGGAAGACCAGCACGTCGCCGGGCCCCTCGGCGGACAGCTCCTTGACCGCGTCGACGATCGCCTCGGTCTGGTCGCGGACGATCGGCTCGCCCTCCTCGTCCTTCTCGACCTCGGTCCCTGAGGAGGCGAAAGACGAGCCGTCTCGAAGAACCATCAGCGGTCGGTAGCGGACCTCGACCGGGTAGGTGCGTCCGGTCACCTCGATGATCGGCGCGGGTTCGCCGTCGGCGTCGGCGAAGTGCTCGGCGAACCGCCCGGTCTCGATGGTCGCCGAGGTGATGATCAGCTTGAGGTCGGGCCGCCTGGGCAGCAGCTGCCGGAGGTAGCCCAGCAGGAAATCGATGTTGAGGCTCCGCTCGTGGGCCTCGTCGATGATGATCGTGTCGTAGCGGCGCAGCATCCGGTCGCGCTGGAGCTCGGCGAGCAGGATGCCGTCGGTCATCAGCTTGACCCGGCTGGCCTTCGAGGTGCGGTCGGTGAAGCGGACCTGGTAGCCGACCAACGCGCCGAGCTCGACGCCGAGCTCCTCGGAGATCCGCTCGGCCACCGACCGGGCGGCGATCCGCCGCGGCTGGGTGTGGCCGATCATCCGCGCGCGGCCGTCCTTGTCGGCTCCCCCACGTCCCAGCTCGAGGCAGATCTTGGGGAGCTGGGTGGTCTTCCCGGACCCGGTCTCGCCGGCGACGATCACGACCTGGTGGTCGCGGATCGCGGCCGCGATGTCCTCGCGGCGGGCGCTGACCGGGAGGTCGGGCGGGTAGGTGATGTCCACAGCGGGGTCATTCTCCCGCTGCGCCCCGCGTCGGGATCAATCGGTGCGGTACGCGAGGTCGGCGGCTCGCTCGCTTGCGGCGTTCCCGGTGAGGATGACGACGCCGCTGGGAAAGTCGACGACGAGTTGCCACACCGCGCCAGACGCCGCCCACCGGGCCCGCGACGCGCCCTCCACCGCGACGTCCTTGCAGGTCCAATTGGCCGGGCAGCCCGCCGCGCCGGCAGACCGCCAGGACCTGGCCCCGTCGATGGCGACTCGCCGCATCGTGGGGTTCGACGGATTGGCCTTCACCACGTCCACCATCGCCTGCAGCTTGTCGAGAGTGAGGCTCGCTCCCGCTTCCGCTTCCGCTTGCTCGGCCAAGCCGGTGAGGATCTCGGCGAGCTGCGCCTCGTCGATTTCTCCCTGCGGCACCGACCGCTCCGGCACCGGCTGCCCTGCCACTGGAGGCTCCGCTGTCCGGTCGGCCGTCGATGTCGAGCCGGTCGCCGCGAAGCCCGCCCCGGCCAGCACCGCGACCGCGGTGGCGGTGCCGGCGATTGCGAGAACCCGGTTGCGCCGCAACCGGCGCCGCCCTCGTCGTACGTCGTCGGCGGGTGCGGTGGGCGGGACGGGTGCGGCGTCGCACAGGTGGTGCAGTCGTTCGGTCAGCAGGTCGGTGTCCATCAGGAGGTCTCCTTGGTCAGGTTGTCGGCTAGGACGGTCCGCAGTGCCCTGAGCGCGGCGGATGTCTGGCTCTTCACGGTGCCGGCACTGATGCCGAGGTCGGTGGCGGTCTCCTCGACGCTCAGCCCCCAGAAGTGACGGAGCACGACGACCTTCCTCATCCCCGGCGCCAGCGACCGCAGGGCCGTCCAGAGGGCGTCGTGCTCCTCCACCGGCACCGCGGCCACCGAGGACTCCGGGAGGTCCTGCCCGGCGGCGGTCTCCCGCCGCCAGGGTCGGCGGGTCTCGTCCAGGTGGGCGTTGACGATCGCCCGCCGGACGTAGGCGTCCACCGAATCCGCCCGCTCGACGCGCGCCCAGGCGACGTACAGCTTGGTCAGCGCCGACTGCACCACGTCCTCGGCGCGGTGCGCGTCACCGCAGAGCAGCCAGGCAGCACGGTAGAGCTGCGGTCGCCGCTGCACGACGTAGGCCGCGAACGCCACGTCCCTGGTCGCCATCGAATCCCCTCTCGTTTCGCCTTCTCCCTTGATGACGGAACAGGCCCAGCATCGGTTGGGTCGCGCTGCCGGCGGGGAGCCGCGCCAGTTCGCGTTCCAGGGTGTGGGGTGGGTTACAGTGGTTCGGAGGATTGTCAGACAACAAGAAGATTCACTGCTGCAGCGGCGTCTGTCCGCAATTCATCCGGCCCATGTCGCCAGTATCCGAGGGAAGCGCCCATGAGCATCACCACCGACCGGACGATCACCCCACGCCGGACCGCGGCGGAGGTGGCCCGCGCTGAGTCCCGCACCGCGCACAACTACCACCCGCTGCCGGTCGTGCTCAGCCACGCCGAGGGCGCCTGGGTCACCGACGTGGACGGCCGCCGGTTCCTCGACCTGCTCGCCGGCTACTCCGCGCTCAACTTCGGCCACGGCCACCCGCGCCTCCTCGCCGCTGCGCACGCCCAGCTGGACAAGGTCACGCTGACCAGCCGCGCCTTCGTGCACGACCGCTTCGCCGACTTCTGTGCCGCACTGGGCGACCTCTGCGGCAAGGACCTGGTGCTGCCGATGAACACCGGCGCCGAGGCCGTCGAGACCGCGATCAAGGTCTCGCGCAGGTGGGGGTACGACGTCAAGGGCGTCGCCCCCGACTCGGCCCGGGTCGTGGTCGCCGCCGGCAACTTCCACGGCCGCACGACCACGATCGTCGGCTTCTCCGACGACCCCGACGCCCGCGGCGGCTTCGGCCCGTTCGCGCCCGGGTTCGACATGGTCCCCTACGGCGACCTCGCCGCGCTCGAGGCAGCGATCACCCCGTCCACGGTGGCCGTCCTGATCGAGCCGATCCAGGGCGAGGGCGGCGTGATCATCCCGCCGGCCGGCTACCTCCGGGGGGTCCGCGACCTCTGCACCCGCAGCGAGGTGCTGTTCGTGGCCGACGAGATCCAGGCCGGGCTCGGCCGCACCGGCCGCACCTTCGCCTGCGACCACGAGGGCGTCGTCCCCGACCTGTACGTGCTGGGCAAGGCACTCGGCGGCGGCATCGTCCCGGTCTCCGCCGTCGTCGGCGACCACGACGTGCTCGACGTGCTGAAGCCCGGCCAGCACGGCTCCACCTTCGGCGGCAACCCGCTCGCGTGCGCGGTCGGCCTCGAGGTCGTCGACATGCTGGGCACCGGTGAGCTGCAGGCCCAGGCCGAGCAGCTCGGCGGGATCCTCGCGGGGCGACTGGACGCCCTGCTGGGCCACGGCGTGGTGTCCTACCGATCCCGCGGCCTCTGGGCCGGCGTCGACGTCGATCCCGCCCTCGGTACCGGCCGCGAGGTCTGCGAGCGACTGATGGCCCGCGGCGTGCTGGCCAAGGACACGCACGGCTCGACGATCCGCCTGGCCCCGCCGCTGGTGATCACCCCCGAGGACCTGCACTGGGGACTCGACCAGCTGGCCGCCGTACTCGTCTGAGAAACCACCAACCAAGGAGGCCGCGATGGCGCGGAGCATCAACCAGGTCGGCGTGATCGGCCTGGGCAAGGTCGGCGAGCTGGTGGCAGGGCTGCTCAACGACGCCGGCTTCAAGGTCAGCGGGTACGACACGCAGCCGCACCCCGGACTCCGGTTCGAGACCGAGCAGCTGGACGTCAGCGACGGCGAGGTGCTGCGCGACGCGCTGCGCGGACTGGACGCGGTGGTGTCCTGCCTGCCGTACGACCGCAACATCGAAGTGGCCGAGGCGGCTGCCGCGGTCGGCTGTCACTACTTCGACCTGACCGAGGACGTGCCGACCACGCAGCGGGTGATCGAGCTCGCCGGACAGACCCCCGGCGTGGCGTTCGTGCCGCAGTGCGGTCTGGCCCCCGGGTTGATCGGGATCGTCGGCGCATCCCTGGCCAAGGGTTTTGAGGAGATCCGCTCGATCGAGCTGAAGGTCGGCGCACTCCCCCAGAACCCGACCGGCCTGCTGGGCTACGCGTTCAACTGGTCCGCCGAGGGCGTCGTGAACGAGTACCTCAACGACTGCGAGGTGCTCCGCTCCGGCCGGCGCCAGATGGTGCCCGCGATGACCGAGAAGGAGCGGGTGTTCATCGGCGGCATCGAGCTCGAGGCGGCCCTGACCTCCGGGGGGCTCGGCACCATGTGCCCCACCTACGAGGGCCACGTCCAGCGCCTCGACTACAAGACGCTGCGCTACCCCGGTCACTTCCGCCAGATGCACTTCCTCTTCGACGAGCTGGGGCTGCGCGACCACCGCGAGGAGGTGGGCCGGATGCTGGTGAAGGCCAAGCCGCCGGTCAACGACGACATCGTCTACATCCACGCAGCGGTCGAGGGCGTCAAGGACGGCCAGCCGTTCCGGGAGAACTACGTCAAGGGCTACCTGCCCATCGAGATCGACGGTCGCATGTGGCGAGCCATCTCCTGGACCACCGCGTCCTCCGCGGTCGCCGTGGTCGAGCTCGTGGCCGACGGCGTGCTGCCGCACGAGGGCTTCCTGCGCCAGGAGGACATCTGCCTCGAGGACCTGCACGCGACCCACGCGGGCCGGCGCTTCGCCGAGTACGGAAGGATCAGCGCATGACGGACCTGGCAGCACGCACCCGGGAGATCCTCGACGCCCTCGGCGTCTCCCTGCCGCTGGTCGAGGAGGTTGCGCAGCAACCGTCACGAGACCAAGGAACACTCGTCGCCCGCACCCCGATCGACGGCTCCGAGCTGGGTCGGCTGAGCGCCCACACCCTGGCCGACCTGGCCGACCTGGTCGGCAGCGCGCAACGCGCCTTCGAGGAGTGGCGAGTGGTGCCGGCGCCGGTGCGCGGGCAGCTCGTCCGCGAGCTGGGCGAGCTGCTGCGCGAGCACAAGGAGCTGCTCGGCGAGCTGGTCTCCATCGAGGCGGGCAAGATCCGCTCCGAGGGCCTCGGCGAGGTCCAGGAGATGATCGACATCTGCGAGTTCGCGGTCGGCCTCTCCCGCCAGCTGCACGGCCTGACCATCGCCTCGGAGCGACCCGGCCACCGGATGATGGAGCAGTGGCATCCGCTCGGCGTCGTGGGCGTGATCAGCGCGTTCAACTTCCCGGTCGCGGTGTGGTCGTGGAACGCCGCGCTGGCTCTGGTCGCCGGTGACGCGGTCGTCTGGAAGCCCTCGGAGAAGACCCTGCTCACCGCGCTCGCCTGCCAGGCGCTGGCGGCCGAGGCCGCCCGTCGCGTGGGCGCTCCGCAGGGCCTGACCCACGTCGTGCTCGGCGAGCGCGAGATCGGCGAGGCTCTCGTCGACGACCCGCGGGTGTCGCTGGTCTCGGCGACCGGGTCGACCCGGATGGGCAAGCAGGTGGCGCCACGCGTGGCCGCGCGCCTGGGTCGCTGCCTGCTCGAGCTGGGCGGCAACAACGCCGCCGTCGTCGCGCCGTCGGCGGACCTCGACCTCGCAGTCCGGGGCATCGTCTTCGCAGCCGTCGGTACGGCCGGCCAGCGGTGCACCTCCCTGCGCCGGGTGATCGTGCACGAGTCGGTCCACGACGAGCTGGTCTCCCGCCTCTCCAAGGCCTACGGCACCCTCTCGATCGGGAGCCCGCTGGAGCGGGACACCCTCGTCGGCCCCCTCATCGACGACACCGCGGGCCAGGCGTTCCTCGCCGCGATCGAGCAGGCGCAGGCCGACGGCGGCCGCCTGGTCACCGGCGGCACCCGGGCCGATGGCGTGCCAGGCGGGCAGTACGTCGTACCGGCCATCATCGACATGCCCCAGCAGAGCGACATCGTGAAGGCCGAGACCTTCGCGCCGCTGCTCTACGTGCTGAAGTACCGCGACCTCGACGAGGCGATCGCGCTCCACAACGACGTGGCCCAGGGCCTCTCGTCGGCGATCTTCACCCTCGACGTCCGCGAGGCGGAGACATTCCTGTCCGCCGCCGGGTCGGACTGCGGCATCGCCAACGTC
Organism: Nocardioides sp.; assembly: GCF_004803405.1. GTDB lineage: Bacteria > Actinomycetota > Actinomycetes > Propionibacteriales > Nocardioidaceae > Nocardioides > Nocardioides vastitatis. The sequence continues at coordinate 1,959 of NZ_SSXI01000281.1, read as the reverse complement.
AACATCGGCACCTCCGGTGCGGAGATCGGTGGCGCGTTCGGTGGCGAGAAGGAGACTGGCGGCGGGCGCGAGTCCGGGTCGGACGCGTGGAAGGCCTACATGCGTCGCGCGACCAACACGGTCAACTACTCGGCCGAGCTGCCGCTCGCGCAGGGAGTCGAGTTCGGCTGATGCTCATCGGTCCCACCGAGCTGCGGGCGCTGTTCGCCTCGTCGCTCTCGGCGCTCTACGGCTCCGAGGTTCCCGCGTACAACACACTGGTCGAGGTCTCCGAGGCCGTCAACGCGTCCGTCCTGGAGCGGATGGGCGCGGAGGCCGAGCGGCTCGGCAGCATCGAGCGGGTGACCGCGGAGCGGCACGGCGCGATCCGCGTCGGCACCCCGACCGAGCTCGGGCAGGTCGGTCGGATCTTCGCGGCCTGCGGCATGCACCCGGTGGGCTTCTACGACCTGCGCGAGGCCGACCCGCCGATCCCCGTCGTCTCCACCGCGTTCCGGCCGATCGACCGCGCCGAGCTGGCAGCGAACCCGTTCCGCGTCTTCACCTCGCTGCTGGTGGTCGACGACCGCCGGTTCTTCGACCAGCGGACCCAGGCGCAGCTGGAGGAGTTCCTCGGTGCGCGACGGCTGTTCCCCGAGGAGCTGCTCGACCTCGCGGACCTGGCCGAGAAGCAGTCCGGCCTCGCTCCGGTCGACGCCGACCGGTTCCTCGAGCTGGCGACGGCGTCCTTCGCCCTCTCCCCCGAGCCGGTCGACCGCGCCTGGTACGACCACCTCGAGGCGATCTCGTCGGTGGCGGCCGACATCGGCGGGGTGTCCTCGACCCACATCAACCACCTCACCCCGCGGGTGCTCGACATCGACGAGCTCTACGCGCGGATGACCGAGCGCGGGATCCGGATGATCGACCGGATCCAGGGCCCGCCGCTCACCGACAAGCCCGCGGTGCTGCTGCGGCAGACGTCGTTCCGGGCGCGCGCCGAGCCGCGCCGGTTCCGCAAGGCGGACGGCTCGGTCACCACGGGCGAGCTGCGGGTGCGGTTCGGCGAGGTCGAGGCGCGCGGTGTCGCGCTCACCCCGGCGGGCCGTGCGCTGTACGACGACCGCGGGATCGACGCCTTCCCCGACACCGAGCAGGGGCTGCACGAGGCCGGGCTGGCGTACTACACCCGGGACGCCGAGGGGCGGCTCCGGCCGGTCGTCTACGAGGACTTCCTGCCGAAGTCCGCAGCCGGCATCTTCGCCTCCAACCTGACCTCGGACGGCTCGGTCGACGCCGCTCAACGGGCTGCCGCCCGGGACGCGGCCTGGTTGCAGGAGGCCCTGGGCCGCCGGCTCCACGACCCGTACGACCTGTACGCCGCGGAGGCCGCAGCGGCTGGTCGGGGCTAGCGGCCCCTCACCGAGGCGGCGGGATGGCGTCGGTGGCCTCGAGCGGTCCCATGCCGGTGACGAGCAGCAGGTCGGCCACGATCGCGCGCACCTGCGCCAGGATCGCCTCGGAGGTGAGCACCTCGCTCCGCTCGACCCGGCCGGTCGCGTGCCCGACGGCGAGGACGGCATCCCGGGCACCCTCGGCGAGGCGGTTGGCGGCCAGCTCGTCGGCGACGGCGTCGGCGGCAGCGGCGAGGTCCGCGGTCAGCACGGCGTACGACGGCGGCACCGCCCGCCGCCGGTAGGCCGCCACCGACGTCTGCCGGACGAGCACCCTGGTGCTGCGCAGTGCCCGGTCCAGCGGGTCGACCAGCTCCACCATGCGTCGTACCGGCTCCCGATGGCGGAGCCGGAACGGCGAGGAGCTGACCACGGACATCCCCTCGTCGGCGGCGGCCTGCAGCTCCCGGATCATCCGGTCGGTGGCGCGGGCGTCGGCGAGCAGCGCGAGGGCGCGGTCGACCTCGCCGTCGACCATCACGTCGGACGCGGCGCGCAGCAGCTCGGCGATCTTGCGGGCGACCGC
>NZ_SSXI01000141.1 GCF_004803405.1 Nocardioides sp. | reverse complement strand
AGCGCCGGCGCCGGCGGCTCCGGCTCGGCCGGCTGCCGCTGCTGGTCGCGGCCGCGGCCGTCCTGATCGCCGCGGTCGGTGGTGCCTTCTGGCTACAGCCCGGCGACGAGCCGAAGGGCCCGGAGATCACCGCGGCTGAGAAGGTCCTCCGGGCCGAGGACGCCACCCGGATCGCGAAGCGGTTCCCCGACGGGTCCCAAGCCACCGTGGTGGTCTCACGGTCGGAGGGACGGGCGGTGATCCTCACCGACGACCTGAAGCCCGCTCCGGACGGCAAGGACTACCAGCTGTGGCTGCAGACCCCGGCCGGGGAGCTCCAGCCCGCCGGACTGATGCCCGACACCCGCGACACCACCAAGCTCCTGGACGGCGACGCGTCGCGCGCGACCGGCGTCGGCATCACCGTCGAGCCGGACGGGGGGTCCGAGCAGCCGACCAGCGAGCCGATCGCCTTCTTCGCCCTGGACGCCTAGGCGGATCACCGCGGGCTCGGGCGGCCGCCCTACGCTCTCGTCATGGTCCCTGAGGTCCCCCCGGGCGCGTCCGCCGGCAACGAGATCCTCCGGCTCGCGTCGGCCGACAACTTCCGCGACGTGGCGGGGCCCGGATACGCCACGGCCGACGGAAGCGCGCTGCGCACCGGCGTCTTCTTCCGGTCGAACGACCTCCGGCTCACCGACGCCGACCACGGCCTCGTCCAGGGCCTCGGGCTGCGCACGGTCATCGACCTCCGGTCGGACCTGGAGATCGCCGCGCACCCGGACCCCGAGGTGCCGGGCGCGACACCGCTTCGCTTCGACGCGTCCGGGATCCCGATGGAGCAGGTCGCGCAGCTGGCGTCCCGCGATGCCGCGGTCGCCCTGATGCAGGACGTCTACCGGTCGTTCGTGACCCACCAGAGGTCGCGGTCCGCGTTCGGCGCGGTCCTCACTCGGCTGGCGGACGGCGGGCCGCAGCTCTTCCACTGCACCGCCGGCAAGGACCGGACCGGCTGGGTCGCCGCCCTGCTCCTGCACATCGCCGGCGTCGACGACCCGACCATCGAGAGCGACTACCTGCTCACCAACGCCTACGCCGCCGCGAGCCGTGCCCGCACCGAGGCCGAGATCGCCCGCGGCCTGGGGCAGGAGGCCGTCGCCGTGTTCGAGCCGGTCCTAGTCGCGGACACCGAGTACCTCCATGCCGCCTCCACCGCGGTCGAGAAGGAGTACGGCGACCGGGCGTCGTACCTGCGGGACGGGCTGGGGCTCGACGACTCGGTCGTCGGACGGCTGCGGGGACTGTTGCGGGGCGAGGCCCGGTGACCCGGGAGCTCACACCGCCGGCGGCACTGTCCCCTGGTCGGGCGGGGTGGCGGGCGCGGGCGGCGGCGGCAGAGGTACGCCGCTCGCGGGCGTGTGCTGCTTGATGACCTTCTCGGTCGCCGGGTCGAGGACGATCTCGTAGGTGTCACCGTCGCGGCCGTCGAACCGCACGGCCACGGTCTGGAAGCCCTTGTGCCGCTGCATCTGCGCGTACATCGCGTAGGCGCGCCGGTCGGCCTCGGTCAGGTCGACCGCGTCGGTGAACGGGGTGAGCAGCGCGCGCGGCCAGAGCCGGCGCTGCAGGACCACGTTGACCTCGATGCCGAGGACGCCGATGATCGCGCCGATGTAGAGCAGGACCATCAGGCCGAGGACGACGCTGAAGGTCTGGGTCATCTGGTTGCGGTCGGCGCTGGCGATGACGTCGGTGACGTAGATCGTTCCGATGTACTGCAGGAGCTGCCACATCACCGCGATCGTGAACCCGCCCGGTGCGGCGCGGGCGACGTTGTGGCGGATCGCCCGGGCAGCCGCCATGCGCAGCAGGATCGTCAGCACGACGCCGAGCAGCAGCACGGTCACCAGGCGAACGAGCCAGTGGAACCAGCCGTGGGTGGACATCTCGCCGACGAGCCGGGTGGTGGTGAGCACCGCCGATCCGATCGAGATCGCGAGGATGGCCGAGCCGGCGACGGCCAGCAGCAGCAGGCTGTTGATGCGGGTCAGCACCGGGTGCGGGCGGATGTTGCGCGGCACCGCCCAGGCGGCGGACTGCACGTTCTGAAGGGCCAGGCCCAGGCCGAGCGCGCCGTAGAGCGCACCGAGCGACCCCACGATGATGCCGCCGGTCGAGCCCTGCAGGCCCTCGGGCCGGCCGAGCTGGTCGCCGATGATCGGGAACTGCGCCAGTGCCGAGTCAAGCACGGCCTGCTGCAGGTCGGGTCGGCCCTCGAGGACGAAGCCGAGGATCGAGCTGCCGAGCAGCAGCAGCGGGAAGATGGCGAGGAAGGCGTAGAACGTCAGGATGGCCGCGAGGTAGTTGCCCTGGTCGTCGAAGAACTTGTAGATGACGGCGAGCGGGAAGCCGGCCGGTGCGAACCGGCGCTGCCCGCGATCCATCGATCCGACGACACCCACGGCGGAAACCTACCGCCGTGGGTGTGATGCCTACCGCATCAGGCGGGGTCCGGGTCCGCGGCGGAATCGGGGTCGGGCTCCTGCGCCTCCCGCTCGCGCCGCTTCTGTGCCTCGTAGCGGCGCCGTTGCTCCTCCGCCCGCTCGCGCACCTTGCGGAGGAACTCCGCGTCCTCCTCGGGGTCCGAGGCGGCGAACCGGCCGCGCCGCTCGTACTCCGGGAAGTCGGGAGCCGCACCCTCGGCGCGGGTGAGCGGACGCTCCGCCCGAGGCCGGCCGGCGATCAGCCAGGCCAGCGATCCGACGAACGGGAAGAAGAGCACGATCAGCAGCCAGATGTTCTTGCCGAGGTGACGGATCCCGTCAGCCCGCGCGCTGATGACGTCGACGAGGCAGTACAGCCACAGCAGGAGCACCAGCAGCCCGGGAAGCAACCTGATCATGCGCGGATTCTGCCGTCTGACGGCAGTCGCCCGCTCGCGAATGCGGCAAGGCCACGGCCGGGGTGGGTGCTGTGCCGTGGCGCCGCTTCATCAAGGGATGCAGCCGAACCTGCACTTCCCAGGGCGCACAGGGCCAGGGAAGTGCAGGTTCGGCTGCATCCCTTGGTAAACCGACACCGGTCCGGCTCAGTAGCTCTTGGGCAGCCCCAGCGAGTGCATCGCCACGAAGTTGAGGATCATCTCCCGCGACACCGGAGCGATCCGGCCGAGCCGGGCGGCGACCAGCAGATTGGCCAGTCCGTACTCCACCGTCAGGCCGTTGCCGCCGTGGGTGTGCACCGCGACGTCGGAGGCGTTGCAGGCGACCTCCCCACCGGCGTACTTGGCCATGTTGGCGTACTCGCCGGCAGCGAAGTCGTCGCCGGCGTCGTAGAGCGCAGCCGCCTTCTGCTGGAGGAGGCGGGACTGCTCGAGCTCGATCTTCACCTTGGCCAGCGGGTGGGCGATGCCCTGGTGGGCGCCGATCGGCTGGTCCTGCCAGACCGCGCGGTCCTTGGCGTAGGCGACCGCCTTCTCCAGCGCGAACCGCGCCATGCCGTTCGACAGTGCAGCACCCATGATCCGTTCCGGGTTGAGCCCGGCGAACAGCTGCCACAGGCCGCCGTCCTCGTCGCCGACCAGCGCGTCGCCGGGCACTCGCACGTTGTCGAGGAACAGGGTGAACTGCTTCTCCGGCGCGGACCAGCCCATCGGGATCGGCTGCCTGGTGAAGCCCGCGGCGTCGGTCGGCACGACGAACAGGGCCGGCTTGAGCTTGCCGGTCTTCGCGTCCTCGGTGCGGCTGACGATCAGCACCGAGTCGGCCTCGTCGACACCGGAGATGAAGGTCTTCTGCCCGTTGAGCACCCAGCCGTCACCGTCGCGGTTGGCGGTGGTGGTGATCTTGTGCGAGTTGGAGCCGGCGTCGGCCTCGGTGATGCCGAACGCCATCAGGTGCGTGCCGTCGGCGATCGAGGGGAGCCAGCGCCTCTTCTGCTCCTCGGTGCCGCAGCGGGTGATGATCGAGCCGCAGATCGCCGGCGAGACGACCATCATGAGCAGCGGCGCGCCCGCGGCAGAAGCCTCCTCGAGGACCGCCGCGAGGTCGGACATTCCGCCGCCACCGCCACCGAACTCCTCGGGGATGTTGACGCCGAGGAAGCCGTTGCGGCCCATCTCGAGCCACATCTCGGTCATCTTGCCGCCCTCACGGGCCTGCCTCTCGACGTACTCCCGGCCGTACTTCGACGCCAGCTTGCGGACCGCCTCGCGCAGCGCGACGCGCTCCTCGGGCTCGCTGAACGGGACGGTCATGTGCTCTCTCCTCGGTCTGCTGCATCTGTTGCCTCTGCCGCCGCGCCTGCCGGTTCCACGACGGCGAGCACGACACCCGCCTGGACCTGCTGACCGGCGCTCGCCGACAGCTCGGTGACGGTGCCGGCGTACGGCGCCGCGACGGTGTGCTGCATCTTCATGGCCTCCATCACGAGGATGGGCTGGCCTTCGGCCACGACGTCCCCGACCGCCGCGCTGACGGTGATCACGGTGCCGGGCATGGGCGCCAGCAACGAGCCCTCCGCGACCTGCGTCGCGGGGTCGACGAACCGGGGTACGACGCGCAGCGTGGCGCCGCGGAACGGCGAGTCGACGAGGACGGCGTCCCCGAGGATCCGGACGCGGTGTCGCGTCGTCGCGCCGCCGCGGTCCAGCACGACGAGCTCCGGGCTCGCCTCGACAACCGTCACCGCTCGGTCGTCGTCCTGCCCGGCGAGACGGTAGCCCTCCCGACCGCCGAGCCACGCGACCGCCACCTCCTCGCCGTCGACCTCGAAGCGGGTCACCTGGGGATGCGCGACCACGTTGCGGAACCCGGCGGGGATCCGGGTCTGCACCGTGGCCGTCAGCCGGCGGTGCTCGGCGAGCGCGACCGCGCCGACGAACGCCACCAGGTCGTCGGGCTGCTGCTGCTGCAACAGGCCGGGGTGGTCGTCGTAGAACGACGTGGCCAGGTCACCCGCGAGGAAGTCGGCGTCCCGCAAGGAGAACACCAGCTGGTCGCGGTTGGTGACCAGCCCGTGGATCGAGGCGGTCTCCAGCCGGCGCGCCAGCACGCGGGCGGCCTGCTCGCGCGTCGGCGCCCAGGCGACCACCTTGGCGAGCATCGCGTCGTAGAACGTGCCGACCTCGTCGCCCGATTCGAACCCGGAGTCCAGTCGCACGCCCGACGTCGCGGAGCCGAACCCGTCGAACTGCACGTCGTGCTCGATGTCGAAGTCGAGCAGGGTGCCGGTCTGGGGCGCGTACTCCGCGGCGGGGTCCTCGGCGTAGAGCCGCACCTCGACCGCGTGGCCGCGCGGCGCGGGCACCTCGGGCAGGCCACGTCCCTCGGCGACCGCGATCTGGAGCTCGACCAGGTCGACGCCGTACACCGCCTCGGTGACGGGATGCTCGACCTGGAGGCGGGTGTTCATCTCCAGGAACCAGAACGACTCCTTGGCGGAGTCGTAGAGGAACTCGACCGTGCCGGCGCCGACGTAGCCGACCGAGGTGGCGGCCGCGCGGGCCGCGGCGTGGATGGCGGTGCGCGTGGCCTCGGAGAGGCCGGGAGCCGGCGCCTCCTCGACGACCTTCTGGTGCCGCCGCTGGAGGGAGCAGTCTCGGGTCCCGAACACGACGGCGTCGGTGCCGTCGCCGACGACCTGCACCTCGACGTGGCGGCCGCGCCGGACGTACGGCTCCACGAACACGGTGCCGTCGCCGAAGGCCGACTCCGCCTCGGCGGAGGCCCTGCGGACCTCGCCCGCAAGCTCCTCCAGCCGGGTGACGACGCGCATGCCGCGGCCACCCCCGCCCGCACTGGCCTTGACCAGCAGCGGGAGGTCGGCCGCGGTCGCGGTCTCCGGGGTCAGGTTGCCGAGCACCGGGACGCCCGCGGCCTCCATCAGCTTCTTGGACTCGATCTTCGAGCCCATCCGCTCGATGGACTCCGGCGTGGGTCCGACCCAGGTCAGCCCGGCCTCGGCCGCGCCGCGGGCGAAGTCGGCGTTCTCGGACAGGAAGCCGTAGCCGGGGTGGATCGCGTCGCAGCCGGCCCCGCGCGCGGCCCGGATGATCAGGTCCGCCTGGAGGTAGGTCTCGGCCGGCGTGTTGCCGGGAAGCCGGATGGCGCTGTCCGCCTCGCGCACGAACGCGAGTGCCGCGTCGGCGTCGGAGTGGACGGCCACGGTCTCGATGCCGAGCCGCCGGCAGGTGCGGAACACGCGCCGCGCGATCTCGCCGCGGTTGGCGACCAGGAGTCTGGTGATCACAGGCGGAACACCCCGAAGTTCATGGCGCCCTCGATGGGCTGGTTGTCGATGACGGACAGGCAGATGCCCAGCACGGTGCGGGTGTCACGCGGGTCGATGACGCCGTCGTCGTAGACCATGCCGGAGAGGAAGTAGGGCAGGGACTGCTCCTCCACCATCTCCTCGACCATCTGCTTCATGCCGGCGAACCCGTCGGCGTCGAAGACCTCGCCCTTCTTCTCGGCGGACTCGCGGGCGACGATCTCGAGCACGCCGGCGAGCTGCTGGGGCCCCATGACCGCGGACTTCGCCGACGGCCAGGTGAAGAGGAACCGCGGGTCGTAGGCGCGGCCGTTCATGCCGTAGTTGCCGGCGCCGTACGACGCGCCCATGATCACCGTCAGGTGCGGCACCGAGGAGTTGCTCACCGCGTTCAGCATCTGGGCGCCGTGCTTGATGATGCCGCCCTGCTCGTACTCCGCGCCGACCATGTAGCCGGTCGTGTTGTGCAGGAAGAGCAGCGGGGTGTCCTTCTGGTTGGCCAGCTGGATGAACTGGGCGGCCTTCTGGGCCTCCTCGCTCATCAGCACGCCGCGGGCGTTGGCGACGATGCCGATCTCGTGGCCGTGCAGCCTCGCCCAGCCGACGCAGAGCGCCGAGCCGTAGAGCGGCTTGAACTCGTCGAAGGCGACGGGGTTGCTCCCGCCGGTGGTCGAGCCTGTCGAGACCCCGTCCACGATCCGCAGGATCGCCTCGCGCGGGTCGAAGGGCTCCTTGAGGTCGGTGGGGATCACCTCGAGCAGGCCCTCGGGGTCGAGGTCAGGCTCCGCGTACGTCGGGGCGGGGACGGCACCCCTCTTGCGCCAGTTGAGCCGGGCGATCACCCGGCGGGCCTGTCGCAGGGCGTCGTGCTCGTCCAGGGCGAGGAAGTCGGAGGAGCCGGAGACCCGCGAGTGCATCTCGGCGCCGCCGAGCGTCTCGTCGTCGGACTCCTCCCCCGTGGCCATCTTCACCAGTGGCGGGCCGGCCAGGAACACCTTGGCGCGGTCCTTGACCATGATCACGTAGTCGCTCATGCCCGGGACGTACGCGCCGCCCGCCGTGGAGTTGCCGAACACCACCGAGACGGTCGGCAGCTTGCGCGCCGAGGAGCGGGTGAGGTCCCGGAACCCGCGTCCGCCGGGGATGAAGATCTCCTTCTGGGTGGGGAGATCGGCACCGGCGGACTCGGTGAGGTTGATCGTCGGCAGGTTGTTCTTCTCGGCGATCTCCGCGGCCCGGAAGGTCTTCCTCAGTGACCAGGGGTTGAGCGCGCCGCCCTTCACCGTCGGGTCGTTGGCGACGATCATCACCTCCACGCCCTCGACGACGCCGATGCCGGTGACCACGCTGGCGCCGACGGCGAAGTCGCTGCCCCAGCCCGCGAGCGGCATCAGCTCGAGGAACGCCGACCCCTCGTCGACGAGCAGCTCGATCCGCTCGCGGGCGGTGAGCTTGCCCCGCGCCTTGTGCCGGGCGATGTACTTCCCGCCCGCCTCGACGGCCTTCTGCTGCTCGGCGTGGAGGTCCTCGATCTTGGCCAGCATCGACCTGCGTCGGGTCTCCTCGACGGTCTCGGCGGTCATGACTCGACCACCGCCCTCATCCGCTCGAGGGTGGTGCGCATGCCGCGCTCGTTGGTCCTGCCGCGCAGCCGGCCCAGCACCAGCCAGTAGCCGCGCATCATCAGGTTCGGGGTGAGCCGGAAGTACTCGGTGACGAGTGTTTCCCCCTCGCTCGGCTCCAGCCGGTAGCCCCACCTGTTGAGCGGCCCGCCGGCGAGGACGACGAACTCGAACACCTCGTTCGGCACGCACTTGGTGACCTTGCAGGGCGTCCAGTACACCGGTCCCACGCCGTTGCGCTTCACGTGTCCCCGGAACCGTGCGCCGACCGCCGGGCCGCTGGCACCGTGGGTCCACTCGGCCTCGAACGTCTCCGGCGAGAACTCGCCGATGCGCGTCACGTCACTCACGAGCGCCCACACCTCCTCCGGCGGGGCAGCCATCGCAACCGACACCTCGCCGCTCAGCGGCTTCACGAGCTCCATGTCAGTTCACCCCGTAGCCGAGGAGGCGGGCGGCCAGGTCGGTGAGGACCTCCGTGGCACCACCGCCGATCGGCAGCAGGCGGACGTCGCGGTAGTGCCGTTCGACCTCGGACTCGCGCAGGTAGCCTGCGCCGCCGTGCAGCTGCACCGCCTGGTCGGCGACCCAGACCGCGGTGTCGACCGCGGTCTGCTTCGCCAGGCAGGCCTCCGCGACCACGCTCTCGCCGGCGACGTGCCGCTGCGCGACCTCCAGGGTGTAGGAGCGCGCCACCGCCACCTGACGGTGCATCTCGGTCAGCTTCGCCCGCACGACCTGGTTGGCGACCAGCGGCTTGCCGAAGGTGTCGCGCTCCTGGCAGTGCCGCAGGGTGAGGTTGAGGCAGCGCAGCGCGTGGCCGTAGCCCATCAGCGCCAGCCAGATCCGCTCGGTGACGAACTGGTCGGCGATGTAGTAGAACCCGTGGTTCTCCTCGCCGACCAGGTACCTGTCCGGGACCCGCACGTCGTCGTAGGACAGCTCGCCGGTGTCCGAGCAGAGCCAGCCCATCTTGTCCAGCTTGCGCGAGACGGTGAACCCGGGCGTGCCCTGGGGTACGACGATCAGCGAGATGCCGTGGGCCCCGTCGCCGCCGGTACGGACGGCCGTGGTCACGAAGTCGCCGCGGACCGAGGAGGTGATGAACATCTTGGCGCCGTTGATCACCCACTGGTCGCCGTCGCGGACCGCCCGGGTCGTGATCGCCGCGACGTCGGACCCGGTGCCGGGCTCGGTGATGGCGAGGGAGCCGATCAGGTCACCGCTGAGCACCGGCCGCACGAAGGTGTCGATCAGCTCCGGGGAGCCGGCCTGGACGATGTGCGGGATCGCGATGCCGTGGGTGTAGGCGCCCGCCATCAGGCCACCGGACCAGCCGGCCTCCATGAAGCCCTCCTGCATCGCGCAGACGTCCATCAGGTCGCCACCGTCGCCGCCGACCTCCTCGGGGACGCCGACGCCGAGCAGGCCCGCGTGCGCGAGCCGCTTCTGGAACTCGCGTGGGATCTCGCCGTCCCGCTCCCAGGCCGCGAGGTGCGGCGTCACCTCGCGGTGCGTGAAGTCGATCGCGGTCTGCTTGAGGGCGAGCTGCTCGGGGCTCCAGCCGTGGTTGAACGTGGTCATCTCAAGTCCTCTCTAGACCAGGTCGTCCTGGATGTGGACGATGCGGCTGCGAACCCACTCACCCAGGCCCTTGGCCTGGGGGTCGAACCGGGTGGACGCGGCGACGCCCTCGCCGAGCAGCCCGTGGATGACCACGTTGACCGCGCCCAGGTTGGGCAGCAGGTAGACGTCGACGTCGAGCTCCCTGGCCTCGGGCACCAGCTCGCGGACCTTGCGCGGGCTCATCAGCTTGGCCAGCCACTGGACGCGCGCCTCGTACTTCGGGGACCCGTCGTGCTTGACCCACAGGCCCAGGTTGGCGTTGCCGCCCTTGTCGCCCGATCGGGCGTGCACGAAGGTGCCGAGCGGCATCCGCCGGGTGATCGAGTCGGCCGGAGCGGGGTACGGCGACGGCCGCCGACCCAGGTCGTCGTCGAGCTCCCCGGGGGCCACCTGCTCGACGAACTCGGTCGGGTCGGCGATCACCTCCCGGGTCCCGTCGGCGTGGACCACCGTGTGCTGCACGACCGAGCGGTCGACGTACTCGGGCCGGTAGACGCCGTACGGCGAGGGCTTCTGCGGCTGGCTGGTCATCGTGAAGCCGGGGTACGACGCCAGCGCGAGCTCGACCGCGGGGCCGGTGAACGGCTTGCCGAGTGGTCCCGGCTCCGGGTCCTTTCCGATGCAGCGGAGCAGGGCGGAGGCGCCCTCCTCGGTGTCGGCGTCCCCGACGCGGGCGGCGGTCTGGGTCCAGGTCACCTCCGCGGCGCTGAACCTGCCGTCGAGCTGGGCACGCAGCCAGTCGGCCTTCGCGTCGATGTCGAGGCCGGTGACCACGAACTCCAGCTGGTTGCGGTAGCCGCCGAGGGTGTTGACCGCGACCTTGAGCCGTTCGGGCGGGGGCGCGCCGGTGATGCCGCTCAGCTCCACCCGGTCCGGACCGACCTCGCGCAGCGCGACCGAGTCCAGGCGGGTGGTGACGTCGGGGTTGAGGTAGCGCGTGGACTGGATCTCGTAGAGCAGCTGCGCGGTGACCGTGTCGATGGTGACGGCGCCGCCCGTGCCCTGGTGCTTGGTGATGACGCTGCTCCCGTCGGCGGCGACCTCCGCGATCGGGAACCCGAGAGGCACCTCCATCGGGGCGCCCGCGCGGAACAGGTCGCGGAATCCCGAGAAGTTGCCACCGGTGGCCTGGGCACCGCACTCGATCACGTGGCCCGCGACGACGGCGCCGGCGAGCTGGTCGTAGTCCTTCGGGGTCCAGCCGTGGTGGGCGATCGCCGGCCCGACCACGACGGAGGCATCGGTGACCCGGCCGGTGACCACCACGTCGGCACCCCTGGTGAGGGCCGAGGCGATGCCGAACGCGCCGAGGTAGGCGTTGGCGGTGAGTGCGCCCTCGAACAGGTCGCGCGGCCGGAGGTCGTCGCCCTCGACGTGCGCGACCCTGACGTCCAGGCCGAGCCTGTCGGCGAGCTCGCGCACCTTGGTGGCGAGCCCGGCGGGGTTGAGGCCGCCGGCGTTGCTGACGATCCTCACCCCGCGCTCCAACGCGGTGCCGAGGGTGTCCTCGAGCTGCTGGAGGAAGGTGCGGGCGTAGCCCAGTTCGGCGTCGCGCATCGTGTCCATGCCGAGGATCAGCATCGTCAGCTCCGCGAGATAGTCGCCGGTGACGACGTCGACCTCGCCGCCCTCCAGCTGCTCCCGCAGCGCGGTCAGGCGGTCGCCGTAGAAGCCGGAGCAGTTGGCGATCCGGATCGGCTCGGTCACGGGGTCTCCTCGTCGGTGGTTGAGGTGCGAGCGCCGGCGAGCCTCGGGACCCGCCCGCCGCCCGCCGGGCCGGCGAAGGCCTGGGCGATGGTCAGCCACCTCTCGGCGTCCTGGCCGACGGCCGCCAGGTCGGTGTCGTCGCGGTGGATGCGCTGGGTGACCAGCCGGCAGAAGTCGTAGGCGGAGCCCATCACGGACTGCGTCGCGTCCTCCGCTCCCCAGGTCCACAGCTCACCGCCGGGCGCAGTGAGCTCGACACGGAACTCCTCGGCCGGAGCCTCGAGCTGGTTGTTGGCGAAGGAGAAGTCGCGGGTGCGTACGCCGAGGTGGGCGACGTGGCGGATCCGGTCGGTGACCTCCGGGCGGACGCCTAGGGCGTCGTACACGTCGAGCGCGTGCGCCCAGGTCTCCATGAAGCGAGCGGTCGCCATCGAGGTCGGTGACATCGGCGGCCCGAACCAGGGCAGCTTGAGACCGTCGGGGTAGGACCGGAGCGCTTCGGCCAGCGCGGCGCGGCCGGCGTCCCAGCGGGCGAGCAGCTCCTCGCTTCGCAGCTCCGCCAGGTCGAGGGCACCCTCGTCGACGAAGCCGGCGGGGTTCTCGATCGCCTTGAGCACGACCTCGTCCCAGGCGCTCCGGCCCGCGTCGCTGCGCGCGGCGGCGGCGAGCACGGCGACCTCGTCGGTCCAGAGCAGGTGCGCGACCTGGGTGGCGACGGTCCAGCCCTCTGCCGGCGTCGGTGTCGCCCAGCTTCCGGCAGCAGAGTCGTCGAGCTCGACGACGACGCTCCGGAGCCGGTCCCCCTCGGCGGTGAGGTCGGCGAGGACGGCGTCGAGCAGGCTCATGTGGACTCCTTCGTGGTGCTGGTCGTGAGCGCGGCGTCCAGCGTGCGTGCCCACTGGGTGAGGATCCCGCGGCGCCGGCGGGCGTCGTCGCCCAGCGTGTTGGCCAGGCCGAGGCCGCGCACCAGGTCGAGGGTGGCCTGGACCAGCTCCCGCACGCCCGGCTTCGACTCGTCGACGTCCAGCAGCTGCACCGTCAGGCGGTGGGTCTCGCGACCGACCCGATGCTCCAGCGGTGCCACCGCCTCCAGCAGCGCGGCATCGGTGCGGGCCGCGACCCAGAGCTCGAGGGCCGCGGTGAAGACCGGCGACGCGAAGTGCTCGCCGAGCATCTCCACCACCGCCTCGGTCCGGTTGCGTCCCTTCGGCAGCCGGGCGGCGGCCCGGGCCAGCTCGGCGCCGCGCTTCTCGGTCAGGTGGCTGACCGCCGCGACGACCAGGTCGTTCTTGGTCGGAAAGTGATGCAGCTGGGCTCCCCGGCTGACCCCGGCCCGCTCGGAGACGAGGGTGGTCGTCGTACCGCTGAAGCCCTTCTCGACGAGGAGCTCGACCGTCGCCTCCATCAGCCGCTGCCGCATGACGCGGGTGCGCTCCTCCTGCGGTACGCGGGCGCTGGCGGTGGTGGACACGGCTCCAGCATGGGCGCTCACAAACAAACAGTCAAGCCTGACTGTTTATTTGGAGGGGGGCGTACGGTCCGTCAGTCGATCCGCGCCGTCAGCGGCAGCCTCCCCCGGGCGCAGGCACCGACCGCCGCCGCGGTCAGCAGCGGCAGCCCGGCGACGACGGTCAGGATCAACAGCCACGGGACGTCGACGGCGGTCGCCCCCGTCTCCCAGCTCCGCGTCAGCGGCTGGCTGATCGCCAGCCCTGGGATGAAGCCGACGGGGGCACCGAGGACCGCCCCGACCCCGCCCACCACCAGGGCGTACGCCGCCGCCACGGTCCGCCGAGTGCGTGGCCGCGCCCCGACGGCCGCCATCGTCGCCAGGTCCGGTCGGGCGTCGGAGAGCGCCAGGAAGGTCGCGGTGAGCGTGCCGCCCAGCATCAGGATGCCCCCGAGGGCGGCGAGGACGACCTGGACGATCCGGACCGCGGCGTCCGGCTGGTAGCCGCGCTCGACGTAGAGGTACGCCGCCGTCGGCAGCGCCGCCAGCGCCTCCTGCAGATCCTTCTCGGCCTCCTCGCTGACCGGCCCGTAGATGAACATCCCGACCGTGCTCGTCTCGAGACCGAGCCGCTCGAGCAGCCGCGGCGAGAAGAGCACCACCGCCGGCGAGCTACGGGACACCTCCACCACCGCGCTGGGGGCGGCCGCCGACGCCACGTCGGTTGCGGTCGACGCCTCCTCCTCGGGCGACCAGCGCCTGACGTCCACCGTGACCGGCCCACCGTCGAGCTCCGGCGCAGGATAGCCCTCCGGATAGGACCGCTCGCTCCGCATCAGCACCAGACCCCCGGCATCGAGCACGGCATCCGCCTCGGCCCGCGCGTCGGCCGACAGGTCGACGTAGTCGGGCACCTTCGCGCCCACGACGTACGACGAGCCGAGGGTCCCCCAGTGCGACAGCATGAGCACGTCGCCGCCCTGCCGGAACTCGAACTCGAGCTCCCCCTGGTCGGTCGAGGTCTGGACGCCGCGGACGTCGACGACCTGATCGTCCCTGAGGCTGCGTCCGAGGACGTCGACGACAGCCGAGCGGTCCGCGTCCGCACTGAGAGCGACCGATCCGTAGCCGTCGGGCAGCATAGGGACGTAGGCGTCGGCGTTGGCCGCCTCCTGGCTGCTGACCGCGATGCCCAGGGCCACCACCCCGGCCACCGTGGCTCCGACGGCGGCGACCGCCGGGACCGTGCGGGTCCGGTGACGGGACGCGTCCCGGGCGGCGAACCGGAGGGCGAGCGGCAGCCGAGCGGCCGACCGGGCGACCAGAGCGATGACGACCGGCACCACGAGGATCATCCCGACGACGGAGACCAGCGCCGACCCGGCGATCAGCACGGATCCGGCTCCGCCGCCACGGCCGCTGGTGCCGGCGCCGACGGCGGCGCCGGCGACGCCTGCCCCCAGCAGGGCCAGGCCCAGGAACGGCGAGCGCACGGAGAGTCTCCGCTCCCCTCGACGTCCGGCCAGCACCGCCACGACGTCCTGGCGGGACGCTGAGAAGGCGGGGACGACGGCCGCGAGCACGGCGGAGAGGAAGCCGAACCCGGCGACCAGGAGGAGCAGCGGCCAGGGCACGTCGAAGGGGCCGAACCGGGTCGTGTCGAAGAGCTGGGCGACGGGCACGGCGACGGCGCCGATCCCGATGCCGATCCCGACACCGAGCACCCCGCCGAGGCCGCCGATGACCACGCCGGAGGCGAGCACCGTACGACGGGCCTGACCCGGCGTACCTCCGGCAGCCGCGACCAGCGCGAGCGTGTGCGCCTGGGCCTTGGCTCGTACCGCGAAGGCCGGTCCGGCGAGAAGGACCACCTCGAGCAGCACCATCACCCCGACCAGCGCCAAGACCGACACCACGACCTGGTCGACCGGCTCGTCGAAGCCACCGGCCACGGGATCGAGAGCGGACTCCGGAGGCGGATCGGTGAGCACCTGGCGCGAGGCGACGAGGACCCCGATCGCATTGAGCGCCCGGACGTCGTCCCAGCTGACAGGGCCACCGCCGACCAGCCAGCGGCCCGTCGGATTCTCGGTCTCGCCGAAGGCTCCAGGCAGTCCGGCGGCGAGCTCGTATCCGCGGTTCTCCGTGCTCTCCGCGATGCCGACGACCTCCAGGTCGAGGGTCTTCTCGCCGTCCGCGGTCTTCCGGATGACGGTCAGCGTGTCCCCGATGCCGGGGCCGCGGCTGGCCAGTGCCTGGTTGACCACGACCTCGCCGGGTCCGGGCGGGTACTTCCCCTCCACGCGCTCCAGCAGCCCATCAGCGAGCGGATGGGCGAGGTCGGTGGTGACGACCTCCATGTCGCCGACTCCTCGGTCGGTCTCGAACAAGCGCGAGTCGCGGTCCAGCGGGATGACCGGACGGTCGTGGCCGAGGACGTCGAGGACCGCCTCGACATCGCCACGACCGAGGTTCGGTCCCGGACTCAGGTCGTCCTCGCCGAACGTGCCGAAGCTGTCGTACGGATCGAAGCCCTGCACCACCCGGTCGGCACCGGTGGTCTCCACCAGCGCGTCGGCCGACCCCATCCGTCGGTCCACGCTCTCCGCGCTGGAGACGTCCTGGGTGCGCCACACGATCGCCGCCGCGGTCACGGCGACGACGGGCAGGCAGATCAGGACGAGCATCAACACGGTCTGGCCCTTGCGACGCAGCGCCTCCCGCCGGGCCAGCCGAAGCGCGACCCGCCAGCCGCCGCGCGTCGACGCGCTCATCGGGCCGCGGGCTCGGTCAGCAGGTCGACCGACTCGGCCCCGGTCTCGTCGACGACCCGTCCGTCGCGCAGGAAGACCACGCGGTCGGCCCAGGCCGCGTGTCGGGCCTCGTGGGTGACCAGCACCCCGGCGGCGCCGGCGTCGCACCGCGCCCGGAGCAGGCGCAGGATCTCCTCCCCGGTCTCGGTGTCGAGCGCGCCGGTCGGCTCGTCGGCGAGGATCAGCCGCCGTTCGCCGACGACGGCGCGCGCGATCGCGACCCGCTGCTGCTGGCCGCCGGACATGTCGTCGGGGAACCGGTCGGCCAGGTCGCCGATGCCCACCTCCTCCAGCACCCGCCGCGCCTCGGCGCGCGCGGTCCTGGCCGCGACGCCGTCGAGCTCGCGAGAGAGCGCGACGTTCTCGGCGGCCGTCAGGGCCGGGATCAGGTTGAAGCCCTGGAAGACGTAGCCGATGGAGGTACGACGCATCCGCGCCCGCTCGTCGTTGCCGAGCGCGCCAAGCTCGACGCCCTCGACCACCACCCTCCCGTCCGTGGGCCGGTCGAGTCCGCCCGCCAGCGTCAGCAGGGTCGACTTGCCGGAGCCGGATGGGCCCATCACCGCGACCAGCTCGCCGGCGTGGGCACGGAACGACACCGCGCGCAGCGCCTGCACCGCGGCAGGGCCCTCGCCGTGGACCCGGGTCACGTCGGTCAGCTCCAGCACCGCGCTCATCGCTCCCCCTTTGGTCGGGCGTCGACGGCCGGCGCCGCCGGCGTCGTACGACGCAGCCGGGCGCGGGCCTCCTCCAGCCAGCGCCGCTCGGCCAGGTCCAGCCGGCGGACCTGGTCCAGGAGCGGGCCGATCATCGGTGGCTCCGCTCGTTCGCGGCCGCCGGGGCCGACGTTGGGGTCGACGTTGGGGCGGACGTTGGGGCGGCGCGCTCGATCGCTGCTCGCCGCAGCCGCGACTCGCAGTGATCCAGCCAGCGGATCTCCGCCTCGGCCGCGAAGACCAGCGAGTCCAGCACCAGGCTCCAGGCCAGCTCGGCAGGCTCGCTGCCGGTGGCCCGGCGCTTGAGGCGGGTGTAGTCCTGCAGCGCGTGCATGGTGGCGCTGCGCTGCTGCTGGATCACCGTGCCCACGTCGACGCCGGGCACCGTCACCGCGAGGGCGAGCTTGATGGCGAGCTCGTCGCGCGGTGGCTGGGTCCTCGCGACCGGCGTCGTGAACCAGGTCGCCACCTCGACCCGCCCGGCATCGGTGATCCGGTAGATCACGTGCCCCTCGGCGTCCTCGCTCTCGGCGAGGGCGAGTCCGTCCCGCTCGAGCCGGGTGAGGGTGGTGTAGACCTGCCCGACGTTGAGCGGCCAGGTGGTGCCCGTGCGCTGCTCGAACTCGGCGCGGAGCTGGTAGCCGTACATGGGCTCCTGCTCGAGCAGTGCCAACAGTGCGTGCTTGACCGACATCGCGCCTCCTCGGGCCTGTGCATACTCGGTATGGTGATGTATACCGGATATGCACTGGGATGTCGAGGAGGCCGGCGCGTCAGCCGTGCTGCGTCGCGGGCGCTCTTGGGCAGGATGGGCACATGGCGAAGACGATTCTGATCACCGGCGCGTCCAGCGGCCTCGGCGCCGAGATGGCGAGACAGTTCGGCGCGCTGGGCTACGACCTGGCGCTCTGCGCACGGCGCACCGAACGGCTCGAGGCACTGCGGAGCGAGATCCAGGGCAGGCATGCCGACCGGCGGGTCGCCGTTCGAGCGCTGGACGTCAACGACCACCCAGCGGTCTTCGAGGCGTTCCACGGGTTCGCCGACGAGCTCGGGCAGCTCGACCGGGTCGTCGTCAACGCCGGTCTCGGCAAGGGCGCGAAGCTCGGCACCGGCCGGTTCGACGCCAACCTCGAGACCGCGATGACGAACTTCGTCGGCGCGCTGGTGCAGACCGAGGCCGCGATGGAGGTGTTCCGCGCGCAGGAGCGCGGACATCTGGTGATGGTGTCGTCGATGTCGGCGATGCGCGGCATGCCGAGCTCGATGACGACCTACGCCGCCACGAAGGCCGGCGTGGCGCATCTCGCCGAGGGGCTGCGGACCGAGCTCCACGGCACCCGGCTGCAGAAGAGGATCCGGGTGACGGTCCTCTACCCCGGCTACATCCGCTCGGAGATGAACGAGAGGGTCGAGCAGTCCACGCCGCTGATGGCCTCGACCGAGAAGGGTGTTCGCGCGATGGTCGCGGCGATCGAGAAGGAGGTCGGCGACGCCTGCGTGCCGTCCTTCCCCTGGGCTGCAATGGCGCCGGTGATGAGGCATGCGCCGCTGCCGTTGTTAAAGAAACTCGTCTGAAGGTGACTTGACGGGCACGGCGTCGTTTGGTGGGTACGGCGTTCTCGGGGCGCATTCCATCCGCCCCATCGTGAGGATCGCCATGTCGTCCACCCGCCTTCTCGTGCTGCCGTCACTCGCGCTCGCCGCGGTCTTCACGGTCGTTCCCGGAGCGTCCGCCGCCACTCCGTCGACCGTCGCGTCACCCGCGCTGATCGGCTTCAACTCGCCGAGTGAGCCCGACTCGTCCTGCGGACGCGCGGCAGTGCCGGCCACCTTCGAGACGGTGCACCACCCGGCCGTGAGCAGAACGCTCCCCGCGCAGACGCACAGCGAATGGCAGTGGCAGCGCGCGGTCTCGACCGCCGACGTCGAGGTCTCCCGCCTCGTCGTCGCTGCTGCTCGCAGCTACTCGTGGAGCCGGGTCGTCGAGCACCTCGAGGCGGAGTACAGCCGCACGGTCATCGATCAGGCCTACGTCCCCGCCAGCCCCGAGCAGGGCCACCTCGTCATCGAGATCCTGCACCCGGCCGTCATCGAGCCGAGGTGGCTGTACGAGCAGGACGAGTCCGGCAACGTTCGCTGGGAGAACAAGCCCTTCCGGAATCCCGGCCAGGGATGGGACTTCATCGACATCGAGTGGTTCGAGGTCCGGCCGGCAGAGATCCGCGAGGTCTGGGAGGTCACCAGGGCCGCCGTATCCGAGACGCCGGAGGTCTCCCACGTCGAGACCGAATGGGTTTCACTGGACGACGGAGCACCCGCCGGGTTCACCGCCACGGGGGCGACCCGGCTCGTCGGGTCCACGGTCGAGACCGCCTGGCTTCCCGAGGGAGTCGAGCCGGATGGCGGCGGATGGGCCCGGGGCGCGATGTCCGGGACCGCCGCGGTCACCGAGGAGCGGTGGATCCCTGAGGGCGACCCGGTGCCGGACGGCTTCGCGCCCACCGGCGCAATCCGTGACGGCGGGTCGACGCTCGAGACCACCTCAGTGACCTCGCCGAACGCGCCGGAGGGCCACGGATGGGAGGTGGTGCCGGGCTCGGAGGTGGTGGTCACCGACGTCGAGGAGACGGTCGAGGTGGAGACCGCGGCCTGGGACGAGCAGGTGCAGGTGACGCCGGGCGTTGCGGCCACGGCGCCGTGTGCCGCCGACCCGGCGGAGGAGCCCGACGGCCAGCCCGACCTCGACGGCGTCATCGAGGGCGCGCCGGACGACGCCGCACCGGGTGACGCCGCACCGGACGACGCT
>NZ_SSXI01000117.1 GCF_004803405.1 Nocardioides sp. | reverse complement strand
CCACGGTCCCGCCCCCCGTTCCGCCTCCCGCCCCGCCGGCGGCACCCACGCGGCCGCCGGCCGCCGTTCCCGCGCCGTCGATCCTCGACGACCTCCTGGGCGGCTTCTGGCCGGAGCGGGGAGTGCCTGCCCGGTCGTCCGCGCTCGGCGGTGCGCTGGCAGCCGGCCTCGTGGCCGGGATCGTGCTGCCGCTCCGCGACCTCGGCGTCGGCACCTTCGTCGTGCTCCTCGTGGCCGGCGCAGTGGTGTTCACCGCGAGCCGCCACCGCCGCGACCCGTTCAGCCTCGCCTGCGCAGGGCTGTGCGTCCTGCTCGCCGGCACGGCCGTCGTCCGGGACGCCGTCTGGATCGTGGTGCTGTGCCTGCTGACCGGGGCCGCGCTCTGCATCGTCGGCGTCACCCGCGGCAGGACCGTCCCGGGGTTCCTGCTCTCCGGGATCGCCTGGCCGCTCTCGGGCCTGCGTGGCCTGCCCTGGCTCGGCCGGACCCTCGGCCAGCTGATCGGGCTGGGTCACGGCGCCGCCCTGCTGCGCACGCTCGTCCTGTCCGGCCTGGGTCTGCTGGTCTTCGGCGCGCTCTTCGTCTCCGCCGATGCGCTCCTCGCCGAGTGGGTCGATGCCCTGCTCCCCGACCTGACCATCGACACCTTCGTGCTGCGGGCGTTCGTCACGGTGGCCGTCGCCGGCGCTGTCCTGGCCGCGAGCTACCTCGCCCTCAACCCGCCGCGTGTCGACCGGGAGGGCACCCCGGCGCGCGCGGTCCTGCATCGCTGGGAGTGGCTGGCGCCGGTGCTCGTCGTGATCGGCGTCTTCGCGGCGCTGCTGATCGCCCAGGCCACGGTCGCGTTCGGTGGCCACGACTACCTGCGGCGTACCACCGGACTCACCTACGCGGAGTACGTCCACCAGGGCTTCGGCCAGCTCACCGCGGCCACCGCGCTGACCCTGCTGGTGATCTGGGCCGCCGGCCGCAAGGCAGCGCGTACGACGCCGGCCGACCGGCTCTGGCTGCGGGCGTCCCTGGGGCTGCTGTGCATGGAGACGCTGGTGGTCGTCGCATCAGCGCTCTATCGCATGCACCTCTACCAGGAGGCCTACGGGTTCACCCGGCTGCGGCTGCTCGTCGACGTCTTCGAAGGCTGGCTCGGCCTGCTCATCGTGGCGGTGCTGGCCAGCGGGCTGGCGCTGAGGGCGGCGTGGCTGCCTCGGTTCGCGCTGGTCAGCGGCGCGGTCGCCATCCTCGGCCTCGCTGCGATCAACCCCGACGCCCGGATCGCCGAGCGGAACCTCGACCGGTACGAGGAGACCGGCAGGATCGACTGGTACTACCTCCAGGGCCTGTCCGACGACGCCGTCCCGGTGCTCGCCGAGCTGCCGGTCGAACAGCGTGACTGCGCCCTCACCGGCTGGCGCCAGGACGACGGCGACTGGCTCGAGTGGAACCTGGGCCGAGCCCGTGCCGCCGCCGCCGCCCCGCCCGCGGTGCCGAGCGACTGGTCCGACTTCGGCCGTCGCTGCCCGGACGACTCCTAGCCCGGACGACCCGGCTGTCGATCGACCCGGCGGTGCGGCCCGCCGCGCTCAGGTCGTCGCGCAACACTGGCGGGGTGACCGAGTACCCGCAGCTCCTGCACACGGCGATCGACACCACCGACGCACGGGGTCTCGCCGAGTTCTACCGCGAGTTCCTGGGCCTGCACTACCGCGAGGGCGACGAGCCGCCGGCGGACGGCAGCGCCGACGACGCCGACTGGCTGGTGCTCGTCGACGCGCGCGGCCACCGCAAGCTGGCCTTCCAGCAGGTGGAGCGCCTCGAACCGACGACCTGGCCCGAGCACGACGTACCGATGCAGATGCACCTGGACTTCACGCTCTCGAGCTTCGCCGAGCTGCAGCGGCACCGTGACCGGGCGGAGGCGCTGGGCGCCAAGCTGCTGCTGGACCGGACCGACGATCCGGACGAGCCGCTGTACGTGCTGGCCGACCCGGCCGGACACCCGTTCTGCATCTTCGTCGCCTGAGCCGGTCCGCGAGCGGGGTGCCGCGCTCAGTCCCGGGGCGGGCACAGGCAGAACGGGTGACCGTCGGGATCGATCATCACCCGGTAGGAGTCGCGCGCGGGCTGCTCCGGCGCCTCGGCCGCACCGAGGCCGGCGGCGTGCTTCACACCCAGCTCGAGGTCGGAGACCCGCAGGTCGAGGTGGAACTGCTGCGGGTGCTCCTGGCCCGGCCACTCGGGGCGCGCGTAGTCCTGGACCCTCTGGAAGTTGAGCGTCGCGTCGCGGGCGGTGACCTGGGCGTACCCGTACTCGGGATACTCGCCGGTGATCTCGCCGCCCATCAGGTCGGCGTAGAACCGAGCCAGTCGACCGGCGTCGGAGCAGTCGATGGTGAACGCGATGAGTCCGGTGACAGGTGTGGTGGTCATGCTCCTGAGCATCGTCGCTCGGCTGTCGGTCGGTCTTGCAAGAATCCGACAGGTGACCTGGTCCGTTGATCGCCCCATGGACGTGGCCGAGCCGGCGCACCTGCGTGACGCCCGCGGCTTCAGCCCGTCGCTGCGCCGGTACGCCGCGCCGGCTGGGCTCGCCGACGTGGTCCGGCGGTTCTGGGTGCCGGTCTGGTCCCTGGCGCCGGGAGCGGTGTCGACGCAGCGGGTGCTGCAGTACCCGGTCTGCCAGGTCGTCGTCGGCCACGACGGCGCGCAGCTGGTCGGCCCCCACAGCGGCCTGGGCACCGAGGAGCTGCGCGGCAGCGGCTGGGTGGTCGGCGCGATGCTGCAGCCGGCCGCCGGCGCGGTCCTGGCTCACGGCCCGATGACCGAGCTGACCGACCGTCGCCGCGACCTGACCGACGCGACGCTGCTCCGGGCCGCCGAGGTCGTCTCCCGGATCCGGGAGGTGATGGCTCCCGACCCCGGTGAGGTCGCCCGCCAGCAGCAGGCGTGCACGCTGCTCGGCGCGGCGCTCGCCGATGTGCTTCCCGTCGACGAGGAGGGCCGGCTCGTCAACGCCATCGTCGAGTACGCCGAGGGTGAGCGCGAGATCCGCCGGGTGGGCCAGATCTGCGAGAAGTTCGGCCTCACCGAGCGCACTCTGCAACGGCTGATGGCGCGGCGGGTCGGGCTCTCACCGAAGTGGCTGATCCAGCGGCGGCGTCTGCACGACGCCGCCGAGCGGCTGCAGGCGGGCGACGCGGTGGACCTCGCGCAGGTCGCGGCGGACCTCGGATACTCCGACCAGGCGCACTTCACCCGCGACTTCCGATCGGTCACCGGCCTCACCCCGGGTGCGTTCGCCGCGGAGCCGCACCGATGAGTTCGCCCGCCGGCGGCGGTCGGACCAGGCATGGGAATCGTGACCGCTGACATCGCCGTTACCCTCGACGGGTACGGCGCCGGGCCGGGCCAGTGCCTGGAGCGCCCCTTCGGCACGCTCGACGAGCGCCGTCTGCACAGCTGGATGTTCGAGCACGCCGACGACAGCAGCGAGGAGATCGCGGCGATCGTCGAAGCCGACGCCTTCGTGATGGGACGCAACATGTTCGGCCCCGACCGCGGCGACTGGGACCTCGACTGGCACGGCTGGTGGGGTGACAGTCCGCCGTACCACGCGCCGGTCTTCGTCCTCTGCCACCGCGAGCGTGAGCCCGTGCCCATGGAGGGAGGCACCACGTTCCACTTCGTCACCGACGGGATCCACTCCGCGCTCGCTCGGGCCCGGGAGGCGGCCGGCACCGGGAATGTCGCGATCGCGGGAGGCGCCACCACGATCAACCAGTTCCTGGCCGCCGGCAGCATCGACGAGCTGCGGCTGCACGTCGTGCCGTACGTCGCCGGCGCCACCGGCGGGTCCCGGATGTTCGACGGCGTCGCGGACGTCGCGCTGGAGCAGGTCGGCGCCCGGCAGACGCCGCACGTCATGCACCTGACGTACCGCCGGAGGTGACCCGACACGCCCGACCCGGCGGCGGGGCGACTGTCGGCGAGGGCACCCGGGTACCGCCAGGGTGTCCACCCGAACGTCCCTTCACGACCAGGGAGGCACGATGACGAACATTGCGATCATCCTTGGCAGCACCCGGCCGAACCGGAACGGCGAGGCGGTGGCCGACTGGGTCGCCAAGCAGGCGAGCAGCCGGCAGGCGACGTACGACCTGATCGACCTGCGGGATCACCCGCTGCCGCACCTGGACGAGCCGGTCCCGCCGTCCATGGGCGACTACCGCAACGAGCACACCAGGAAGTGGGCGGAGACGATCGCCGCGTACGACGGCTTCGTGTTCGTGACGCCGGAGTACAACCACTCGACCTCCGGCGTGCTGAAGAACGCGCTCGACTACCTCTACGCGGAGTGGAACAACAAGGCGTGCGCGTTCGTCGCCTACGGCTCGATGGGCGGCACCCGGGCGGTCGAGCACCTGCGCGCGATCGCGAGCGAGCTGCAGATGGCGCACGTGCGTCAGCAGGTGTCGTTCACGTTCCTCAACGACTTCGACGACTCCTCCGAGTTCGAGCCGGCAGCGGTGCACGACGACGAGGCGCAGACCATGTTCGACCAGCTGGAGAGCTGGACCGAGGCGCTGCGCGCGGTACGCGCCGCCTGAGCGAGGGCGCTCCTAGGCACCGTCCCGCCGCGCGAACTGTGCCACCCTGTCCGTCGTGACCGGACGGCCCTGGCTCGACGTGGTGGTCGCGGTGGGCGCGGGCCTCCTGCTGCTCTGGGCAGCGCTGATCGTCGCGCTCTGGGCCACCAGGCCGCACGGCTCCCTCGTGAACGAGTCGATGCGGCTGGTGCCGGACCTGCTCCGGCTGCTCGGGCGCCTGGTCCGGGACCGCTCCCTGGCCCGCGGAGTCCGGATCCGGGTGTGGCTGCTGCTGGGCTACCTCGCGCTGCCCATCGACCTCGTACCCGACTTCATACCCGTGCTCGGCTACGCCGACGACGTCGTGGTGATCGCGATCGTGCTGCGCTCCGTGGTGCGGCGAGCGGGTGCCGACGCGATCGACCGTCACTGGCCTGGCTCTCCCGACGGACTCGCCGCGGTGCATCGGCTCGCCCGGACGACGCCGACGACAGCTGCACCCGGAGCCTGAACGGGTCCGGGGCGTCCAGGGATCGTTACCCGCCAGTCACCCCTACCGGTTGTCGGCGGTCCGTCCTAGCGTCGAGGCCATGACCGCGACCACGACGTATGCCTCGTCCGTGACCCGCCCCGAGCCGCCGCTGGCGGGCGACGAGACCGCCACGCTGCTCGGCGCGCTGGAGCGGCAGCGAGCGACCCTCGCCTGGAAGTGCGGCGACCTCGACGAGGAGGCCCTCGGCCTGACTCTCGGTGCGTCGACGATCACCCTCGGCGGGCTCCTCAAGCACCTCGCGCTGGTCGAGGACGAGGTCTTCACCAAGGCCCTGCTCGGCCGGCCGCTGCCCGCGCCGTGGGACGCCGTCGACTGGGCGGGCGACCCCGACTGGGAGTGGCACTCCGCGGTCGATGACAGTCCGGAGCGGCTCTACGCCCTCTGGCAGACCTCGGTACGCCGGTCGCGGTCAGCCGTCCGCACCGCGCTCCGCGCGGGTGGGCTCGACCTCACCGCCGACGTGACGTTCGCCGACGGCAGGCCGAGCCTGCGTCGCCTCGTGGTGGACATGATCGAGGAGTACGCCCGCCACGTCGGCCACGCCGACCTGATCCGGGAGTCGATCGACGGCCTCACCGGCGAGGATCCGCCGAGCGACGTGCCCGCGTACCCGGCGCTCGAGTCCTGAGCACGCCATGGGACGCGACTACGAGATCATCAAGCCCGCCCAGTTCAGCGAGGCGGAGGGCGTCGACGACTGGCGGGTGCTGTGGTCGCAGGCGTTCGCGCTCTTCCGCACCAAGAACTTCGCCACCGGCCTGCGGCTGGTCAACGAGATCGGCCGGCTGGCCGAGGAGGCCGACCACCACCCCGACCTCAACCTCCGCTACGGCGTGTTGGAGGTGCGACTGTCCACGCACGCGACCAGGTCGCTCACCGACGCTGACCTCGACCTCGCCCAGAGGATCTCCGCCGCTGCCCGCGACCTGGGCGTCCCGGGCGACCCTGGGGCCATCCGCACCTGGGAGTTCGTCCTCGACGCCCTCGACGTGGACGCCGTGCGACGCTTCTGGGCGGCCGTGCTCGGGTACAAGCTGGTCGGGGACGACGACATCGCGGATCCGCTCGGGCTCTATCCGCCGGTCTACGTGCAGCAGATGGACACGATGCGCGAGGGCCGCAACCGGATCCACATCGACCTCGGCATCCCGCATGATGCCGCCGAGGCTCGCGTGGCGGCGGCCCTGGAGGCAGGTGGCCGGCTGGTCAGCGACGAGCACGCCCCCGCCTGGTGGACGCTCGCCGACCCGGAGGGCAACGAGGTCGACGTGGCGACCTGGCAGGGACGGGACTGAGCGCTCCCCTCGTCCCCACGTCCGCATGCCCGCGCGGCACGGCGGACCCGCCGCCCCGACCTGTCGGGTGATGGACCAGAATCCTCAGTCCTGACGCGGGTTTCGCGCAGCCGTTCGGGTATCGAGGCACCATGACGCGACGAGGGGGATGTCGTGGCTGACCGCCAGGGGTGCGCCTGCGAGTCGACGGCGTACGACGCCGGCCCGGCGTCGTACCAGCGCTTCGGCGTGAACTGGATCCGCCGCGTCCTCGACAGGGAGCGGGTCCTGCGGACCATCGACGACGTGCTGGGCGAGAAGATCGAGCTCGGGCCGATCGGCGCCGGCCCAGGCCGCGCCTTCGCCAGCGTCAGCATCCTCGGGCAGTTCCACCCGACCAGCGGCGAGGAAGTCCCGGCCGAGCTCCTGACCTATGCCGTCAACCTGCCGATCAGCGTCGTGTTCGACCTCGCCCTACCGCTGGACACGCTCACCTTCAGCGCGGAGGTCCTCGTCCCCCTGGTGGTCGTGGTGCACACCGAGGAGCCGGTGTGCCTGCGCCTGGAGATCCGGGTGCCGACCGAGGACCAGATCGAGCTGCACCTGCACACCGACACGCGCCGCGGGCGGACACTGCAGAGGATCGCCGGCCTCGAGTCCGAGCTACGTCGCTTCCTAATCAAGGTGCTCACCACCGAGCTCGACAAGCCGTACGTGAAGCGGGCCACCTTCCTCGACATGGAGCAGCTGATCGACCACGCGTGGCCCGCGCTCAGCTCCCAGTTCCTGCCGCAGGGACCGGACGACCGCAAGGGATGACCGGTGTCAGCTCGCGGGTGCCTGGGCAGACTGTGAGGCCATGCGCCGGCAGAAGTGAAAGCGACTGTTCACACGCTGGAGGTCCGTGCAGGACCTGGCGCACACCACGCACGCCTCCAGGTGGGAGGCGATCCGGCAGGCAGCACGCGTGCTGAGCCCTGCCCGGACGTAGCGACCCAGGCGCTCGCGCACCCACCCGCACTCGCTCGACGTCGCCGCCACGCACCTGACCAGCTGCTCGAGGTACGCCGTGCGCAGTCCCTCGCGTGCCCGGTAGGCGAGTGAGGCGACAGCGGCCGGGTTGAGCCCGAGCCGATCGGCGACCTCGCGGACGTGCAGCTCCTCCACCTCGATCAGCCAGAGCACCCGTCGCCATGCGTCAGGCAGCGTCGCCAGCGCGGCCGCGGCGTGGTCCTCGCAGAAATCCTCGGGGATCTCGTCCACCGGGGGTGTGATGTCCTCCAGCAGCCATGGCTGATGCGAGACCGGATCCTCGTGGCCGCTGCGGCGCCGGAGGTCGCGATGCCGGTTGCGGATCGCTGTGAACAGGTAGCCGCGGAAGTTGCTGGAGGGGCCGGCGCCGGCGCGGAAGCGGGCGACGATGCGGACGAACACGTCCGACAACAGGTCCGCGGCCTCGTCAGGGCCCGCCAGCACCTGGGCGAGCCGTAGAGCGGGGCCGCGGTAGATCTCGTACAGCGCGGCAACAGCCGAGTCGTCGCCGCTTCGGGCTCGGGTCAGGAGGTCGGCGTCGTCGAGTGGCGCTGGATGGAGCATGGGCGGGCCTATCGGAAGCAGTTCGTACCAGCGCTGCCCCGAGCGCGACCCTGATGTCCTCGACGGTAACCGCGGGTTCGTCGCTGCCTGACTGGGATCGGAGTTTCTTTACTCGGTTTTTGTCCCGGGCGACGTC
Source organism: Nocardioides sp. (assembly GCF_004803405.1). GTDB lineage: Bacteria > Actinomycetota > Actinomycetes > Propionibacteriales > Nocardioidaceae > Nocardioides > Nocardioides vastitatis. The sequence goes on along the minus strand of NZ_SSXI01000117.1, from coordinate 5,154 downwards.
ATCGCTCCGCGTCCGACCCGTCCGTGTCTATAGGGCCCCTTGCGCCCAGTCGTCCTGATGCTCCCGTCGGGCCGGCGAATCTCAGTTCAGGAGTGCCTTCTTCATGGGGACAAGAGGGACAGCACGAGAGCGACATGGGGTCGCTCTCGTCGTCGGGCCAGCAGGTGTGGCGCCTTCGCGCGCCACAGCGCCTGCGTACGCAGTGCTCGACACATCCAGCAACGACTCGTTCACCGACGAGTCCACTGCGACCGGGTCGCTTCGCGCGGCCCTCTATCGAAAGGCTCCCATCGCATGAAGCGAATACTGTACGCGCCACTGTGCGCGCTGATCCTGTTGCTCGGCGCCCTCGTCGGCGTCACCACCATGACACCGGCGGCCGCCGCCGATGTCTGTCCCGACGGCGATGGCTGGGACAAGGTGGACGGCCTGTCCGGAACCAGCTACACCTACACCCCGCCAGAGGGCTTCACGGTCACCCAGAACTGCTACAAGGCATCGACGACGGTGAGGTTCGGCTCCGGCCCCACAGTGACGTCCACGGTCAAGAACAAGAACGGGAAGGTTCAGGACCTGAGTCACGCCTCGTTCCTGCTCGTCCCCGAGAGTGACGGCGGCGACGGCGGGAACGGCGGGAACGGCGACAACGGCGACAACGGCGACAACGGCGGCAACGGCGGCAACGGCGACAACGGCGACAACGGCGACAACGGCGGAGTCGGCGGAGTCGAAGAGGAGCGTGGCGACGACGGCGAGAAGGGCGGCGACGTCGGTGGCGTCAGCGAGGAGGGGCCGGGGATCGGCCTGCCGCAGACCGGAGCGTGAGCACCCCATCGAGCCCGGTCTGAGACGCCGGACTGGTCAGTCCACGGCAGCCCCTTCCGACTGACCCGGTTTAGGCCCGCGTTCGCCCCGTCACCGCCGACCCAGGCGTGGCGGGGCGAACGTCTGTCGCGGGTAGCTCGGAAGGACCGGCTCTTCTTTACACGGGTTTTGTCCGGGGCGGCGTCATGCGTGCTCGCGCGCGCCGTCCTTCTTGCGTGGGCCCCTTCGGGGGCCCGGTCGCCCGCGATGCTCCCGTCCGGACGGCGAAACTGAGTTCAGGAGTGCCTTCTTCATGGGGACAAGAGGGACAGCACGAGAGCGACATGGGGTCGCTCTCGTCGTCGGGCCGGCAGGTCTGACGCCTTCGCGCGCCACAGCGCCTGCGTACGCAGCGCTCGACACATCCAGCAGCGATTCGATCTCGGGCGAGTCCGATTCGAACGGGACGCTCGATGCGGCCCACTACCGAGAGGCTCCCTCCGCATGAAACGAATCGTCTACGCGCCCCTGTGCGCGCTGATCCTGTTGATGGGAGGCGTCGTTGCCGTGACCATGACGGCCCCGGCGTCTGCCAGCGACCACCGGACGCCCGACATGATCTGTCACCCTGTCAACGGACAAGGTGAGACCAAGGCGGGCTACAACCTGATCTCACCCGACCAGGCTTCCTCCCACATCGACGAAGAGACCGGGGCCCCCAAGCACGAGGCTGAGGGTCGGGTCGATGTCGTGCTCGGCGACGACCTGTTGTGCCCCGGTGAGCAGCCGGCGCAGGAGCTCTGCCCTGAGGGCACCGACAATGCAGGGCAGACGATTCCCGAGGGTCAGACCGAGGAGGAGTTCTGCGACGACCCGGATGCCGCGGTGTGCCCTGAGGGGACCGACAACGCGGGGCAGACGATACCCGAGGGTCAGACGGAGGAGGAGTTCTGCGACGACCCGGATGCCGCGGTGTGCCCTGACGGCACCGACAACGCGGGGCAGCAGATCCCGGTTGGTCAGACGGCCGAAGAGTTCTGTGACGACGAGGTCGGTGGCGTGGACGACGACGATGACGACGACGACAACGGCGATGTCGGTGGAGTCGACGACGAACCCGACGGGGTCGGGGGATCCCGGAACGTTCCGGCGGACCTGCCCAGGACCGGAGCGTAGCCACGGCTGCTCCTGCTCCCCACCTGCGGTGTGGGGGCGGGAGCACCATGAACCGGCCTGTAGAGCCGACCGGTCAGGTGCGGCGTCCCCTTCCTCCTGACCACGGTGCAGGCGCCCTCATCATTTCGGGAGCGGTGAGGGCGTCAGGCCACCGGCTCCAGCCGGCGTTCGTCCCGCCATCGCCAACCCAGGCGTGGCGGGGCGAACGACATGCCCCAAGGCCCGTGGAGGCGGGTCACTCGTCGTCGGCGTCTGTGTCCTGGAGCGCCGCATCGACGTCGAAGTCGCGGACCGCGGCGATCACCTGCTCCAGGGCGGGCTTGGGCAGGGCGCCCGCCTGCGAGAAGACGAGCGCGCCCTTCTTGAAGGCCATCAGGGTCGGGATCGAGGTGACCCGCGCGGCAGCAGCGAGCTGCTGCTGCTCCTCGGTGTTCACCGAGCCGAAGACCAGGTCGTCGTGCTGCTCGGCGGCAGCCTCGTAGATCGGGGCGAAGCTGCGGCACGGGCCACACCACGACGCCCAGAAGTCGACGAAGACGATCTGGTTGTCGAGAACCGTCTGCTCGAAGTTGCCTGCGGTCAGGTCGATCGTGGCCATGGAGTTTTCAACGTTCTCCGGTCCGCGGTATTCCGCTAGGCGGGCCCCATCAGGTTCAGGTCCACGCCGCCGGCGATTCCGGGCACGGAGCCGCTGTCGTCGTACTGCCAGATGTGCCACGGCCGTCGAGGCTCGGCACGCCCCAGCCGGCGTACCCACTGCGGGTACCGGGCGAGCTCCCGGGCGAAGCGGAACCGGTCCTCGAACTCCGGGTAGAGGTAGACGACCGGTGTCGCGCCGAAGCGCTCCTCGACGACGGCCAGGAAGGCTCGGACCTCCGCGAGGAGCTGTCCGCGCTGCGGCGGGGTGTCGCAGCTGCCGGCGAGCTCGAGATCCACGGCAGGCGTCAGCCCCTCGGGGCCGCCGTTGTCACCGAGCACGTCGGCGAAGTGAGCCGCCTGCGCGGTCCCGTCGGAGCAGAGCTGGAAGTAGTGGTAGCCGCCGACCGCGATGCCTGCCCGAGCGGCGTTGCGGCGGTGGGCGGCGAAGCGGGGATCGACGAAACCGGTGCCCTCGCTCGCCTTGAGGTAGGCGAAGGTGATGCCGTGGTCGGCCACCCGCCGCCAGTCGATCGGGCCCTGGTGGTGCGACGCGTCGATCCCCTTGACCGGCTCCTCCCGCCCGGGCCTCGCCGTCGGCGCCGGCGGGGTGGTGGGTGTCGCCGGCGACGTGGGCGCGGCCGAGGATGTCGCCGGCGTGGTGGTCGTGGGCACGCCGTCCTTGGGCGGCTCGCCGCCACCGCAGCCGCAGAGCACGGCGGTCGCGAGCAGGGCGAGGAGCGCGGGGAACGGGCGACGCACGGTGCCAAGCCAACCACGCCGTGTCCGACCAGCGCGGTCGAGCGGCACGGCGCCGGCCCGGCCGGTCACGTGCTGACATTCCGCCGGGAGCGGAAGGCCCTTCCCCGATCGCTGCCGGAGGGGCTGAGATGGCGCCATGAGGCTCCTCGTGCTCGGCGGCACCGTGTTCTTGTCCCGTGAGATCGCAGCCCAGGCGCTGCGGCGTGGCCACGAGGTGGTGTGCGCCTGTCGCGGTGAGTCGGGCGGGGTGCCCGAGGGCGCGACGCTGCTTCGGTGGGACCGTGGGCAGTCGGCGCCGGACGAGCTGACCACGGGGTCCTTCGACGCCGTCGTCGACGTCAGCAGGGTGCCGTCTCACGTCCGCCGCGGCCTGGACGCGGTGTCGGACGCGCACTGGGTCTTCGTCTCCACGATCTCGGTCTACGCCGACGACGCCGATCCCGGGGGCCCCGGCGTCGGAGTGCTGCACGAGCCGAGCGCCGACGACGTCGACCTCCGCGTGTCGCCGGCGGCGTACGGACCGATGAAGGTGGCGTGCGAGGAGCTGGTGCTGTCGCGCGCGGCCAGCGCGACCGTCGTGCGGCCGGGCCTCATCGTCGGCCCCGGCGACCCGTCCGGTCGCTTCACCTACTGGGCCGACCGCTTCACCCGCGACGGCGAGGTGCTGGCGCCGGGCGACCCCGCCGCCGTCGTACAGGTGATCGACGTGCGGGACCTCGCGGCCTGGATCGTCACCCTCGCCGAGGATCGCCGGGTCGGCGTCCTCGACGGTGTCGGCCAGCCGATGTCGTTCGCCGACCTGCTGCGCGCCTGTGCGCCGAGCGCCTCGCTGACCTGGGTCGACCAGGAGTTCCTGGGCGATCACGGCGTGGAGCCGTGGACCGGTCCCGACAGCCTCCCGGTGTGGCTGCCCCGACCCGCCTACGACGGCATGCTGGCGCACTCCCCTCAGCCCGCCCTCGACGCGGGGCTGGTCCTCCGCCCGGTCGGCGAGACCTGTCGTGACACCCAGGCATGGCTGCGGGCGGACCCGGCCGCGCGGATCACCGGGATCACGGCCGAGCGTGAGCAGGAGCTGATCGGGGCCTGGGGCCGCCGCGGGGGCGTCAGCTGACCTGATGCTCGTCTGCCACCGGGGCCACCGCGACCGCGACGAGCGGGAGCAGGCCGGCCACGGCGAAGGCCGCCCCGTATCCCCACTCGGCGATCACCACGCCGGCCAGGGGCGGGACGAGCGCCGCGACGAGGTACTGCGAGGTGTTCTGGACCCCCAGCGACCGCCCGGACCAGAACGGACCGGCCCGCTCGGCCACGGCGGTGTACGCCAGGCCGTTGTCCGCGACGGTGACCGTGGAGGCCACGACGAGCAGGGTGACGGCCACGACGGCTGCGGCCATGCCGGGCAGTACGGAGACCGCACCCAGCGCCAGCATCGTGGCCGCAGCGGCCCCTGCGATCCACCTCATCGGCCGCATCCGGCTGGCCACCGTGTCGGAGAGGTACCCGGCGGCGATCCGTCCGGCCGCGCCGAGGAGCTGGGTGAGCGCGACGACCAGGCCGGCGAGCCCGGCCGCCCAGCCGAGATCCTCGACCAGCCAGGTCAGCCCGAAGGTCCACACCACGAACTGCGGTACGACCAGCATCGCCGAGGTCGCGTGCACGCGCGCGAGGTAGGCGTCGGCGCGGTAGGGGCTCGGCGCGGGTCCCGCCTCCCTCGCCGGGGGGCGCGGCGGGTCGGCCAGGACCAGGGCGACCAGCGCCAGCGAGAGTGCGGCG
>NZ_SSXI01000166.1 GCF_004803405.1 Nocardioides sp. | reverse complement strand
CCACGGCCGCCGCCGCGCCACCCTGCTGCGGGCCGTGCGGGACCGCGGCTGCCTGGTCGGGCCGGCGCGTCCGTGGCTGGAGGTGAGGGCGTCGTACGAGCGGGCGCTTCGCGCGCGCTCCCTGGACCTGACCGGGGACACCGAGGCGCACCTCCCCCGACTGGTCCTCACCGCCGACCCCTCGGCCCTGGAGGACCTCAGATCCTCGGTCCTCGCCCCGCTCGGCGACCTGAAACCCTCGTCCGCCGCCAAGCTGCGGGAGACGCTGCGGGCCTGGCTGCTGCACCAGGGCCGGCGCGACGAGGTGGCTGCCGCGCTGTTCGTGCATCCCCAGACCGTCCGCTACCGCATGAACCAGCTGCGCGAGCTGTTCGGCGAGCGTTTGGAGGATCCCGATACCGTCCTCGCTCTGACCATCGCGCTCGGCGTCGAGGAGGAGAGCCCGGAGTGAATCGCGTGACCGCGCCGGTGCTCCTGCTCCTGGCCGTCCTCCTCGTCGCGTGCAGCGGGGAGGTCGACGCCAGCGGCAACCAGGCCGAACCGGTCCGCGCGTCCGAGCGGTACGTCGCGCTCGGCGACTCCTACACCTCCGGACCTCGCCTCGGCGCGCGCTCCGGCCCCGAGGGCTGCGAGCAGACGACCGGCAACTACCCTCACCTGCTCGCCGAGCGTCTCGGCCTGGAGCTCGTCGACGTGAGCTGCGGCGGCGCGATGACGGACCACCTCACCGAGCACCAGCAGCTCGCCGGGACCGCCGAGGTGCCGCCGCAGCTGGACGCGCTCGACGCGGACACCGCACTCGTCACCCTGAGCGTCGGCGCCAACGACGGCAACGTGTTCGGCGACCTGGTCATCGACTGCGTCCGGTCGGGCATGGCCGATCCCGGCGGCACGCCGTGCACGAAGAAGGCGCAGTTGGACAACGGTCGGCTCGCCCAGGAGATCGCGGGCATCGCAGACAGCATCGAGGAGGCCGTGGGCGACATCCTCGAGCGGGCTCCGCGGGCTCGGGTGATCGTCGTCGGCTACCCCCAGATCGTCCCGGCGTCCGGGCACTGCGACCAGCTCCCGCTGGCCGCCGGCGACTATCCCTTCGCCCACCAGGTGGTGCAGGACATCGTGCAGGCGCAGCAGGACGGCGCTCGGACGGCCGACGCCGAGTACGTCGACGTCTGGTCCGCCACCGAGGGCCACGACATCTGTGCCGACGACCCGTGGATCGCCGGGATCAGGCCGCAGAAGCCGGCCGCGATCTTCCACCCCTACGCCGAGCACCAGGATGTCGTGGCGGACCTGCTGATGGCGAAGATCTCCGGCTCCTGAGGCGCCCGGTCCGCCGGAGCGCATCGAGTGCCTCCTAGGCTCGCGTCCGTGGCGAGGGTGCAGGCGATGCGGGGCTGGTGGCTGCCGGGCATCTGGAGCCTGTTCGCCGTCCTCACCCTGGCCCGGGGGCGCCTGGTCCTCGGTGCCCTGCTCCTCTGCATCGCCTTCATCCTGGTCGAGGACAAGGTCGGGGAACGGTGGGAGGAGCGGCACCCCCGGTTGGTGCGCGTCGCCGACTGGACCACGAGGGTCCTCGCCGGCGCCGCGATCGCCTACCTGCTCTGGCTGCTGGGCGCGAACCTGTACGACGCCTGATGCCGGCCGCGCCGTGGGGCCCCGACGGAGCCTCAGGGATAGCGGAGGTCCACCGTCTCCTCGGAGATCTCCCACAGTCGCCGCGCGGCGGTCGCGTCCCGCGCCTGCTTCGTGCGCCCGACGACCCGGGGTGTCCCGGCCATCTGGTGCAGGCCGCTGGGACCGACGAACGTGTTGCCGGGCAGGTCCTCGGTGGCCGCCATCAGGGTCGGCCAGGCGCCGGCGGCGGCCGACTGCGAGACGGCGCGGACGGTCGCGTCCAGGATGGTGGCGACGCCGCCGGACGCCCGGCCGTACTGACCGTTCGCCGCCAGATGCGTGCCGGCGAAGCCGGGGTGCGCGGCGAGTGCCTTCACCGGCAGGTCGGCCTCACGCAGCCGGCGGTCGAGCTCGGCGGTGAACAGCAGGTTGGCGAGCTTGGTCTGGCCGTAGACGAGCCAGCGGCTGTAGCGGCCGTTCTGATCGCGAGGATCGCCGAGCGGCGGCTTGAACGCCCAACGGTGGAACAGCGAGGCCACCGTGACCACCCGGCCGTCGGCACTCTGCACCAGCTGCGGCAGGAGCAGCCCGGTGAACAGGAACGGCCCGAAGTGGTTGGTGGCCAGCTGGAGCTCGAGACCGTCGGCGGTGCGGGAGTACGGCGTGCCCATCACGCCGGCGTTGTTGACGAGCACGTCGATCGCGCCGAGCCGCGCGGCCGAGGCCGCCGCCTGTCGCACGGAGCCCAGGCTCGCCAGGTCGAGGTGCAGCGTCTCGAGCTCGGCCTTCGGCACCTCCTCGCGGATCGCCGCGACCGTCTCCTCGACCTTCTTCTGGTTGCGACCCGCCAGCACGACGCGTGCGCCCTTCCGGCTGAGCTCGAGCGCGGTGTGGTGCCCCAGCCCACCCAGGGTCGGGCCGGTCACGACGATCGTGCGGCCGGTCTGGTCGGGCAGGTCGGCGACGTTCCAGTTCATGGTGCCTTCCGTTGGTTGAGGTGCGAGCGCCAGCGAGCCTCGACATCCCTCAGGGGGTGGTGGCAAGCATGTCGAGGATCCTGCGGCCGAGCTGCTCGTCGCCCTCGATGGCGATCGCGGCAGGGTCGGCCGCACGGCGGCCGCCGGCCAGGACGATGAAGCTCGCGCGGTCCATGGCGATCCGGACGGTGGGCGCGTCGGGCTCGACCGTGAGCCGGCGGGCACGGCCGTCGTCGCCCACCTCGACCGCGACGGGCGTGCTGCCCTGGACGGACAGCACCGCCGTCGTTCCGGCCGGCGGGGCGACCCGCTTGCCGACGACGTAGCCGAATGCATCGGTCAGGTAGTCCGCGGTGTGCTGGGCGCCCGCACTGTCCATGTTGCCGGGGCGGTCGGTCGCGCGGCGGATGTCCTGCTCGTGCATCCAGACGTCGAGCGGGCGGTTGCGCAGCAGCGTCCGCCAGTCCCACGGGACGCCGCCGAAGACTCTCGTCGGCTTCGCGCTCCCATCGGTCGGCATGTCGGCCTGGAGCGCGTCGTACCGCTTCCTCGCGGCGCGTCGGATCTCCTCGACGATCTCGGCAGGATCCCGGTCGCGCCGGTTCACCACGCCGATCTCGGTGTAGAGGCCCATCACGTCGATGACGTGCGACGGCTCTCCGACGTCGGCGGTCTCCTCGGGCTCCCCTGCCAGGACCGACTCCAGGTGCGCCGTGTGGGACGCCGCCGCCTTCACGTCCCAGCCCGGCAGATCGGTCGGCCTCGCCCACTCGTCCGGTTCGAGCTCCTCCAGCAACCTCACGAGGTCGGCGATCGAGCGCCACCAGGTGTCGACGTAGCCGGCCAGGAGCTCGCGGTCGCTCATGTCGCCGATGCTAGCGAGCGGGCGCCTCCTACAGCGCCGAGACCTCGATGTGGTCGTCGTCGAGGTCGACGTGCTCCGGAGAATCGTCGGCCGCGGAGCCCGGCAACCAGTCAGCCGAGATAGCGCACCACGGTGGGGATCTTGCCCGGGAACCGCAGCCTTGCCGCGTAGAGCGCGCGGATCGCTCGGGCCCTGCCCTCCCACGCCCAGAAGCCGCCGCCGGGCGGTGTCGTCGTACCCGTGCGGACCCAGCCGTGGAAGTAGATCGTCGTGGTGGTGCCCTCGACCAGGATGTCGCCGCCGGCCGGGCCGCAGAGCCCGCCGGTGCGGGCGCGGCTGAGCAACAGTCCCCCGGCGGCGTCTCCCCAGGCGGTCAGGGAGGTCGAGCGGCGCCAGGTCTGGCGATAGCTGCACCGCGCGAAGTCGCCCTGCGAGGTGAAGAGGTAGTAGTCCCCGGCCCGCCGCAGCAGCACCGGGTTCTCGATCACGCCGGTGGAGCGGACGAGCTCGGTGCTGGGCTGCGCGGGGTTCGTCCCGCGTCGTAGGTTCCGGCCGCTCGCGCTCAGCGGGAGCAGGCGGATGGACGAGGGCACGCCATCGGTCTTGTAGAGCAGGTAGGGCCTGCCGCGCTCGATGTAGACGGAGGGGTCGATCGCGCCCCTGCGCGGAAGGCCGGGCACGAGCACAGGATCCGCTGCGCGCGGAACCTTGGCCCGGGCCGGGCAGACCAGCGGACGGGTGCCGACGGGACGGAACGAGTCCAGTGCCCGCCGGGCGACCGCGGTGCCGATGCAGCGACCGTGCGGACCGAGCCCGCGCACCGGCACCGAGTAGTACATGACCCAGCGATCACCGATCCGGGCGAGGTCGGCGGCCCAGATCTCCCCCGTCGTGCGAGCCCACGTCGGCCGGCGGGCGAGGACCGGCCCGGTCCACCGCCAGCCCTTGCCGGGGTCCTTGTAGGCGCGGGAGACCTCCGGGCCGGTGGCGACGACGATCCGGCGGTCACCGACCTTCACGATGCTCGGGTCGCCGACGGACGCCGACCACACCAGGGGGCGCGGCCGCGCCGCGCCGCTTCCCGCCGTGCCGACGGTGCCAGAGGTCGGCAGCGCCAGGAGCCCTGCGAGCACGAAAACAGGCAGGGCACGGCAGATCGCTGCGCGGCTCACGCGGAGAGGCTAGGCGGGACGAGGCCGAGCCGCTCCCGGAACGCCCGAAGGCGGTGCGTACGACGACGGCCGCCCCGGAGTCCGGGGCGGCCGTCGTGCGCGGTTGATCGGGGGCTATGCCTGGATCAGAACGCGGCCTCGTCGAGGTCCATGATCGCGAGGTCGGCGCCCTCGGCGATCCGGCGCTCGGCGGTGATCCGCGGCAGGTTGAGCTGCGAGAACCACTGCGCGGCAGCGACCTTGCCCTCGTAGAACGCCTGGTCGGACCCGGCGTCGCCACCGAGCTTCTCCAGCGCGACCTCCGCGCCCCGCAGCAGCAGCCAGGCGCAGACCACGTCACCCAGCGCCATCAGCACGCGCGTGGTGTTCAGACCGACCTTGTAGATGTTGCGGATGTCGTCCTGCGCGGACATCAGGTCGTTGATCATCAGCCCGACGATCGCCTCGGCGTCCGCCAGGGCCGTCGCGAGCAGCTCGCGCTCGTTCTTGAGGCGGCCGTTGCCCGCCTGCGACTCGACGAAGGCCTTGATCTCGGCCGCGAGGTGGCCCAGCGCCTTGCCCTGGTCCTTGACGATCTTGCGGAAGAAGAAGTCCTGGCCCTGGATGGCGGTGGTGCCCTCGTAGAGGGTGTCGATCTTCGCGTCGCGGACGTACTGCTCGATCGGGTACTCCTGCAGGAAGCCGGAGCCGCCCAGGGTCTGCAGCGACTCGGTGCCGAGCAGGACCCAGGAACGCTCCGAGCCGTAGCCCTTGACGATCGGGAGCAGCAGGTCGTTGACCGCCTCGGCGAGCTCGTCACGCTCACCGGCCGCCCTGGCCAGCTGGACCTTGTCCTGCCAGCTCGCGGTGTAGACGACCAGCGAGCGCATCGCCTCGGCGAACGACTTCTGCGTCATCAGCGAGCGGCGCACGTCCGGGTGGTGGGTGATCGTGACCCGCGGCGCGGTCTTGTCCGCCGACTGGGTGAGGTCGGCGCCCTGGACGCGCTCCTTGGCGTACTCCAGCGCGTTGAGGTAGCCCGTCGAGAGAGTCGCGATGGCCTTCGTGCCGACCATCATCCGGGCGTTCTCGATGACGTCGAACATCTGGCGGATGCCGTCGTGCACCTCGCCGAGCAGCCAGCCCTTGGCGGGCTCGCCGCCGCCGACCTGCGGGTCTCCGAAGGTGAGCTCGCAGGTGTTGGACACCTTGATGCCCATCTTGTGCTCGACGTTGGTGACGTAGACGCCGTTGCGCTCGCCGGTCAGCTCACCGGTCTCGTGGTCGAAGTGGTACTTCGGGACGAGGAAGAGCGAGAGGCCCTTCGTGCCCGGGCCACCGACGCCCTCGACGCCCTTCGGCCGGGCGAGGACCAGGTGCATGATGTTCTCCTGCAGGTCCGACTCGGCGCTGGTGATGAAGCGCTTGACGCCGGTGATGTTCCAGGAGCCGTCCTCGTTGGGCGTGGCGAACGTCTTGCCCGCACCCACGTCGGAGCCCGCGTCGGGCTCGGTCAGCACCATGGTGGCGCCCCACAGACGCTCGACCATGATCTCGGCGATACGCACGTCGCGCGCGACGCCGTTGGCGTTCTTGAAGACCACCGATCCCATCGACGGGCCGGTGCAGTACATCCAGATCGGCGCCTGGGCGCCGAGGACCATCTCACCGACGCTCCACACCAGTGAGGCCGGCGCGGTGGTCCCGCCGATCTCCTCGGGGAGGCCGAGGGCCCAGAAGCCGGACTCCATCCAGGTGTCGTAGGACTTCTTGAAGGAAGCCGGGATCGGCGCGGTGTTCGTCTTGGGGTCGAACACCGGCGGGTTGCGGTCGGCGTCGACGTACGACGCCGCGAGGTCCTCGCGGGCGACGCGCTCGACCTCGGAAAGGATCTCGCGAGCGGTGTCGACGTCCATCTCCTCGTAGAGACCGGACCCGAGGTACTCCTGCACGTTGAAGAGCTCGAAGAGGTTGAACTCGATGTCGCGCAGGTTGCTCTTGTAGTGGCTCACTGTTCCACCGTTTCTTTAGACGTGATGAGGGCTACTCGTCAGTAACATAATGATACGGGGGGCTGCTAGCCGCTGCAAGCACGGGGGGAGCGGTATCCCTCACACCCGGCGCTCGCCTGGGTTGCGGAGGGTGGGCCGGGCTCGCCTAGGTCGAGTGAGTCGATCGAGCAATCTGACACACTGGACCCATGCGCGTCTCCGCCAAGTCCGACTACGCCCTCCGGGCGCTGATCGCGATGGCGGCCCGTGACGACGCCAAGGCCGTGAGCGCCGAGGAGCTCGGCCGCCAGCAGGAGATCCCGCACGGGTTCCTCCAGGCGATCCTCGCCGACCTGCGCCGGGCGGGCATCGTGTTGTCGCAGCGCGGCCAGGCCGGCGGTTGGCGGATGGCGCGCGACGCCGCCGAGGTCTCCGTCGCGGACGTGATCCGCGCGGTCGACGGTCCCCTCGTCTCGGTCTACGGCCTGCGGCCCGAGGCGGTCAGCTACAACGAGTCCGCCGAGGTGCTCCAGCACGTGTGGATCGCCGCGCGTCGCGCCCTGCGGGAGGTCTTCGAGGACGTCTCGATCCAGCAGCTCGCCGAGGGCAGGCTGCCCGACGCGGTGACCTCGCGCACGGCCGACGAAGACGCCTGGCGCGCGCACTAGCCGCACCCCGAGGCCGCGCGGCCGAACCGGGATCAGGCGACCTCTTCGAGCCTGCGCCGGAGCTTGCGTCGCTTCCGGTCCAGCTCCTCCAGGCGCACCTCCAGCGAAGCATTGCGACGGGCGAGCCGCTCCAGCTCCCTCAGCGCCTCCGGGAGGGACCGGCACACCGGCACGGCGAGCGGGACCGCGTCGAGGGCCAGGGACGTCGTACCGAAGCCGGCGAGCCGGCCGAACGCCTTCCAGACGTCCTTCGGCTCCAGGCCGGCGGTCTCGATGACGTGCAGCCGCTCCGGCTTGCGCACGGCCGCGGCCCAGCGCTGGATCGTCGCGGACTGGTCGTCCAGCCCTGTCGTCACCACGACGTGCACCTGGTAGCCGACGAGCGCGTCGGCGAGCAGCGCGACCTGCTCCGCGGTGGCTGCCGCCAGCAGCGGCTGGCTGAACGCGACGTCGACGCGGGAGCGCTCCGCCCGGCGCACCATCCGCACCCACTGTCCCTCGACGTCGCCCCGCCGCAGACCCCACTCCCGGTGGGAGCGGGTGATCTCGACGGCCGCGCGGAAGCTCTCCGCGGTCGACTGCGCGACGGACGCGATCCCGAGCTCGACGAGAGCGTCGCGATGATGCGCGAGCGCGGGCTCGATGACGTCGCCGGCCCCCGGCATCCCGACGTGGAGCCAGGCCTTGCGCTTCTTCGCCATGCCGCCACTGTGGCCCCGCCGGATGAGTGACTCGTGAACCGCGCGTGACCGGCCCGCGAAACCGGGGGAACCGGTCGGCGGGGCGTCGTCGGTCGGTCCGGCACTAGAACACGTTCTAGATCCGACCTACGATGCGTCCATGATCACCTCCGACGCCATCGTCTGGAACGCGCACAACGACCCGCACCCGGCGCGGGCCGCCTCCCAGCGTTCGTACTCCGCCGTCGCCAAGGGCGACCTCGCCGAGTGGCTCACGGTCTACGCCGAGGACTGCGTGCTCGAGGACCCCGTCGGCCGCTCGATGTTCGACCCCGAGGGCAAGGGCCACCGCGGCCACGACGGGATCTCCGCCTTCTGGGAGAAGGCGATCGCCTCGATCGACAGGTTCGAGTTCACCATCAACGACTCGTTCGCCAATCCCGACAGCAACACCTGCGCCAACATCGGGCGGATCAGGACGTCGTTCCCCGACGGCTCCTACACCGTCACCGACCTGATCATGGTCTACGTCGTCGACGACGACGGCCGAGTCACGTCGATGAAGGCGTTCTGGGAGCCCGAGCGGACGATGGCGAGCTTCACCAGCGCGTGATCCCATGACCTCCTGATCCCGGCTGTGACAACGGCGGCCCGCCCGGCGTCGTACTGGTTGTCATCACGACCCAGGAGAGACATGACCGACCAGGCGCCGCTCGACTTCGAGGAGTTCGCGCGCGCCCGGATCCCCCACCTCTACCGCTCCGCGTGGCTGCTCTGCGGTCACCGGTCCGAGGCGGAGGACCTGGTGCAGGAGACCCTCGCGAAGGTCTACGTGCGGATGCACCGCAGGCTCGGGCCGAGGCTGGAGAACCCGGCGGCGTACGCGCAGACCGCGCTCACCCGCACGTTCATCAGCGCGCGGCGCAAGCGCAGCAGCACCGAGACGCCGTACGACGACCTGCCGGCCGGCGTCACCGTCGACCACGCCGACCTGGCGGACCTGCGCGTCTCGCTGCAGGAGGCGCTCGCGGGACTGTCGCCGGTCGATCGCGCCGTGCTCGTCATGCGGTACCTCGAGGACCTCTCGGTCGAGGAGGTCGCGCGACACCTCGACCTCTCCCCTGGCGCCGTCCGCAACCGGAGCATGCGCGCACTGGCGCGGATGCGGGAGAGGAGCTCGCTGTGAACGATTCCGACTTCACCACCCTCATCGATCGCGGCTCGAGCGGTCTGAACCCCGACGTGGACCGCCTCCTCGCGGGAGCCGCCTGCCGCGGCCGCGCGTCGCTGCGCCGCCGTCGACGTACGGCGCTCGCGGC
>NZ_SSXI01000020.1:3331-17174 GCF_004803405.1 Nocardioides sp. | reverse complement strand
CGTCGGGCACGTCGGCGTCGGGCACGTCGGCGTCGGGCACGAGGACGGGTGCCGCGTCGGGCTGGTCCGCCTCGGGCTGGTCGTCCTCGGGCTCGTCGTCCACCGGCTCGGAGTGGCGGTCCTCGTCCGCGCGCGCCTCGGCCAGCTCGGCGTCGTACGCAGCCCGCTTGTCGGGGTCCAGCAGGACACCTGCCGCGTCGTTGAACGCTCGGAACCGGCGGTCGGTCGGGTCGAGGTCGGCGATCGCCGACTTCCAGGCGGTCCGGATCTGGTCGGGCGTAGCCGCCTCGTCCACGTCCAGGAGGTCATAGAGGTTGGGACTCACTCGCTTCCCCCCGTCGTGCCGGAGTCGCTGGGCGAGGGCTGGACGCCCGACCCCGTCGGCTCGTCGGTCGGGTTGCTGCTCGGGGCGTCGGACGGCGTACCGCCGGGGACCTCCCCCTCGGGGATCGACGCCTCCGCGAAGGAGGGCAGCGCGTCGTCCAGGTCGTCCAGGTCGTCGACGAGCCACTCGCCGTCGATCTTGACCATCGACACCTGGTAGCGGAAGCGCAACGGCTCGAACGCGATCTGCTCCTGGCTGCCCTCGGATGCGGGGGCGGAGAACTCGACGATCCCGCCGACCAGCAGCTCGGCGGAGTCGGAGTCCAGCGATGCCACGCCGACGGCGTACGGCTCGGCGACGCGGCCGACCTTCGTCTCGGCGACCACCTGCTCGGCGTACCCGACGTTCCGGTCGAAGACGGTGCGGAACTTGGAGGTCATCAGCTCGCCGACGGCGGCGTAGTCCGGCATCTTTCCGTTGTCGTCCAGCATGTCGGGCCCGAACGTGAGGAAGCGGTCCACGAAGGTGCGTCCGGCCCCAAGGACCTCCTCGCGCTCCTTGCCCGGGTCGGGGCCCGGGTCACGCAGCGACTGCAGACGGTCGATCGGGTCGTCGCCGGCACCCCGGTCGACGAGCGCCCAGGTGAAGACGCCGAGTCCTGCGACGACAACGCCCAGCAGCAGTGCGAGTACGGCCCATTGGCGCCGAGGACTGCTGAGGGTGCCGCGTGCCGTTGTTCCTTCGGTCACGCTGCCCTTTCGATAGAGGCTAGTGGTCGAGCATCGGTTGGAGGTACAGCCACTTCCAGGAGTCGGCTCCCAGCGACGGCGGCGCCACGTTACCCCTCGCGCTCTCAGGCGCCTGCGCCACGTCCCAGCCGATCTCGCCCGTCTCGATGTCATAGCCGACGATGACCGGCTCACCGGCCCCCGGGAACGGGGACACCCGCCGCAGGTTCTGCGAGCCGCGCGGGTTGCTCTGGTCGATCCGCTCCTTGCAGCCCACGTTGGGCAGCGGCAGGTCCTCACGGTCCGTCTGGGGGTTCCGCCGTGTGGTGGAGTAGCCCGCGTGGCACAGCGGCCCCTCGTGCATGATCATGCCGAAGTGGGCGTCCCAGAACCCGCTGCCACCGTCCTCTTTGTTCTTCTTCCCGACCGTGACGAAGGCGCCGAGGACCGCGTACGGGTAGACGACCAGGACCTGCTCGATCGCGGGGAGGTGGCGCACGGTGATCTCACCGGTCGTGACCATGTTCGCGAACAGCTCGCTGAGCTCGACGCCGTTCTGCTCGAGGAACGTGCGCAGCTGCGTCGCGGCGAACGAGCCGGTGTCGATCAGCTTCCGCAGGTCGGCATCGGCGCCCGCCATCGCAGAGGTGAACAGCGACATCTGGTCGGCGAAGGTGCGCAGCGACGACTCCGAGGCGAGCTGTCCCTCGAGCACTGTGTTGCTGTCGCGGATCAGCGCGGTGGTGACGTCGAAGTTGTCCTCGGCGGTCTTGATGAAGGAGTTGCCGGTGTCGATGATCTTCTGGAGGTCCTCACCGGTGCCGGCGAAGGCCAGCCCGAGCTCGGTGACCGTGGTGCGGAGCGCGTCGCGGTCGACGCTTCCCACGGTCGCCGACATGTTGCCCAGCAGCTCCTCGGTCGCGATCGGCGTCGCGACGTCGTCGATCTCGGACCCGTCGACCAGGTAGGGACCGTCGTCGGTCTGGGGCTGCAGCTCGACGTACTGCTCTCCCACGGCGGAGCGGTTGCCGACCAGGGCGATCGTGTCGCGCGGGATCTTGTCCCACTGGTTCTCGATGTCCAGCTTGACGTCGACACCCTCCTCGGTGAGCACGAGGTCGCCCACCGTGCCGATGCCGACACCGCGGTAGGTGACCTCGGCGCCGGTGAAGATGCCGCCCGACTGCGGATAGTGGGCCGTCACCGTGTAGGTCCGGTCCAGCACGAGCCGATCGAGCTTGGCGTAGCGGGCACCCACGAAGGAGACGCCCAGGAGCGTGATGATCGCGAAGATCACCAGCTGAACCTTGGTGCGACGGGTGATCACTTCCCGGCTCCCCTCTCGTCGTAGAGCATCGGCCCCGCGTAGAGGTCGACCAGGTCGACGTCGTAGGTCCGGTCGAACTCGGCCCACATCCGGTCCGACTCGCTCGTGCCGCCGGGTGCCGGCCGGCCGAGCCCGCCACCCTGCAGCGCGCTGCCCAGCAGGTTCTCGATCGGGTCCTGCGAGCCCGACCCGGCCCGGGCGCCGCCTCCGGCGCAGAACTGCTTCAGCGCCGTGCCGTTGCAGATCTCCTGGGCGAGGTACCCGGGCAGCTTGGTGCAGGCCGCCAGGTTGTTGCCCCTGCACTGCTGGATCGCCTTGGTGGCCCCAGCACACAGGTTCTTCAGCTTCGCCAGCTGGTCCAGCGGCGTGCCGTCCGGAAGCTCGTTGACCTCGAGGCACGCGACGTCCGGCGCTGCGAAGTCGGCCACGTCGAGCTGCATGTCCACCGACAGGTTGACGTAGTCACCCATGTGCAGGTTGTCGGCCACGACCGGGTCGCGGCCGACCGTCTCGTCGATGAAGGGGAACGTCAGGAACGTGCTGAACGCATTGGCGAAGTCGTCACCCGCGTTGGCGATCTGGGTCAGGACCGGGTCGAGCGCCTTCAGCGAGCTGACCGTCGAGGCGTGCGTGGCGTTGATGACCCGGACGCCGACGTCCCCGAGCTTGCTCAGGCCGTCGAGCATCAGCACCAGGTCGTCGCGCTGGCGGTCCAGCGAGTCGAGCGCGCTGGGCAGCTCGTCCAGGGCCAGGTCGATGCTCTTCTGATGCGTGCGCGCGGTGATCGCGAGCCGGTTGAGGGACTCGATCGCGTTGACGATGTCGGCCTTGCGGTCGTCGAGCTGACTGACCAACGAGTCCAGCTGGGTGAAGACGGACTTGGCCGCGTCCTCGCGTCCCTCCAGGGCCAGGTTCAGCTCTGCGGCGATGGTCTTCATCTGGGCGACGCCACCGCCGTTGAGGACCAGGCTGAGCGCCCCCAGCACCTCCTCGACCTCGGGATTGCGACCGGTTCGGCTGATCGGGATGGTGTCCTGGTCGCCGAGCTTGCCGGACGTCGGCGACGGCGGCGAGTCCAGCGAGACGAACTTCTCGCCGAGGAGGCTGGTCTGGCGGATCGAGGCGGTCGCGTTGTCGGGCAGGTTGACGTCCCTGCGGACCTCGATCGTCACGCGAGCCGTGTAGCCCCGCAGCTCCACGTCGGTGACCTGCCCGACGGTGACCTCGTTGACCTTGACCGACGACTTCGGCACGAGATCGAGGACGTCGGCGAACTCGACGTACACCTCGAGCGGGTCGTCGCCGGTGTCGGCGCCGCCGGGGAGGGGCAGCTTGTAGACGTCGAAGTCGCACCCGGCGAGGAGGACCGAGCCGAGCAGCAGGAGGACGATCCAGCGCAGTCGCTGGCGCAGCGTGCTCATCGGTCCACCTCCACGAGTCCGCTGAGCGTCGGGTCGTAGACCTCGTCGTGCCAGGACCCCGTGCCGAACGGAGTTCCGCGCGGGAGGGCGGTCTTGATCGCGTCGCACAACGCACCGTTCTCGTCGCTGGCCGACACGAAGGCGCAGAGCACCGCGGCCGGGTTGTTCTCGAGCTCGTGCTCGAGGTTGCCGAGGTTGGCGTTCGTGTCGAGGGTGCCGTTCCCGGGGTTGTAGGTGTGGTACAGGTTCGTGAGGGCGAGCGGGCCGGCGTCGAGCAGCTCGTCGAAGGCGGCCCGCTGGCGGACGAGCACCTTCATGACCCGGTTGACGTCCTTGATGTTTCGCCCGAGCACCGCCCGGTTGCGCTTGACGAAGCGGCCGACCTCGTCGAGAGCCACGCCGAGGCTGGACAGGGCGGTGGTCAGCTCCTGCCGCTCGTCGGCGAGGAGCGTCGAGACATCGCTCAGCGACCGATTGAAGCTGCGGACCGTCTGGTCGTTGTCGGCCAGGGTCTTGATGAACCCCTCGAGCTTCGCGGTCGAGTCGAAGAGCTCTTCCTTGTTGTTGTCGAGGGTCTCGCTGAACCTGCCGAAGTCCTTGATGGTCTGGTGGAACGCGGCTCCCTCGCCGCCGAAGTTCTCCGCGGTCTGCTCGAGCAGGTCGGTGAGCGCGCCGTTCTTGTTGGCGCCCTCCGGGCCCAGCGCGACGGTGAGCCGGTCGATGCTCGAGTAGATCTCGTCGAGCTCGAGCGGGATCGCGGTCCGGTCCACCTTGATCACCGTGTTGTCGGCCATCACAGGTCCGGACTCGTAGGCCGGAGTCAGCTGGATGTAGCGGTCGCCCACCACCGACGGCGAGATG
Source organism: Nocardioides sp. (assembly GCF_004803405.1). Taxonomy (GTDB): domain Bacteria; phylum Actinomycetota; class Actinomycetes; order Propionibacteriales; family Nocardioidaceae; genus Nocardioides; species Nocardioides vastitatis. Next base: position 12,512 of record NZ_SSXI01000020.1, on the reverse strand, counting down.
AGCACGGCCTGGGCGGTCTTGGGGACCTCCACCTCGGCGTCGTAGGTCATCACGACCTTCACCTGGGTGCCCTCGGGCTCGACCTGCTCGACCTGACCGACCGCCACGCCGAGGACCCGCACGTCGCTGCCCTCGTAGACCGAGACCGCACGGGGGAAGTAGGCGGTCACGGTCTTGGTGTCGCCGCCGCCGCTGAACATCCACACCACGCCCGCGGCGACGAGGAGAAGGGCGACCCCCATCGGGAGCCAACGCCGAAGTGCGCTCATTCGGGATTCACCGTCCCCGGAACAGGAGGCATGTTGTAGATGAAGGTGTCGAACCAGGGGCCGTTGCCGAGCGTGCTGGCGAAGACCCGGTAGAACGGCGCCATCGCTCTGATGGAGTCCTCCAGGTTGTTCTCGTTCCTCTTGATCACCTGGAGCACCGTGTCGAGGTGGTCGAGGGCGGGCTTGAGGTCGGCGCGGCTCTCCCGGATCAGGCCGGTGAGCTCGCGGCTCAGCGTGGTCGAGGAGACGAACAGCTTGTGGATCTGGGCCTTGCGCAGCACGAGGGCCTGGAACAGGCTGTCGGCATCGGTCATCAGCGCCAGGATGTCCTCGTCGCGCGCGTCCAGCACGGTCGAGACCCGGTCGAGACTCTTGAGGAGCGAGTTGATCTGCGCGTCCTTGGAGGCGACCACCTCGGACAGTGCCGACACACCGGAGAGCGCCGCCCGGAACTCCTCGGGTGTGTTGCGGGTCAGGTCGGCCAGGGTGGTCAGCGAAGCAGCCAGCTGGTCGGTGTCGATGTCCCCTGAGGTCTCAGCCAGGCCCTCGAACGCCTCGACGACGTCGTAGGGCGAGGTGGTCCGCTCCACCGGGATGGTGGCCTCGTCGGCGAGCTCGCCCGACCCGGCGGGCGTCAGTGCGAGGAACATCGAGCCCAGGATCGTCTTCACCCTGATGTCGGCACGGGTCTGCTCACCGAGCTCGGCGTCGGTCTTGACCCTGAAGCCGACCTTGACCGAGTTGCCGTCGAGCTCCATCGAGTCGACCTGGCCGACCCTCACCCCGGCGATCCTGACCTCGTCCCCCACCTTGAGGCCACCGGCCTCGGAGAAGGAGGCGTAGTAGCTGTCGCCGCCGCCGATGAGCGGCAGGTCCTGGGCCCGCATGGCAGCGACGAGCAGCAGGGCGAGGACGGCGATGCTCATGGCCCCGACCACCACGGGGTTGCGCTCGCGGAACGGCATCACCGGCTGTTCACCTCCTTCTCCAGCGAGCACCGCTCGGACTGCACCTCGTACACGAAGGGCTCCGGGTCGATGCCCGGCATCTTGACGGTGGTCTTGAAGTGGCAGAGATAGAAGTTGAACCAGGAGCCGTAGGTCGCCGTACGCCCGATCTTCGTCAGCTTGATCGGAAGCACCCGCAGGGCACGGTCGATCTCCTTGCGGTTGCGGGCCAGGTTGTCCGCGACCGTGCGCAGCTCCTTGATGTCCTTCACGAACGGGTCCTTGATGTCGCTGACGAGGGCGGCAGTGTGGACCGACAGCGCGGAGATCGAGTCGAGCGAGGAGAGGATCGCCTCACGATCGTCGTTCAGCCCGCCGATCAGGCGACGGAAGCTGCCGATGAGCTCGCTGAGCTGCTGGTCGCGGTCGGCGACGTGGTCGAGGACGTATTCGAGGTTGACCAGCAGGTCACCGATCACCTTGTCGCGGTCAGCGAGGGTCTGGGTGAGCGAGGCGGTGCTGGAGAGGAGGCTCTCCATGGTGCCGCCCTCGCCTTGGAACACCTGGACGATCTCGAACGAGAGCTTGTTGATGTCGTCGGGCGAGAGGGCCTGGAACAGCGGCTTGAACCCGTTGAACAGGACCGTCAGGTCCAGGGCCGGCTTGGTGCGGTCGGTCGGGATGACGTCGTCCTCCGCCAGCCGCTCGCCACCCTCGCCCTCCTGGGTCAGCGAGATGAAGCGCTGACCGATCAGGTTGCGGTAGCGGATGGTGGCGTGCGTGCCCTGGTCGACCACCGTGTCGGCGTCGACCTTGAACGTCACCCGAGCCCGGTGCGCGCCCGCGATCTCGACGTTCTCCACCGACCCCACCTTCACGCCGGCGATCCGGACGTCGTCGCCCTTGTTCACGCCGGTCGCATCGACGAAGTCGGCGCTGTAGTTCCTCGTGGACCCGAAGGACAGGTTGCCGATGGTCACGATCAGGACGCCGGTCGCCAGCGCCGTGAGCACCATGAAGATCACCAGGCGAGTCAGGTCACCGGCGGTCCGCTTGTCGAGTCCCCGGATCATCGGCTGGCACCCCCCTCGGCCACGAGCGGACCCGTCAGGAGCACGTCCATGTCGGAGCCGCCGTCGCCGTACCGCTCGGCGAGCATCCCGCGCAGGGCGGACACGTCGTCGGGAGTGCCGAAGTAGCCGAAGGCGGGCGCGACCCTGTGGTTGCCCTTGCCGGTGCTGCTGGCCGTCCCGTCCTTGAGGCGCGGCTGACCCGGTGCCGGGTTGTCCTGGTTGTAGGGCGGATTCGGCAGCCCGACGCAGTTGGGGCCGTTGTCGGCGCCGAAGATGGGACGGTCCTCCGGGGTGTAGGCACGCGGCTGGTCCTTGAGGGTCTCGAGCACGATGTGGAGCTCGAAGCCGCGGAAGGTCTGGGCCAGTCGGCCCTGGGTGTTCACGATCCCCTTCGACACACAGGGGAAGGTGACCGCATAGCGAGCCAGGAGGCGGAGCGTCCGGGTGCTCAGCACACCCAACCGCTCGAGCCGGTCCGCGTTGGCGTCGAGGAACGACCGTGCGGTGTCGGCGAAGGAACGGACGTCGCGCAGCGTCGCGGTCAGGGCGACCTCGCGCTCCTCGAGCGTTCCGGTGGTCTTGACGGTGTCGTCGAGGATCTGGACCACCTCAGGCAGGATGTCGGCGTAGACGTCGGAGACCTCCGCGGTGAGCCGCAAGTCCTCGAGCAGCGCGGGGATCTGGGGGTTGAGCCGCTTCAGGTACGTGTCGAGCGTCTCGAGGTTCGCGCCCAGCTCCTCGCCCCGGCCTTCGAGCGCGGTCGCCATCGCGGTGAGGGTCATGTTGAGATCGGCGGGCCGGACCGTCCGCAGCAGCGGATAGAGGTCGGAGAGGACCTCCTCGAGCTCGGTGCTGACCTCGGTGCGGTCGATCACGGCACCGGCCTTCAGCGTGCCGGACGGGCCGCTCTCGGGGATCTCCAGCGAGACGTACTTCTCGCCGAAGAGGGTCTTGGGCACGATCGCTCCGGTCACGTTGGCCGGGACCACGTCAGCCTTGTCGGGATAGAGCCCGAGGGTGATCACGGCCCCGTGGCCGTCACCGGCCTTAGCCTCGAGAACCTCGCCGACGATGACGCCGCGGATCTTCACGTCGGCCCGGCTCGGCAGCTGGAGGCCCACGCTCGAGGTCTCGAGGGTCACCTCCTCGTAGTCGGCGAACTTCTTGGTGAAGGTGGCGTAGGTCAGCCACACGCCGAGGATGAGAAGGCAGAGGAACACGACGCCGAGCGCCTTGTGGGCGGACAGGATCTTCTCCATCAGCGCATCACCCCGCGAGCCTGACGGTGGTCGAGGCACCCCAGATGGCCATCGACAGGAAGAGGTCGATCACGTTGATCGCCACGATACTGGTCCGAACCGCCTTGCCCACCGCAGTGCCGACGCCCGCAGGACCGCCCGAGGCGGTGTAGCCGTGGTAGCAGTGGATCAGGATCACGACGACGGCGAACACCAGCACCTTGCCGAAGGACCACAGCACGTCTCCCGGTGGCAGGAACTGGTTGAAGTAATGGTCGTAGGTGCCCGAGGACTGTCCGTAGTACTGGGTGACGACCAGCCGGCTCGCGACGTAGGACGAGAGGAGTCCCACGACGTAGAGCGGGATGATCGCGATCAGGCCGCCGACGACGCGCGTGGTGACCAGGAACTGCATCGACGGGATCGCCATCACCTCGACGGCGTCGATCTCCTCGGAGATCCGCATCGCGCCCAGCTGGGCGGTGAAGCCGCAGCCGACGGTCGCCGCGAGCGCGATGCCCGCGACGAGCGGAGCGATCTCACGGGTGTTGAAGTACGCCGAGACGAAACCGGAGAACGCTGCCGTGCCGAGCTGGTTGAGCGCCGCGTAGCCGGACAGGCCGACCTGGGCACCGGTGAAGAACGTCATGCCGATGATGACGCCGACGGTGCCGCCAATGACCGCCAGCGCACCGGACCCGAGCGTGACCTCCGCGAGGATGCGGAGGATCTCGCGCGGGTAGCGCCTCACCGAGCGCGGGAACGCCAGCAGCACCTTGATGTAGAACGACAGCTCGTCGCCGAGGTTGTCGAGGCCCTTGAGTGGTCGCTCGTAGACCGTCTTCGTGTTCGCCATGTCCGCCTCACCCTGTCTTCGGCGGGACGATCTGGAGGTAGATCGTGCTCAGGACGAAGTTGACGACGAAGAGGAGCAGGAAGGTGATGACCACGGACTCGTTCACCGCATCCCCCACGCCCTTCGGTCCGCCTGCTGCGTTCATCCCCTTGTAGGCGGCGACGATAGCGGCGATCAGTCCGAACACCAGCGCCTTGACCATCCCGATCCACAGGTCGGGCAGTTGAGCCAAGGCGGTGAAGCTGGCGAGGTACGCGCCGGGCGTCCCGTCCTGCAGGATGACGTTGAAGACGTAGCCGCCAGCGACGCCGACGACGCTGACCATGCCGTTGAGGAAGACGGCGACGAGCATGCAGGCGAGCACGCGCGGGACCACGAGGCGCTGGATCGGGTCGATGCCGAGCACCATCATCGCGTCGAGCTCTTCACGGATCTTGCGCGCGCCGAGGTCGGCGGCGATGGCGGAGCCGCCGGCCCCCGCGATCAGGAGCGCCGTCGCGATCGGGCCGGCCTGCTGGACGACCGCCAGCACCGACGCGGAGCCGGTGAAGGACTGCGCGCCGAACTGCTTGATCAGGCCTCCGACCTGCAGCGCGATGACCGCACCGAAGGGGATCGCGACCAGCGCGGTCGGGATGATCGTGACCGACGCGATGAACCAGGCCTGCTGGATGAACTCGCGCATCTGGAAGGGCCGGCGGAACAGGCTCCGGCCGACATCAAGGCCGAACGCGAAGAGCTTGCCCGCCGTCCCAACTGGCGCAAGGACGCGGGCCGTCGTAGACGACATCGACAGTCTCTCTCAGCCCATCGCCGTGGCGCCGAAGGGCTGGAAAGAGCCCGGCGGCGGCGTCACGCCGTTTTGACGACACCACTCGCCCGGCGGGCGCTGGCTGCGACGCGGGATGCCGTTGGACGGCTCCAGCTGGAGCGGGATCGGCGGCAGCGGCGGCAGGTCCATGCCCTTCTCCGCAGCGAGCTGGTCGGCGTCCTTCTCCTCGGACATGCCGATCGGCCCCACCGTCTGCGCGTTCAGGAACTGGCGCACCACCGGCTCGTCGGACGACAGGAGCATCTCCCGCGGACCGTACATGGCGAGGTGCTTGTGGTAGAGCAGGCCGATGTTGTCGGGAACCACCCGGACGCTGTTGACGTCGTGGGTCACGATCAGGAAGGTGGCGTCGATCTGCGCGTTCAGGTCGATGAAGAGCTGGTTGATGAAGGAGGTGCGGACCGGGTCGAGACCGGAGTCCGGCTCGTCGATCAGCAGGATCTCCGGGTCCAGCACCAGAGCGCGAGCGAGGCCCGCGCGCTTGCGCATACCCCCGGAGATCTCGCCGGGAAGCTTCATCTCGGCACCCAGAAGACCGACCAGGTCCATCTTCTCCATGACGATGTCACGGATCTCCGACTCGCTCTTCTTCGTGTGCTCGCGCAGCGGGAAGGCGACGTTGTCGTAGAGGTTCATCGAGCCGAACATCGCGCCGTCCTGGAACAGCACGCCGAACAGCTTGCGGATCTCGTAGAGCTCCTTCTCGGAGCAGGAGGCGATGTCGGTGCCCTCGATCACGATGGAGCCCTCGTCAGGCTTGACCAGACCGATCAGCGCCTTCAGGAAGACCGACTTGCCGGTACCCGACGGGCCGAGCATCACCGACACCTCACCGGCGGGAAGCGTCAGCGTGACGCCCTTCCAGATGAGTTGCTTGCCGAATGACTTGGTCAGGTTCGTCACCTCAACGTCGACGCCCATCGTGACCTCTCCCTCGAATTCCGCTGGCTCACCTGCAGCCCTGCTGGCCGCTTCGTCGCGAGCGCACACGTCTGATCCACGACGTCGCGTCCCGCGTGTGCGGCTGCTGTTGGATCAACGCTGCCGCGTGACGGACGTTACGCCGGAACCGTGTCATGCGTCACCCGCACCCGGCTTCCGAGACACAGAGGATACTCACGAGTAGCAAGAGCGCGCTCGGGGTGTCCACACTCTGTGAGAAAAGCGCACCGGGCCGGCAGGGCGATGCCCTGCCGACCCGGTGCAGTGGGTCCGTCACGAGGGACGGACCCACGAGGTCACTTGAGGGTGACGGTGGCGCCGGCGCCCTCGAGGGCCTCCTTGGCCTTCTCCGCAGCGTCCTTCGCGACCTTCTCGAGGATCGGCTTCGGGGCGCCCTCGACGAGGTCCTTCGCCTCCTTCAGGCCGAGGGAGGTGAGCGCGCGGACCTCCTTGATGACGTTGATCTTCTTGTCGCCAGCGGCCTCGAGGATCACGTCGAACTCGTCCTGGGCAGCAGCCTCCTCGGCACCGCCCGCGGCGCCGCCGGCGGCGGGAGCAGCGGCAACGGCAACGGGAGCGGCAGCGGTGACGCCGAAGGTCTCCTCGAACTGCTTCACGAACTCGGAGAGCTCGATGAGGGTCATCTCCTTGAACGCGTCAAGCAGCTCGTCGGTGGTGAGCTTCGCCATGATGGCGGTTCCTTTCTCGGGTGGTCCGGTCGCCTTCATGCGACCCGGACCGGGGTTTCAGGTGGTGGTGACGCCGGAGCCTTCAGGCCTCGGCGGTGTCGCCCTCGTCAGAAGCGGCCGCGGCGGCAGGCTCCTCAGGAGCCGCCTCCTCGGCGGGTGCCTCGTCAGCGGGGGCCTCGGCCCCATCAGCGTTGGCCGGGGCCTCCTCGGCGGCAGTGTCATGTGCCGGCGTGCCGGCTCCACCTGCGAGGATCGAGGGGTCCTCCTGCGCCTTCGCCTCCAGGGCGCCGGCGAGCCGGGCAGCCTGGGCGAGCGGGGCGTTGAGGAGGTAGACGGCCTGGCTCAGCGAGGCGAGCATCGCGCCCGCCAGCTTGCCCAGGAGCACCTCGCGCGACTCGAGGTCGGCAAGCTTGCCGATCTCGGCCGGGTCGAGGAGGTTGCCGTCCAGAACGCCACCCTTGATGACAAGGGTGGGGTTGGCCTTGGCAAAGTCACGCAGACCCTTCGCCGCCTCGACGACGTCGCCCTTGATGAAGGCGATCGCAGTCGGGCCGGTGAGCAGGTCCTCGAAGCCGTCGATGCCCGCCTCCTTGGCGGCGAGCTTGGCCAGCGTGTTCTTGACCACGGCGTAGTTGGCGTTCGCACCGAGGGAGCGGCGAAGGTCCTGCAGCTCCTTGACGGTGAGACCGCGGTACTCGGTCAGCACAGCACCAGCGGACTCGCTGAAGGACTCAGCGATCTCCGCGACGGCGGCCTGCTTGTCTGCCCGCGCCATGGGTCTCCTTCCGGATTTCCGACCACCGCACCGGCCCGGAGAAAGACGAACGCCCTGAGCGCAGGCGCTCAGGGCGTGTTCCACGAGGATGCGATCCTCGTGCGGCTGCAACCGCAGCCCATGCTCTGATTCCCTGCGCAGGCCGTCCACTTTCGCGGAACCTTCGGTCAGGGCTGAGGCAGCCCGGACAACCGGCGGTCTTGAGGTTTCAGCGAGAAGATTACGGCGATACCGGGTCGCGTCCAAATCGCCGGTGCTGAGACGATGACCCCGTGACCACCGCCGCGACACCGCTGTCCTCCCTGTCCGCCGACGACCTCGCCTCCCGCCTGGACGACGCGCGGGCCGACTACAAGGCGCTGCAGGCGCGCGGCCTCGTGCTCGATCTCACCCGCGGCAAGCCGGGGCCCGACCAGCTGGACCTGTCCGAGGGACTGCTCCGCCTGCCGACCGGACACAAGGACAGCGCCGGTGTAGACGTGCGCAACTACGGCGGGCTCGAGGGCCTGACCGAGATGCGCGCCATCTTCGCCGACCTGCTAGGCGTCGACGTGACCAACGTCGTCTGCGGGGGCAACTCCAGCCTGACGATGATGCACCAGGTGCTCACCGCGCTCCTGCTCAAGGGCGGCCCGGACTCGCCGCGCCCGTGGTCGCAGGAGCCGGTCGTGAAGTTCGTGTGCCCGGTACCGGGCTACGACCGTCACTTCACGATGCTGGCGGAGTTCGGCATCGAGATGCTGACGGTGCCGATGACGCCCGACGGCCCGGACCCGGTCGCCGTACGTGCGCTCGTCGCCGACGACCCGACGGTCAAGGGCATGTGGATCGTGCCGACGTACTCGAACCCGACCGGCGCGGTCTGCTCCGCCGAGGTCGCGGCCGAGCTGATGGCGATGCCCACGGCGGCCCCGGACTTCCGGATCCTCTGGGACAACGCCTACGCCGTGCACCACCTGACCGAGCGCGAGACGAAGAGCGCCGACGCGCTCGGGCTCGCCGTCGCGTCCGGACACCCCAACCGGCCGATCATGTTCGCCTCGACCTCGAAGATCACCTTCGCTGGCGCGGGTGTCGCCGCGCTCGCCGCGTCGACGGACAACAAGGCCTGGTACCTCGAGCGACTGAGCCTCGCCTCGATCGGCCCCGACAAGGTCAACCACCTGCGCCACGTCGAGTTCTTCGGCACCGCGGACGGGGTGCGGACGCACATGCGCAAGCACCGCGACCTGCTCGCCCCGAAGTTCGAAGCGGTCGACGCGGCGCTGTCCGCCCGCCTCGGTGGCCTGGGCATCGCCGAGTGGGTCGCACCGACGGGGGGCTACTTCGTCAACCTCGACGTCATGGACGGTACGGCGTCCCGCGTGGTGACCCTCGCCAAGGAGGCCGGCATCGCGCTGACCCCGGCCGGCGCGGCGTTCCCGCACAGCAAGGACCCCAACGACCGCAACATCCGCCTCGCGCCGAGCTTCCCCGCACTCGAGGAGGTCGAGCTGGCGATGGCCGGCGTCGCGGTGTGCGTGGAGCTGGCCGCGCTGGAGAAGCTGACCAGCTAGAGGC
>NZ_SSXI01000020.1:0-3304 GCF_004803405.1 Nocardioides sp. | reverse complement strand
CCCGGGTTCTCCCATTTCGGACTCACACAAGTCCCAACTCGCGATCAGGCGGTGGCCTCGTCGTCGACGGTCACGTTCTTGATCCGGTTGGGGTCGACCTGGACACCGGGGCCCATGGTCGTGGAGACGGTGACCTTCTTCAGGTAGCGGCCCTTGGAGCTCGCGGGCTTGAGCCGGAGCACCTCCTCGAGCGCCGCGGCGTAGTTCTCGACCAGCTGCTGCTCGCCGAACGACGCCTTGCCGATGATGAAGTGCAAGTTGGCGTGGCGGTCGACGCGGAACTCGATCTTGCCGCCCTTGATGTCGGTCACGGCCTTGGCCGGGTCCGGGGTGACCGTACCGGTCTTCGGGTTCGGCATGAGACCACGCGGACCGAGCACGCGACCGAGGCGGCCGACCTTGCCCATCAGGTCCGGAGTGGCGACCACGGCGTCGAAGTCGAGCCAGCCGCCGGCGACCTTGTCGATCAGCTCGTCGCCACCGACGAAGTCGGCGCCGGCCTCGCGGGCGGCGTCGGCCTTGTCACCGTTCGCGAACACGAGGACGCGAGCGGTCTTGCCGGTGCCGTGGGGCAGGTTGACGGTGCCGCGCACCATCTGGTCCGCCTTGCGGGGGTCGACGCCGAGCCGCATGACGACGTCCACGGTCTCGTCGAACTTCTTCTTGCTGGAGCTCTTCGCGATCTTGATCGCGGCCAGCGGGCTGTAGAGCTCGTCCTTGTTGAACGTCTCCGCAGCCGCGCGGTAGGTCTTGCTGCGCTGCATGGTGTCCTCTTCTTTCAGGAGATGTGGTCAGCGGGCCAGCGCGGCCCTCCCACAGTGGTTCAGGAACCCTCGACGGTGACGCCCATGGAGCGCGCGGTGCCCTCCACGATCTTCATGGCGGCGTCGACGTCGTTGGCGTTGAGGTCGGGGAGCTTCGTCGTGGCGATCTCGCGCACCTGGTCCTTGGTCAGCTTGCCGACCTTCTCCTTGTGCGGGACGCCCGAGCCCTTCTGGAGGCCGGCGGCCTTCTTGATCAGCTCGGCGGCCGGCGGCGTCTTCGTGATGAAGTCGAAGGACCGGTCCTCGTAGATCGTGATCTCGACCGGGATGACGTTGCCGCGCATGGCTTCGGTCTGGGCGTTGTACGCCTTGCAGAAGTCCATGATGTTGACGCCGTGCGGACCGAGCGCGGTACCGACCGGCGGTGCCGGGGTGGCCGCACCGGCCTGGAGCTGCACCTTGACCAGCGCAGCGATCTTCTTCTTGGGAGGCATTCCTGTATCTCTTTCTCTCTCGTGGTCCTGACGAGGGCATACGGGCCCTCTGCCACCTGCCGGCTTCGGTCTCGTGACGGTCGCTACGCGACCGCACCGACCTCCGCCTGGAGCCTCAGACCTTCTGGATCTGGCTGAAGCTCAGCTCGACCGGGGTCTCCCGGCCGAAGATCTCGACCAGCGCCTTGACCCGCTGGGCCTCGGCGTTGATCTCGGTGATGGTCGCGTGGAGCGTGGCGAACGCGCCGTCCACGATGAGCACCGAGTCGTTGATGTCGAAGTCGGCGACCTCGATCGGCTTCTTGGCCGGGGTGGTCGCGCCACCGGTGCCACCGGCGGCGGCCTCGGCCTCGGCGGCGGCGGCGGTGATCGCAGCCGGCGCGAGCATCTTCTCGACCTCGTCCATGCTCAGCGGCACGGGCTGGTGGCTGTGCCCGACGAACCCGGTGACCGAGGGGGTGTGCCGCACGGCGGCCCACGACTCGTCGGTGAGGTCCATCCGGACCAGGACGTACCCGGGCAGGACGGTCCGCTTGACCATCTTGCGCTGGCCGTTCTTGATCTCGGCGACTTCCTCGGTGGGGACCACGATCTCGTGGATGTAGTCCTCCATGTTGAGGGAGTGGATCCGGTTCTCGAGGTTCTGCTTCACCCTGTTCTCCATGCCGGAGTAGGTGTGCACCACGAACCAGTCGCCCGGCTTGGCCCACAGCTCACGGCGGAACGCCTCGAGCGGGTCGTCGTCAGCGGGCTCCACGGCGGCTTCCTGGACGACCTCCGACAGCTCCTCGCCGTCGGCGGCCGGCTCGGTGTCGTCGATGCCCATCGCGGCGTCGGTCGACTCGTCGGTCACCTCGGCGTCGAGGCGCGGCTCGTCCAGGACGTCCGGACCGTCGTTCGGCTGGCCGTAGGTGTCCTCCAGGGACTCCTCCGGTGCGTTCGACTCCGGGGACTGCTCCGACACGTGCTGCTCCATCAGTTGCTGTTAAGGGTCAACGAGACCTGAGCGGGCGCTCAGATGTCGTCTGCGCCGGTGAAGATCTCGAAGGCGAGCTTGCCCAGACCGAGGTCGAGGAGAGACACGATCGCGATCATCACCAGCACGAAGGCCATGACGACGAAGAAGTAGGTGACCAGCTGCTCGCGCGAGGGGTAGACCACCTTGCGGAGCTCGGCGACGACCTGCCGGTAGAAGGTGACCGGACCGGTCCGCTTCTCGGGCTGCTTGCGCCTGTCGCCCGAGGAGTCCTTGCGACCCTCGGGGACCGCCGGGGCGTCCGCCACGCTGCTCACCCTTTCCTTGTCCGCGCTGTCGTCTGAGCTTCTTCGTCTGTCCTGCAGGGCACGAGGGACTTGAACCCCCAACCTTCGGTTTTGGAGACCGATGCTCTGCCAGTTGAGCTAGTGCCCTCCGCGGCTTCTCCCGCCGAGCAGCACCTGATTGAGGGCGCGACCGAGCATGTGGGAGATCCACCAAGGGGTGAGTCTACGCACTCCGCCCTGAGCCGACCAAAAGGAGTACGACGGCCCGCGCCGCCCCGGTCGTCCGGAGCGGCCCGGGCCGTCGATCAGCTCCTCAGCAGACGGGTGCCACCCACGCCACCCCGATGGCGGCCGAGCGGGTGGCCGATCCCGCCGTCTGGATCCGCAGCGGCGTGTCCGCCTCGACCGCCGAGGCAGGCAGCCGGAACGTGATGCCGTCGTCGGAGATGTGGACCTCGATCGCGTCACAGGAGTTCGACTCGCCGAATTGCAGCGAGGATTCCCAGTAACTCTCCGATTCGTCCTGACCACGCGGCGGGTCAGCCGGGACCTTCTCGATCCGCGGGCCGTTGGGGTCGTAGGACACCTCGGCCTCCACCCCGTGCTCGGCGAGCGCCCGCTCCAGCCCGTCGGCGTCCTCGAGGCTCGCGATGGTGACCACGACGTCGCCGTCGGCCTCCGTCTGGACGGCGAAGGCGGGGTCGGGACGCAGGACGAGTGCGCCGACGGCGACCGAGCCGGCCGCGACCGCCACGGTGGCGAGGGCCGCGATCCGGCGCCGTG
>NZ_SSXI01000231.1 GCF_004803405.1 Nocardioides sp. | reverse complement strand
AGCCGGGCGAGGAGATGACCGTCGTCCTCGCCGACCTCGCCATCCGGGGCGCGGCCGACCCGGTGATCGGGCCGCAGCTCGCAGGCGCCCGGGAGCGACTGCGGCTCACGGTCGACCAGATCTCCGAGCGCACCCGCATCCGGCCGCACGTGGTCGAGGCGATCGAGGCCGACGACTTCGCTCCGTGCGGCGGCGACTTCTACGCCCGCGGTCACCTGCGCACGCTCGCCCGCGTGTTGGGCATCGACGCGGCCCCACTGATCGCCACGTTCGACGAGGTCTACGCCCAGGCTCCGGTCGACCCGCGCCGGGTGTTCGAGTCCGAGCTCGCGCGCGGGACGGGCGGCGCGATCCGCAGCACCCGAGGCGGGCGCAACTGGTCGGTGCTGGTCGCCGGCGTGATGGCGGCCATCCTGGTCTGGTCGGTCGCTCAGCTCGTCATGAACGGCCCGGTGCCGGTCGGCGACACCCCGGTGCTGAACCAGAGCGGTGGCGTCTCCGACGCGGCCGCGGCCAAGGGCGAGCCGGTGCAGCTCACGCTGACCGCCGCCGGCGGCGGTGCGCAGCTCGTGGTGCGCGACGGCGCGGGCGAGATCGTCTTCGACGGCGACCTGGCGTTCGGACAGACCTCCGAGCTCAAGGTCGTGCCGCCGGTGCGGATCTGGTCCTCCGACGGCTCGGTCACCGCCGCCTTCGACAAGCGGCCTGCGACACCCCTGGGTGAGACCGGCAGCGAGGTGTCCAAGACGCTCGTGGTGCGCTGAGGTCCGGCGCGGGGACGGGCTGCAGCGAGGGCTCGACGAATCCCGGCCCGGGCGCGTCCACGGCTATCCTCGACCGGACATGACCACCACGCCCGTCTCCGTTGCCCTGCTCACACTCGGCTGCGCCCGCAACGACGTCGACTCCGAGGAGCTCGCGGGCCGGCTCGCGGCCGACGGGTTCACCCTCGTGGAGGACCCCGAGGACGCCGACACCGTCGTGGTCAACACCTGCGGCTTCGTGGACGCCGCCAAGAAGGACTCGATCGACACGCTGCTCGCCGCGGCCGACCTCAAGGAGACCGGGCGCCCACAGGCGGTCGTGGCCGTCGGCTGCCTGGCCGAGAGATACGGCGACGAGCTGGCGGCCAACCTGCCCGAGGCCGACGCGGTGCTGGGCTTCGACGACTACCAGGACATCTCCGCCCGCTTGCGGTCGGTCCTGGCAGGGGAGACGCTGCATCCGCACACCCCGCGCGACCGTCGGCTGCTGCTGCCGATCAGCCCGGCCGAGCGCCAGGCCGCCGAGCCCGTCGCCGGCCCGGGCCAGGCGCGCGACATCAAGGACTTCTCCGAGGTGCGGGCTCGGCTCAGCGACGCCCCGTGGGCTCCGCTGAAGCTGGCGAGCGGCTGCGACCGCCGCTGCACGTTCTGTGCCATCCCGATGTTCCGCGGCTCCTACCTCAGCCGCCGCCCGTCCGACGTGCTCGCCGAAGGCCAATGGCTGGCGAGCCAGGGCGTCAAGGAGCTGTTCCTGGTCTCGGAGAACTCCACCTCCTACGGCAAGGACCTCGGCGACATCCGCCTCCTCGAGACACTGCTGCCCGAGCTGGCCGCGATCGAGGGGATCGAGCGGGTTCGGGTGTCCTACCTGCAGCCCGCCGAGACCCGACCCGGACTGATCCAGGCGATCGGGTCGACGCCGGGCGTGGCGCCGTACTTCGACCTCTCCTTCCAGCACGCCAGCAACGCGGTGCTGCGTCGGATGCGGCGCTTCGGCGACCCCGACAGCTTCCTGTCGCTGATCGAGCAGGCGCGGGCGCTCGCGCCGGACGCGGGGGTCCGGTCCAACGTGATCGTCGGCTTCCCCGGCGAGACCGAGGACGACTTCCGGACACTCTGCGACTTCGTCGTGGCCGCCCGGATGGACGTCGTGGGCGTGTTCGGCTACTCCGACGAGGACGGCACGGAGGCTGCGGGCTTCGAGGACAAGCTGGACGAGGACACGATCCGCGAGCGCGTCGCGCACCTCAACGACCTGGTCGGCGAGCTGACCGCTCAGCGGGCCGAGGAGCGGATCGGTCAGCTCGTGGAGGTGCTGGTCGAGGAGGTCGACCCCGACGGCACCGGCGAGGGCGAGATCGAGGGACGAGCGGCACATCAGGGACCCGAGGTCGACGGCACCACCCGTGTCCTCGGGGTCCCGGACGCGCGCTCGGGCGACCTGCTGCGCGCGGTCGTCGTGGCGTCCGACGGGGTCGACCTGATCGCCGAGCCCGTCGGGGACTCTGGAGGAGTGGCATGAGCGTCGAAGGCACGGGGTCGGGGAGCACCACGGCGCACGAGCCGAGCAACTGGAACGTCCCTAACGCGCTGACCACGCTGCGGATCCTGATGGTGCCGATCTACGGCTGGGCGCTGCTCGTGGACGGCGGCGAATCGGTCCTGTGGCGCACCGTCGCGTGGGGCCTGTTCGTCTTCGCGATGATCACCGACAAGATCGACGGGGACATCGCCCGCAAGCGCAACCTGATCACCGACTTCGGCAAGATCGCCGACCCGATCGCCGACAAGGCGATCACCGGGATGGCCTTCATCGGCCTCTCGATCATCATGGACACCTGGTGGATGTGGACGATCACGATCGTGGTCCTGGTCCGCGAGTGGGCCGTCACCCTGCTCCGCCTGTCCGTCCTGAAGTCGGTGGTGATCGCCGCGGCCCAGAGCGGCAAGTGGAAGACGGTCGCACAGGCCGGGGCGCTCGGCCTCCTCACCCTTCCCCTCCTGGAGGTGGACGGGTGGCTGGACGTCCCCGGTGAGGTGGTCTGGGTGGTCGCGGTGGCGCTGCTCGTCGTCGCGTTCGCGCTGACCCTCTGGTCGGGCTACGAGTTCTTCCGCGACGTGTGGAAGCAGCGGCACAGCATCCGCAAGACGTCCGCGGACTGAGGGCGCAGGCCGCGATCCGTGCGGCCTGACATTGATTCTTCACCAAATCGTTGCATCGGTTTTTCTCAACTGCTTGCCAGCGGACCCTGTCGCCGACATATCGTCAGCATCCTTCCCCCTGCATCGCGCTCCAGAGCGCTGCGGCCTGCTCTGACGACCCCCCTGGAAGAACCTTGATGCGCTCTGCGAAGAAGCTCCTTGTCGGCACCCTCGGCACCGCCCTCGCCATCACCGGCCTCACCGCGCTCGCGCCGACTCCCGCCCATGCCCAGAGCACCGGCCTGATCATCAACGAGGTCTACGGCGGCGGTGGCGGCACCAGCACCGCGGCGTACTCGAGGGCCGACTTCGTCGAGCTCTACAACCCCACGGATGGGCCGCTCTCGACGAACGGGCTGTCGCTGCAGTACCGGTCCAGCAGCTACTCCGGTGCCGCGCACACTCCACTGCCGCTGCCTGACGCGACGGTGCCCGCACACAGTCACTACCTCGTGCAGGTCAGCGCGGGCACCGTCGGCAACGAGCTGCCGGTGACGCCGGACTTCACTGCGCCCTCCCCGGGACCGACGCTGAACATGGCTCAGGGTTCGGGTCAGGTGATCCTGGCTTCGGGCGCCACGGCGATCACCACCACCGGCACGTCCATGCACACGGTGACGAACGTCGTCGACTTCGTCGGGTACGGCACGGCGACCTCCTCTGAGACGAGCGCGACGGGCGTGGCCCTGACGAACGCGACGTCGACCCAGCGCGGCGACTTCGTCGACGACGACAACAACCAGACCGACTACGCGGCACCGGCGACGCCGAGTCCGGAGAGCTCCGGTCCCGCGGCCCCGACCCCGGTCGAGGCCGCGCCACGCGACGACGTCCACGTCAACGTGGGCATGGCCTTCCCCAACATCACGTTGCAGGCCTCGGGCGGCACCCCGCCTCTGTCCTGGTCCGCGACCGGTCTCCCACCCGGCGTCACCCTGGCGACGGACGGCGCGCTCACCGGAACCCCGACGACCGAGGGCACCTACCCGGTCACCGCGACCGTCACCGACGCCGCAGACCCCGCCACGACCGACGACGTCACGTTCACGATCACCGTCGCGGAGGAGCTCACGCTCCGGCCGATCGCGGAGATCCAGGGCACCGGACCGCGCTCGCCGTTCGCCCCGGCCGCCGGCAACAGCACCGGCGACGCCACCGTGCTGACCGAGGGCGTCGTCACGGCGATGTACCGCACGGGCGGGTTCAACGGCATGTACGTCCAGACCGCCGGCACCGGCGGTACGACGGACGCCACGCCGGACGCGTCCGACGCGATCTTCGTCTGGGGCAACAGCTCGATGCCGGCCGGCGTCGAGATCGGCGACTCGGTCCGGGTGACCGGCCGGGTCAGCGAGTTCTACGACGCCACCCAGATCGTGCCCTCCTCGGGCGGCGTGGTCGAGCTCGAGTCGCCGCTCGCGGCAGTGAGCCCCTTCGCGGTCGCGTACCCGAGCACCGAGACCGCCCGGGAGGCGCAGGAGGGCATGCTCCTGGCGCCGACCGACACGCTCACCGTGTCCAACGTCTACTCGACCAACCAGTACGGCGAGGTCGGCCTGGCCACCGGCGACCGGCCGCTGGTCCAGCCCACCGAGGTCGCCGACGACGACGACCCCGCCGCCCTCCAGGCGGTCAAGGACGACAACCTCGCCCGCGGCGTGATCCTCGACGACGGCGCGACCACCAACTACCTCGGCAACCAGGCGAACAAGGCACTCCCGGTGCCGTGGCTCACGAAGGCCGACGGCACGGCCAACCCGATCCGGGTGGGCGCGGAGGCGACCCTGGTGTCGCCGGTCATCCTCGACTTCCGCAACAGCCGCTGGAAGTTCCAGCCACGCTCGCAGGTGACCACCGACGGCGCCACGGTCGCGACCTTCGAGGACACGCGGGCCGACAACCTCGCACCGCAGGACGTCCTCGGCAGCAGCGGCGACCTCGAGATCGCGACGTTCAACGTCCTCAACTACTTCAACACCACCGGTGAGGCGTACGTCGCCGCCGGCCCGCAGCAGAGCCCGCCGGTCGACACGCACTGCACGTACTACACCGACCGCCAGGGCAACCGGATCGGCAACAACCAGTGCGGCGTCCAGGGTCCCGGGATCCCCTCGCCCAACGACGGTCGCGGCCCACGCGGCGCCGCGACCGAGGCGAGCCTGGCGCGCCAGGAGGCCAAGCTGACTCGCGCGCTCCTTGCCCTGGACGCCGACATCGTCGCCCTCGAGGAGGTCGAGAACTCGATCAAGCTGGTCGGCGAGACCAACCGCGACGACGCCCTGGCCCGGATCGCCCGGCTGCTGAACGACGCCACCGCCCCCGGCACGTGGGCCTACGTCAGGAGTCCCGGCGAAGCGGTGTCTGCCGGCGCGGTCGCCGAGCAGGACGTGATCCGCGGCGCCTTCCTCTACAAGCGGGCGACCGTCGAGACCGTCGGGCAGTCCGACATCCTCTTCGGCACCTCGGAGTTCGCCAGCGCGCGGGAGCCCCTGGCGCAGGCCTTCAAGGCGAAGGGCGCGCCCGACGTCGACGCCTTCGCCGTGATCGTCAACCACTTCAAGTCCAAGGGAGACAACCGGTCGCCGGTGCCTCCGGCGACCGGCGACAACGCCAACAGTCCCGACACCGGGGCCTTCAACGGCGACCGGGTCCGCCAGGCGGAGCGCCTGCTGGAGTTCGCCGACGACTTCGCCACCGGCCACGGCATCGAGGCGGTCTTCCTCGCCGGTGACTTCAACTCCTACTCCAAGGAGGACCCGATCTGGACCCTCGAGCAGGGCGGCTTCACCCAGATCGAGTCCGACACCCACGGCGAGGAGAGCTACTCCTTCTCCGGCCTGTCCGGCTCGCTCGACCATGTCTTCGGCAACGAGGCCGCGATGGCGATGGTGACCGGCGCGGACATCTGGGAGATCAACGCGAACGAGGCGATCTCCTTCCAGTACAGCCGCTACAACTACAACGTCACCGACTTCTGGCAGCCGAACCTGCCGTTCGCGACCTCCGACCACAACCCCGAGATCATCGGGATCGACGTCCCGGAATTCACGCCGACGACGTACAAGGAGATCCAGGTCGTCGGCACCAACGACTTCCACGGTCGCCTCCTGCCCGACGGCGGCAACGCCGCAGGTGCGGCGCCGTTCGCGACGGCGATCGACGAGCTGCGTTCGGAGAACCCCAACACCGTGTTCGTCGCGGCCGGCGACCTGGTCGGCGCGTCCACGTTCGAGTCGTTCATCCAGAACGACGTACCGACCATCGACGCGCTCAACGCGATGAACCTGGAGGTCTCGGCTGCCGGCAACCACGAGTTCGACCAGGGCTATGCGGACCTCGTCGGCCGCATCCAGGACCGTGCCGACTGGGAGTACCTCGCCGCGAACGTGGTGGAGCCCGCCGGCAACGACAAGCTCGCGGAGACCTGGGTCAAGGAGATGGACGGCGTCCGGGTCGGGTTCGTCGGCGCGGTGACCGAGGACCTCCTGTCCCTGGTGAACCCCGCCGGGATGGAGGGCGTCACCGTCACCGACGTGGTCGAGGCGACCAACGCGGCCGCGGCGGAGCTGAGGTCCGGCACCGACGGACAGCCGCCCGTGGACCTGGTCATCCTGCTGGTCCACGAGGGCTCGCCGACGACCGACTGCGGCTCGTCGAGCTTCACCGACGAGGTCACGGACTGGGGCAACATCGTCCAGAACACCTCGGCCGACGTGGACGCGATCATCTCCGGCCACACCCACCTGGCCTACAACTGCAAGTACCCGGTGGAGGAGTGGGCCACCGACGGCCGCGCGGTCACCGAGCGGCCGGTGGTCTCGGCCGGCCAGTACGGAACCAACCTCAACAAGCTCGTTTTCAAGTACGACGAGGCCACCGGCGAGCTCGCCGGCATCTCCCAGGAGGTCGTCGCCACGGCAGGTGTCGGCCATGCCCCGCACGCCGACGTCCAGCCGATCGTCGACCAGGCGGTCGCCTTCGCCGAGGTAGAGGGCGCCAAGCCGCTCGGCAGGATGGACGGCCCCCTCAACCGCGCGCGCTACCTCGCCGAGGGCACCCCCACGGAGAACCGCGGCGGCGAGTCCACCCTCAGCAACCAGGTCGCCGAGATCCAGCGCTGGGCCACTGACCAGGCGGGCATCGAGACCGACATCGCCCTGATGAACCCCGGTGGCCTCCGCGCCGACATGGTGGGCACGGCCGAGGGCGAGCTGCGGAGCCTGAACTACCGGCAGGCAGCCGACGTGCAGCCGTTCGCCAACACCCTGGTCAACATGGAGCTGACCGGCGCGCAGCTCGAGACGGTTCTCGAGCAGCAGTGGCAGCGCACCGCACAGGGCGGCGTACCGTCGCGGCCGTTCCTCCGCCTCGGCGTCTCGAAGGGTTTCACCTACACCTACGAGGAGTCGCCGGAGACGGTGACGGTCCCGAACGCTGCTCCCGTCGCCACCTTCCGTGGCGAGGTCACCGGGATGTGGCTCGACGGCGTCGCGATCGACCCGGCGGAGACGTACTCGGTCACGGTCAACTCGTTCCTCGCGGGCGGCGGTGACAACTTCTGGGAGCTCGCCGAGGGCAGCCGCAAGGTGGACACCGGCAAGGTCGACCTCGAGGCGATGGTCGACTACATGAAGCAGTACGGCACCGACCCGCTGCCGGTGGACTACAGCCAGCGCGCGGTCGAGGTCGCATTCCCGGCGGACGCCCCCGAGGCGTACGCGCCCGGTGAGACCG
The DNA here is from genome assembly GCF_004803405.1 of Nocardioides sp. Lineage (GTDB taxonomy): Bacteria > Actinomycetota > Actinomycetes > Propionibacteriales > Nocardioidaceae > Nocardioides > Nocardioides vastitatis. The sequence goes on along the minus strand of NZ_SSXI01000231.1, from coordinate 14,617 downwards.
TGGCCTTCGACGTCGCGTCGTGGGCCATGTCGGCCGCCGGCGACCGGGCCGACGCCCAGGTCGAGGTGAGGCTCGGGGACCGGGTGCTGGGCACCGTCCCGGTGGACAACACGATCGGGAACCGACCGTACGACGACGTGGGCACCGCATCCGTCGCGGTGCCGCTGCCCGAGTCGACCACCGGCGGGGAGAAGAGCCTCACCCTGGTCGGGACCAACACCGGCACCGAGATCACGGTGCCGATCACCGTCGACTCGACGACCGACATCCAGATCCTCGGCACCAACGACTTCCACGGACGGCTCCTCGCGGACGGCAGCAACGCCGCCGGCGCCGAGGTGCTCTCCGGAGCGGTCAAGCAGCTGCGCTCGGAGAACCCGAACACGGTGTTCGCGGCGGCGGGGGACCTGATCGGGGCGTCCACCTTCGAGTCCTTCATCCAGCAGGACGTCCCGACGATCGACGCCCTCAACGAGGCCGGCCTGGAGGTCTCGGCCGCGGGCAACCACGAGTTCGACCAGGGCTACGAGGATCTCGTCGGGCGGGTCCAGGACCGGGCGGACTGGGAGTACATCGCGGCCAACGTCGTCGAGCCGGAGGGGCGCGACGACCTCGCCGAGACGTGGACGCAGAGCTTCGGCGACGTCGAGGTCGGCTTCGTGGGCGCGGTGACCGAGGAGCTCCCCGCCCTCGTCTCGCCGGCCGGCATCGAGGGTGTCACCGTGACCGACATCGTCGACGCCACCAACGAGGCGGCCGCCCAGCTGCGCGCGGACGGGGCGGACATCGTCGTGCTGCTCGTGCACGAGGGCTCCCCGTCCACCAGCTGCGCCTCGCCGAGCTTCACCGACGAGGGCACCGTCTGGGGCAACATCACCCAGAACGTCTCCGGCGACGTGGACGCGATCATCTCCGGCCACACCCACCTCGCCTACGACTGCTCGATCCCGGTGCCCGCGTGGGTCAGCGAGGGTCGTGCGGTCACGGAGCGTCCCGTGGTCTCGGCCGGCCAGTACGGCACCAACCTGAACAAGCTGGTCTTCAGCTACGACAGCGCAACCGACCAGGTCGTCGCGAAGACCCAGCAGGTGGTGGGGCTGACCGGCGGTGCCTTCCCGGCCGATCCGGCCGTCACGCCGATCGTCGACGCCGCGAAGGCGGAGGCCGAAGTGCTGGGCGCGGCCAAGCTCGGTGAGATCGAGGCATCGTTCGACCGGGCCCGCTACTGGGGCCTGAACTCGAGCAACAGTCCCGCGATCGTCGAGAACCGGGGCGGTGAGTCGACGCTCGGCAACCTGGTGGCGGAGGTCCAGCGCTGGGCGACCGAGACCCCCGAGGCCGGCGCGGCGCAGATCGCGTTCATGAACCCCGGCGGGCTGCGCGCCAACATGGCGGGCACCGTCAACGGCGAGGTCCGCGACCTCACCTACCGGCAGGCGGCCAACGTGCAGCCGTTCGCCAACACGCTGATCAACATGGACCTGACGGGCGCCCAGATCGAGACCCTGCTCGAGCAGCAGTGGCAGCGCAACGCAGCAGGAGGGGTCCCCAGCCGACCGTTCCTGCGGCTGGGAGTCTCGGAGGGCTTCACCTACACCTACGTCGAGACAGGGGTGACGGTCGGGACCACCGAGACGTTCGCCGGTGAGGTCACCGGCATGTGGCTCCACGGTGAGCCGATCGATCCGACCGCGTCCTACTCGGTCACGGCCAACTCGTTCCTCGCCGCCGGAGGCGACAACTTCCGCGAGTTCGCCAAGGGCGCCGGGAAGACCGACACGGGCAAGGTCGACCTGCAGGCGATGGTCGACTACATGGCGACGTTCGCGGCCGCAGGATCGCCGCTCGCCGTCGACTACCGCCAGCGCGCTGTCGAGGTCGAGTTCCCGGGCGACGCGCCCGCGCACTATGTGCCGGGCGGCACCGTCAGCTTCGACGTGGCGTCGTGGTCGATGACCGGGGCACTCGACGTCCAGGACTCCGAGATCCAGGTGAAGCTGGGCGACACCCTGCTGGGCACGGCGGGCGTGACCAACGGCGAGCCGCCGGGCACGCCGTACGACCGGTACGGCACCGCCGGCGTCTCGGTCGCGCTCCCGGACGATCTGGGGGAGGGCGAGGTCGAGCTGACCCTGGTCGGCGCCCAGACCGGAACCGAGGTCATCGTCCCGGTCTCGGTGGCCAGGGCGACCCCGACCGTCACCGCGACCGGCGGCAGACTGGTCTACGGGAAGCCGACCCGCGTGCGGGTCACCGTGACCGCCCCGGGCCTGACGCCGACCGGCACGGTGACGCTGTGGCACGGCGCGAGGCGACTGGGCAGCGGCACGCTGGCCGACGGCGCGGTCGTGATCACGATCCCCGCGAGGAGTCTGCCGCCGAGGAGTGCGCCGTACCGCCTCACGGCCAGGTACGGCGGCGACGCGGCCGTGCTGGCTGGTCAGGACGTCACCACCCTGGCCGTCGGCAAGGCGTCCCCGAGGCTCACGACGACCATCCGGCCGCAACGGATCGTGGTCGACCGGACGCGCGCCACGGTCGTCGTGCGGGTCGGCAGCGTCGACGGCGTGCCGGCCCAGGGAACGGTGTCGATCAGCAGTGCGGGCAAGGCGACCCGAACGGCACGCGTCGTCGACGGCAAGGCGACCGTGCTCCTGACGAAGTTCGCCCACCGTGGACCGAAGCGGCTCAGCATCCGGTACTCGGGCAGCGCACTGCTCGCACCGGCCAGAACGACCGAGACGATCCGGGTGGTGCGGCGCCGCTGAGCGGGCCGGTTGGCCCGCTGTGGCAGGATCCCGGCAATGGGATCACCGGCCGAGGATCTGCTGCTCGTCCTGCAGGAGCAGGACGCGACCGTCGCCACCGCGGAGTCCCTGACCGGCGGCAAGCTCGCGGCGCGGATCACCGCGGTGCCGGGCGCGTCCACGTCGTTCGCCGGCGGCGTGGTCAGCTACATGACCGACATCAAGAAGCGGGTGCTCGACGTGCCCGAGGAGATCGTGACCCAGCACGGCGTGGTGTCCGCGGAGTGCGCGGTCGCCATGGCTGAGGGAGTACGACGCCTCCTCGGCACCACGTACGGGGTGAGCACGACCGGCGTCGCGGGTCCGGAGCCGCAGGAGGACAAGCCGGTGGGCACCGTCTTCATCGCCGTCGCCGGTCCCGATCGCAGCGTGGCCTACGAGCTGGCCCTTCCGGGCGACCGGTTCATGATCCAGGAGTCGACGGTCGACCGCGCGGTCTCGGTGCTGCGCGAGATCATCGGATCGGCCGGTCGCCAACCGGAAGAACCAGCCCTCGGGTAGCGTTGAGCCCGATATCCCGGATCATCGACCGATCGAGGCCCGGACCGACGCGGGGAGAGGAGAACGAGATGGTGCTCTTTCGCCGCCTGCTCGGCGACGTGCTGCGCGGCCGTCGCACCGAGCTCGGCCTGACCCTGCGTGAGGTCTCCGGCGCCGCCCGCGTCAGCCTCGGTTACATCTCCGAGATCGAACGAGGCCAGAAGGAAGCATCCTCCGAGCTGCTCTTCTCCCTCTGCGACGCCCTCGAGATGCCCCTGTCCGACGTGCTCCGCGAGGTCGCGGACGCCGTCGCCGTCGAGGAGGCCGCCCTGGTCGCCGCCGCCCCGACCCCGATCTCCCCGCGTCGCGCGGGCGAGGTCGTCGCCTCCGCCGCCTAGCGCCCCGGAGGTCGAGGAGGCCGCAGCGCCCCCGGAGGTCGAGAAGGTCGCGCAGCGACCGTCACGAGACCGAACTTCCGGCATCGAACCGCCGGCACCGAAGCCTCAGCGCAGCTGCCCGGCCAGGGCCTCCAGCCGCGCGATCCGGTCCGCCATCGGCGGGTGGGTCGAGAACATCCGCGACAGGTCCTGCGCGCGGAACGGGCTGGCGATCATGAGGTGACTGGCGCTCTGCAGCTGGGGCGTCGGGACCAGCGGCGCCCGCGCGGTGCCGTGCTCCAGCTTGCGCAGCGCCGACGCCAGGGCGAGTGGGTCGCGGGTGAGCCGTGCCCCGTCCTCGTCGGCGTCGTACTCCCGGGTGCGGCTGATCGCCATCTGGATCACCGCTGCCGCGAACGGGGCGAGCAGCGCCATGCCGATCATGACCAGCGGGTTGGGCCGGTCCTCGTCCTGGCCGCCGCCGAAGATCGAGGTGAAGGCGAGGAACTGTCCGATCGAGCTGATCACGCCGGCGATCGCGGCCGCCACTGAGCCGGTCAGGATGTCCCGGTTGTAGACGTGCATGAGCTCGTGACCGAGCACCGCGCGCAGCTCGCGGTCGTCGAGGATCTGGAGGATGCCCTCGGTCACGCAGACGGCGGCGTGCTCAGGATTGCGGCCGGTGGCGAAGGCGTTCGGCGCCTGGGTCGGGGAGATGTAGAGCCGGGGCATCGGCTTGCCGGCGACGGTCGAGAGCTCACGCACCATCGCGTACAGGCCCGGCGCCTGAGCCTCGGTGACCGGGAAGGCGCGCATGGCACGGATCGCGAGCTTGTCGGAGTTCCAGTAGCTGTAGCCGGTGGTGGCGAGGCCGAGCAGGGCGAACAACCAGATGAACATGCTGTTGCCGGTCGCGCCCGCGATCAGGCCGCCGACAGCGAGCAGCAGAGCGAAGATGGCGGCGAACAGCCCTGCCGTCTTGAGTCCGTTGAAGTGGCTGTGCGTTCCCATGTCACGAAAACGTCGGACGACCCAGGACGTGTTCCGAGCACGCATGGGTCACAGCGATTTCTCAGGTTGACTCGGGCGGCGTGGTCGGCTGGCACGCAGGGCACCAGTAGGTCGTGCGTTCGCGGCCGGGAGCGCCGAGCTGGCCGGCCAGGATCGTCGTCCCGCAGCGACGGCACGCCTGCCGCTGGCGTCGGTAGACCCACACCGGCTCCCGGCGGTCGCCGGTCGTGACCGGGCGACCCTGCCGTACCGCCGTCTGCAGCATCAAGCGTGCGCGGCGGAGGAGCCGACGGGGGTCCTGCACCTCGCCCACCGGGGTCACCGGACTGACGCCGTGGACGAAGCACCCCTCGGCGACCCAGATGGTGCCGAGTCCGGCGACCACCGTCTGGTCCAGCAGGGCCTCGCCGAGTGGGCGGTCGCGGTCGGCGGTGAGGCGGCGCACCGCCACGTCCTCGTCGTCTGCGGTCCAGGCGCCGAGCAGGTCGGGCCCGAGGTGGCCGACGACCGTGTGCTCGTCGGCGGTCGGGAGCAGCTCGACCAGGCCGAGGGTGAAGCCGACGGCATCGGCGCCCTCGACGCGAAGCACCACTCGGGCCTCGTGGGCGGGCTTGGGCCAGCGGCGGCCGGCCGGCAGGACGAGCCAGCTGCCCTCCATCTTCAGGTGGGTGTGGAGCGTGAGCCGACGGCCGTCCGGTTGCTCCAGCCGGGTGAGCAGGTGCTTGCCGTGGGTGGCGGTGCGCTCGACGGTGGCGCCGGCAAGGTTGGTCGTGGCCAGCTGCGGCACGCGGAAGTCGGTGGCCAGCAAGGTGCGGCCACCGAGCGCCCGGTCGAGGCGGTCCGCGGTCCTGCGGACGGCATCGCCCTCAGGCACGGATCCGCAGTCCGCGCGGGGTGGCGACGAATCCGGCGGTGGCGAGCGCCTCGCGCAGCGGCGAACCGCTGCCGAGCAGGGCTGTGCCGTCGGCCTTCTCGACGGTGAGCTGGCCCAGGCTGCCGCGACGCACCGCCGTGGAGAGCGCCTCCGCCGCGGGGGTGAGCAGGTCGGGGTCGTCGGTCCAGGTGAGCAGCGTCCGCCCGCCGCGTTCGACGTAGAGCACCAGCACGCCGTCGACGAGTACGACGATCGCGCCGGCCTTGCGTCCGGGGCGGTGGCCCGCCGAGTCGGACTCCTCCCGCTCCGCACTCGGCCAGGGGAGTGCGGAGCCGTAGGGGTTCGCCGGGTCGGTCGCCGCCAGCGCGATCGCCGTCGGCTTCTGCTCGCCGGGCTGGCTGGTGCGGACGAAGGTGCGGAGTCGGTCGACGGCGCCGGCGGTGCCGAACTGCGCCGCACCGAGACCCTCGACGAAGTACCCGCGCCGGCAGCGGCCGGACTCCTCGAACGCGCTGAGCACCCGGTAGACCGCGGCGAAGCCGCCGGTGACCCTCTCGCTGACGACGGCGCCGCGGGTGACCACGCCGTGCCGCTCGAGCAGCTGCTCGGCGAGCGCATGGGCGCGGCGGGTCGGGTCGGTGTCGATGGCCGGGAGCAGCGACCAGCGCCCGGCGGTGTCGGGCGGGCCGGAGCGGGCGATCCGTCCGGGTCGACCCGGTGTGCGCCGGGTGCGGTGGGCGGCGCGACCGGATCGGGTGAGTGCACGCAGCGGCGCCAGCGTGTCGTTGGTGAGATGGCCGGCCCAGACCAGCTCCCAGAGCGCGGCACCGAGTGCCGTGTCGTCCGGCGGGTCCTCACCATCGGCACGGGCGGCGCGGTGGACCTGGTCGGCCAGCTGCCGGAAGAACCAGGCGCCTCCGGGGCTCAGCGCGTCCAGGACCCGCCGCTGGAGGGGGTCCTCGACCGTCCCGGGTGCCGGTAGCGTCAGGTGCGCCTGGTCGGCGAGGTGCAGCGAGATCCAGCCGTCGCTGCCCGGGAGGGAGCCGTGGCCGGCCCACAGCACCTCACCCGCGGCGGTGAGCTCGTCGAGCATCGACGACTCGTAGTCACGGACCCGCGAGGCGAGCACCAGCGGCTCGAGAGCACTGGCCGGGACGGGTGCTGCGGCCAGCTGCTCGACGGCGCGCAGCAGCCCGTCGGCCCCGCGCAGGCCCCTGCCGGCACGCGTCGCGTCGGTCTCGACGTGGTGCCACGCCGCCGAGAAGCGGGCCAGCGTGGTCGGCTCGACCGGCTCGATCTCGTGCCGAAGCTTGGCCAGCGAGCGGCGTCGGAGGCGTCGCAGCACCTCGGCGTCGCACCACTCCTCGCCGGTGCCGACCGGCCTGAACTCCCCGCTGAGCACTCGACCCTGCGCCTCCAGCCGCTGGAGGGTGTGGCGCACGACGGCCACCCCGAGGCCGAGTCGGGACGCCACCTCGTCGGTCGTGAAGGGGCCGTGGGTGCGGGCGTAGCGGCCGACGAGGTCGGCCAGTGGATCGGCGACCGGCTCGGTGAACGTGGCCGGGGTCCCCGGCGGGGCGGGGACGCCCAGGCCGTCGCGGAGTCGGGCGACGTCCTCGACGACGGCCCACGCGTCGCCGTACGTCATCCGGACCGGAACCACCCGGCGGGCGGCGCCCAGGTCGGACAGCCAGTCGTCGAGCGCCGCGTCGGCGACGGTGCGGGCGACCAGCTCGTCGCGGGTGAGGGGGCCGAGCAGGCGGAGCAGGTCGACGACGCCCTCGGCGCCGCGGGCGTGGCGGTCGGGGGCGGTGCGTTGCAGCTCGGCCTCGACCTCGGTGAGGACGTCCGGGTCGAGCAGCTCACGCAGCTCGGCCCGACCGAGGAGCTCGGCGAGCAGGCCCTGGTCCAGGGTCAGCGCGGCCGCGCGTCGCTCGGCGAGCGGCGAGTCGCCCTCGTAGACGAACTGGGCGACGTAACCGAACAGAAGGGTCCGGGCGTACGGCGACGGCTGGGTCGTCTCGATCTCGGTGACCGTGATCTCGCGACTGTCGACCCGCCGCAGCAGCGCCGACAGCCCGGGCAGGTCGTAGACGTCGTTGAGGACCTCACGGACCGTCTCGAGCACGATGGGGAACGACGGGTAGCGCGCCGCCACCTCGAGCAGGGCGGCCGCCCGCTGCCGCTGCTGCCACAGGGGAGAGCGGCGGCCGGGGTCACGGCGGGGGAGCAGCAGCGCTCTCGCGGCGCACTCGCGGAACCGGGCCGCGAACAGCGCCGACCCGCCCACCTCACGGGTCACGATCTCCTCGATCTCGTCGGGCTCGAACGCGATCACGTCGGCACCGGGTGGCTCGGCGTCGGTGTCGGGGATCCGGATCACGATCCCGTCGTCGGAGGCCATCGCCTGTCCGTCGACCCCGAAGCGCTCGCGCAGCCGGGCGTTGATCGCCAGCGCCCAGGGGGCATGGACCGCCATGCCGTACGGCGAGTGCATCACGAGCCGCCAGTCGCCGAGCTCGTCGCGGAACCGCTCGACCAGCACCGTCGTGTCGCTGGGCAGCACCCGGGTGGCCTCGACCTGCTCGCGGAGGTAGCCGAGCAGGTTGGCGGCCGCGTTGTCGTCGAGGCCGACCGCCTTCATGCGGGCCGTGGCCTGTCTGTCGGGGAGCGCGGCGAGCTCGCGGGTGAAGGCGCCGATCGCCTGGCCGAGCTCGGTGGGGCGGCCGGCGGTGTCGCCCTTCCAGAACGGAAGTCGTCCTGGCACGCCGGGGGCAGGGGTGACGATCACCCGGTCGTGGGTGATGTCCTCGATCCGCCAGCTGGTCGCGCCGAGCGCGAAGACGTCGCCGACCCGGCTCTCGTAGACCATCTCCTCGTCCAGCTCGCCCACCCGCCGGTTGCTGCCCTCGCCGGCGAGGAAGACTCCGTAGAGACCGCGGTCGGGGATGGTGCCGCCGCTGGTGACCGCGAGCCGCTGGGCACCCGGTCGTCCGGAGATTCGGCCGGTCACCCGGTCCCAGGTGATCCGCGGACGCAGTTCGGCGAACTCGTCGCTGGGATAGCGTCCGGCCAGCAGGTCGAGGACCGCGTCGTAGGCCGAGCGCGGAAGCTGGGAGTACGGCGCGCTCCTCCTGGCCATGTCGTAGAGCTCGTCGACGTCCCACTCGTCCACGGCCGTCGCCGCCACGACGTGCTGGGCGAGGACGTCGAGCGGGTTGGCCGGGACGCGCAGCGCCTCGATGCCACCGCTCCGCATGCGGTCGACGGCCACCGCCGCCGGCGCCAGGTCGCCCCGGTGCTGGGGGAAGAACACCCCCACCGACGTCTCGCCGACCTGGTGCCCGGCGCGCCCGACCCGCTGCAGGGCGCTGGCGACGCTGGGCGGGGAGGCGATCTGCAGCACCAGGTCCACCGCGCCCATGTCGATGCCGAGCTCGAGGCTGCTGGTCGCGACCACGGCCGGGAGTCGCCCGGACTTGAGGTCGTCCTCCACCATCGCCCGCTGCTCCTTGGAGACCGACCCGTGGTGGGTGCGGGCGAGGACGGGCGAGGCCCCGGCGGAGGCGCCGGACTGGGCCATGATCTGGGCCGGGGGATCGACTCCGTCGGCGCTCACGCCGGCCGCGATCTCGTTGAGCCGGGCCGTCAGCCGCTCGGCGGTGCGACGCCCGTTGGTGAACACGATCGTGGACCGGTGCTGCCCGATCAGCTCGGCGACCCGCTCCTCGACGTGGGGCCAGATGCTCGCGCGCACCGGGACCGCGCCCGGCTCGTCGTAGGCGCCCTGCGCGAGCTCGGTCATGTCCTCCACAGGAACCTGGACCTGAAGGTCCCACCGCTTGTGTGCGGGCGGCGCGACGATCTCGACCGGCGCGGAGCCACCGAGGAAGCGGGCGACCTCCTCCGTCGGGCGCACCGTCGCGGACAGGCCGATCCGCTGGGCAGGCCGGGGGAGCAGGGCGTCGAGGCGCTCGAGGCTCAGGGCCAGGTGGGCGCCGCGCTTGGTGCCGGCGACGGCGTGCACCTCGTCGAGGATCACCGTCTCGACGCCGCGCAGCGTCTCGCGGGCCTGGCTGGTGAGGATGAGGAAGAGGGACTCCGGTGTCGTGATCAGGATGTCGGGCGGCCGGCTGGCGAGCTTGCGCCGGTCGCCGGCGGAGGTGTCACCCGAGCGGATGCCGACCGTCACGTCGGGCAGGGGATGCGTGGGGTCGATGCGCTCCGCGGTCTGTCGGATGCCGGTGAGCGGTGCGCGCAGGTTGCGCTCGACGTCGACGGCGAGGGCCTTGAGCGGGGAGATGTAGAGAACCCGCGTCCTGCGCTCGCGGTCGGGTGCCTCGTCCGAGGCCGGCGTCGACAACAGCCGGTCGAGCCCGGCTAGGAACGCGCTGAGGGTCTTGCCCGACCCGGTGGGCGCCACGACCAGGGTGTTGCGGCCCTCGGCGATCGCGGCCCAGGCGCCGGACTGCGCGGTGGTCGGCTCGGCGAACGCGGCGTGGAACCACGCGCGCGTCGCCTCGCTGAACCGCGCCAGCGGATCGGTCGTCTCGGGCACCTGACCATCCTCCCGCACGGCACCGACAGCGGCGGTTCACACCGTTTGCGGGCCGGAGTCTCGGGCACCGCACGGGCATGACACCCCACGGCGAGCCCTTCGACGAGACACGCGAGGCCAACGAGGCCGATCTGGCCGAGCAGGCACAGGAGCTGGACGGCGGCGGCTCGGTGGACGAGTACGCGCAGGACGCCGACCGCGCCAACCCGGACGACCTCGAGCAGGCGCAGCCGCTGCACGGCGGGGAGCCCAGGGAGGAGACCATCCTGTCCTCGGACACGGCGAGCGAAGGCGACGTGCTGGAGCAGCGGGCGGTCGTCGACGACGATGACGAGGACTATCCCCGCGACGGCGGATAGTCGCGATCGCCCGATGCACCTGGCGCAGGGGTCCACAATGGGAGGAACGTCCGAGAGCACCGGGAGGCGTCATGAGCCGTGCGCTCCGCCGCGCTGCGCTGCCGACGGCCGCGGTCGCCGTGCTGGTGCTGCTCCTGGGACTGCTGGTGTGGCTGACCACGGACGACGAGCCGGAGCCGATCGGGGCGCGGGAGCCCGCGACCGCCACCACCAGCACCACGACGACTGCTGCTGAGCCGACGCAGTCACCCGCGCGCCCCGGCCCGTGCGCCGAGCCGCCCCGGCGGGCGTTCGTGCCCCGGACCATCACGATCGAGGGCGTCGCCCGCGACGCCGAGGTGATGGGCATGCCACGCGACGCCAACGGTGTGCCGGGGGTGCCGCCGGTCGCAGCCAAGGAGGCCTTCGCATGGGACCGCGGCGGGGTGCGGGCGGGCGCCCGCGAGGGGCACGTGCTGCTGAACACGCACACCTGGCCCGACGGGTCTGCCATGGGCAACGCGCTGCTCGCGGAGCTGCAGGAGGGTGAGCTGATCGTGCTGCGCGGCGGCGGCGCCGCGACGGCCTGCTACCGCGTCACGAAGCGGGTGGAGGTACGCGAGGAGGACGGCTACGCGGGTTGGGCCGCCACGGACGGCCCGCCACAGGCGGTCATCGTCGTCTGCTCCGGAGACCGACTCGGCCCGGGGCGCTGGACGCACCGGACCCTGTGGTTCGCCAGCCCGGTCAGATGACCGGCGTCGGCGCGGTCTCCGGCGCCGGGGCGGGATCGGGGACGCCGTTGACCGCACCGGAGACGTGCCGCTCGAGGGCGAGAGCCATGGCGGCGATCGCGACGCACCCGGCGATCATCGTCGCGACGTAGACGACCGCGAGGTCGTGGTCGAGCAGGAACCCGGCCGCGACCGGTCCCGCGATGGCGCCGCCCTGGAAGGCGCCGGCGGTGAGCGCGTTGTAGCGCCCACGCGTGTGGTCGGAGGCGAGGTCGTTCGTCATGGCCGGGACCGACGGCTGGAGGAAGGTCTCACCCAGCGCGAAGACGCCCATGAACGCGAGCACGCCGGCGACGGCGAGCGCACCGCCCGGCATCAGGCCGGTCGCTCCGAGCATGCCCCACGCAGCCACCCAGATCACCGCCATCACGATCATCACGCGGGTCCGCCGGCGCCCGCTGATCCTGGACAGCACGAAGAACTGCAACGCCACGATCACCGCGGTGTTGACCGCGAACCCGAGCCCGATCGCCCGGGTCGACGTCTCCGCGACCTGGCGGGCGAACCCGGGAACGCCCGCCTCGAGCTGGCCGTAGCCGATGAAGGTGGCGACGAACGTGAGTGCGGTCAGCCAGCGGACGGCGGGCAGCCGCAGGATGTCGAGGTAGCGGACCGTCGTCGCAGCGGTGTCGTCGGCGGGCCGCTCGGCCCGACCGTGGACGTGGCGCAGCGGACCGAGCAGCAGCGCCATCGGGATGAGTGCCGAGGCCGCATCGGCGAGGAAGATGGTGGTGAACGTCTCTGGCCGGTGGACGTCGACGAACAGTCCGCCGACGACGCCGCCCACCCCGATGCCGAGGTTGACGAGCGCGAAGTTCACCCCGAAGTAGCGCTGCCGGAGGTCGCCGGTGACGACCGCCGAGATGAGCGAGTTGAACGCCGGCCAGGACACGCCGAAGTTGAGCCCCACCAGGACCAGGGCGAGTGCCGCGACGGCGGGCGTGGTGGCGAAGGCGAGCAGAGCATTGCCCGCCACCATGCAGGTGATGCCGACGAGGAGCACCGACCGGGCGCCGTACCGGTCGGTCAGGACACCGGCCGGTCCGGTGACGACGAGGCCGACGAAGGCGATCAGCGCCATCAGCGTCCCGGACAGTCCGAGGTCGAAGCCGCGGACCTCGTGGAGATAGATGAGCGTGAACGGCAGCGTGAGGCCGCGCCCGAGGGTCTGGATGGCGACCGTGGACAGCAGCCATCGGCCCTCGGTCGGAAGTGCTGTCCAGAACGACCTGATCCCGATCACGGCCTCATCCTGTCGTGGGCCGCCGACACGCGCGCACGATCATTTCGGTGGCAGGCTCGCGGCGTACGACGTCCCGCGGGCCACCCAGGCCCCGAGCTGCTGCTCGGTCCGGACGTCGGTGGAGTCGACACGCAGCCAGCCCTTCATCGAGCGGCCCCGCATCTCCATCGGGAACGCCGCGGTCGACGCGAGCAGCTCCTCGGTCTGGTCGGGATCGACCCGCACCAGCAGCCCGCCCTGGCCACTGGCCGCGACCGCCATGTTGCCGCCGACCAGGAAGGCCAGCCCACCGAACATCTTCTTCTCGCTCAAGTCCGGCTGGTCCACGAGGAGCTCGCGGATCCGCTCGGCCAGCCCTTCGTCGTACGCCATGGGGCGAGCCTAGGACCGGTCGCCGACACCGGCGGTCAGATCGGTCACGCCGGCGGGCGCCAGTCCGGGTCGCGCCCGATGAACCCGATCAGCCTCGCCTGCCAGCCGGCGTCGTCGGGGACCGGGACCCGAGCGCCGTACTGCCCGCTCCGGCGCAGCATCTCGTCCATCGGCTCCATGCCCTCCAGCAGCATCCGGCAGCGCTCCTCGTCGAGCGCGTCGTCCTGGCCGGTCGCCCGGGCGAGGTCCCAGGTGTGCATGAAGACGTCGGCGGTGTAGAAGCGCGAGACCGCCTGGGGGAGTGGCATCTCCGGGAGGCGGGGATGGGCGAAGGTCTTGTCCTCCGCGGCCGGCGCCTCGAGCACCGCCTGCACGGAGGCGGCGTGATGCTCCCACGCCGCGACCGGGGCGTCGTCGACCGAGGGACCAGGCTGGAGCCTGATGTCCGAGCCGTCGGCCAGGAAGGCGGGGAACCAGTCCACCAGGTGGCGCACCACGTCGCGGGCGACCCAACCCTCGACAGGGGCCGGAGCGTCCCAGGCGCTGGAGGGAACATTCCTCGCCCGGGCCGTGAAGCCCGCAGCGACGACGCGGTGCTCCTCGGCCGGAGAGGTGGGGATGGTCATCTGGCGCTGCCCGTCTGCTCGGCCAGGATCTCGTCGAGCTTGGCGTAGCCCTCGTTGATGCCGACCTCCATGCCGCTGGCGAGCATCGCCGCGCGCTCCTCCATGGAGAAGACGACCGAGAGGATGTCGACCTCGGTGCGGCCGTCGCCGAGGTCGGTGAACGTCGCTGTCTCGAGGCTGACCGCGTCGGGCATCTCGTCGAAGCCCCAGGTCTGCGTGATCCTCTCGTTCGGCACGACCTTGTGGAACGACCCGTAGAAATGGGCCAGCTCCTCGTCGTCGCGGCGCGCGGTGTAGCGGTACTCCCCACCCGTGCGCAGGTCCCAGGTCTCGATCTCCATGTCGATGCTGCGCGGGCCCAGCCACTGCGCGACCAGCTCGGGGTCGGTCCACGCGCGGTAGACCAGCGGGAGCGGCGCGTCGAAGGAGCGGGTGATCCGCACCGTCGGGAGCTCGGGATCGGCCTCGATCCGCGCCTCGCGGGTAGGAGTGGTGTCCGTTGTCGATGTGGTCATGATGATGCTCCTCGTCGGGTGTCGTTGTTGATGCCTGACTCGGGATCCACCGCGGATCCATCGCTGTCCTGCATCCGTTCGAGCAGGGCGTCGAGTCGGCTGAACCGCTCCTCGACCTGCCGCTGGTAACGCTCGATCCACTTCGTCATCAGGTCGAAGACCTCCGCGTCCAGGTGCACCGGCCGCCGCTGCGCGTCCCGGCTGCGCGTCACCAGGCCGGCCGACTCGAGCACCTTCAGGTGCTTGGAGACCGCCTGGAGGGAGACGTCGTACGGCGCCGCGAGCTCGTTCACGGTCGCGTCCCCGGCGGCGAGACGGGCCACCATGTCCCGTCGGGTGGGGTCGGCCAGCGCGGAGAAGATCCGCGACAGCCGCGCCTCTTGATCAACCATATGGTTGATCAAACCCCGGCCTCGACATCTTGTCAACCTCCCGGTTGATATCGAGGTGGTTGGATCGGCACATGACCGGATGGCTGGTGCGGGACGCGGTGGCCGGCGGGCTCGCCGGCGCGATCGTGGGTGGCGCGCCGTCCACCCTGCACGCGCTGCTGACCGGACGGGACCCGCTCGCGGCGTCGTACGCCGCGGGCCGGATGGTGCTGCCGTCGGAGCAGCGCCCG
>NZ_SSXI01000299.1 GCF_004803405.1 Nocardioides sp. | reverse complement strand
TCAGAGCATCACAGTGGGGCCAAATGGGGTTGTCATACTCATCCCGACGCCGACCGGGCTCGCGAGCTCCTCGGCGAAGCCGACCATGCCCTGAGTCCGCGGGAGACACAGGTGCTCCAGCTCATCGTCGCCGGGCACACGAACGCCGAGATCGCCGCGAACCTGCACCTCAGCGAGCGGACGGTTCACCGGCACGTGAGCAACATCCTCACCAAGCTCGGCCTACCGTCCCGGACCGCCGCGGCGATCCATGCGGTCAGGAACGGCCTTGTCTGAGAGCGCCGTTCGGATCGTCGCCGCCGTGGTCGTGTGTGCGTCGCTCAGGCGAAGGCCGGCAGGACCTCCTTGATGAACAGCTCGAGGGACTTCCGCTTCTCCTCGTGGGGCAGGCTGTTGTCGCACCAGAAGCTGAACTCGTCGACGCCGAGCTCCTGGTAGGAGCGGAGCCTCTCGATGACCTCTTCCGGGGTGCCGATCATCGCGGTCTTGTGCAGGGAGTCGGGCTCGAACTCCGGGCGTCCAGCGAACTTCGACTCCGGACTCGGCTCGAGGAACCCGTTTACCGGCGTGGTCTTGTTGCCGAACCAGGCGTCGAAGGTGCGGTAGAACTTCGAGATCGCCTCTGCCGCGGGCCGCCACCCGTTCGGTTCGTCGGGGGAGTGGACGTGGGTGTGGCGCAGCACCATCAGCTCGGGGCGCTCGACCTCTGGGTGGTTCGCCACCGCGGTCTCGAACTTGTTCTTCAGGTCGACGACCTCCTCGTCGCCCTTCATCAAAGGCGTCACCATGACGTTGCAGCCGTTGGCCACCGCGAAGTCATGGGAGTCGGGGTCGCGGGCCGCGATCCACATGGGCGGGGTCGGCTGCTGGACCGGCTTCGGGACGCTGGTGGAGGTCGGGAACTGCCAGATCTCGCCCGCATGGGCGTAGTCGCCCTGCCAGAGTGCGCGGACCGCGGGCACCATCTCGCGCAGGTGCTTGCCACCGTCGGTGGCTGGCAGCCCACCGGCCATTCGGTCGAACTCGAACTGGTAGGCACCGCGGGCCAGGCCGACCTCCATCCGGCCGTCGCTGATCACGTCGAGCAGGGCGCACTCGCCGGCAACCCGGATGGGGTTCCAGAACGGGGCGATGATCGTTCCTGCTCCCAAGCGAATGGTCGAGGTCCGCGCGGCCAGATAGGAGAGCAACGGCATCGGGCTGGGAGAGATGGTGTACTCCATGGCGTGGTGCTCGCCGATCCATACAGTGCTGAACCCGCCGGCCTCGGCCATGAGGGTCAACTCTGTCAGGTTCTCGAAGAGCTGCCGGTGGCTGACCTCTTCGTCCCATCGCTCCATGTGCACGAACAACGAAAATCTCACGACTGCTCCTCGTCTTCCAGGTCGGCGGCCGCATCCGAGCGGCCAGGTCCCTTGCTCTGTACGTTGGTCCGGCCGGCGTCCATCTCGGTGAGCGTGACGTCCCCTGTAGCCCAGTGGGCCCGAGGTACCTCCCGCACGACCACCCGGATGTGTTCTGGGCGGGTGTCGACCGCCCGCAGCACAGCCCCGTGCACCTCGCGCATCAGGCAGCGAATCTGCTCCGGGGTACGGCCGGACCCGATCGTGATCTCCACGTTCGGCATGGTCAGCTCCGCAGCACGAACGGGTCGGCCACCGGGTCCTCGCTGGTGTTGATCCAGACGCTCTTGAGCCGGGTGTATTCGTGGATCGTCTCGGTGCCGTGCTCGACCCCGACGCCGCTGCTCTTGAAGCCCTGCCGTGGCGACATCGGTGACATAGCCCGGTAGGTGTTCACCCAGATGGTGCCGGCTTCGAGCCGAGCAGCCATCCGGTGTGCCCGTGAGAGGTTCTGCGTCCACACCCCCGCCGCAAGGCCGTAGTCGGAGTCGTTGGCGAGGCGGATGACCTGTTCCTCGCTGTCGAACGGCATGATCGCAGCGACCGGGCCGAAGATCTCCTCGCGCACCACCCGCATGTCGTTGTCGACGTCGACGAGCACGGTCGGCTCGTAGAACCATCCGCCCAGGCCGGCGTCTGTCGCACGACCACCGGTCAGCACGCGGGCACCCTCGCTACGGCCCAGGTCGACGTATCCGGCGACCTTGTCGCGCTGATCGGCGAACGCCAGCGGCCCGAGCTCGGTCGTCTCCTCCAACGGGTCGCCGATCCGGATGGACTGCGCTCGCTGCGTGACCCGCTCCAGGAGTTCGTCGTAGACGGCCCGATGCGCGAACACCCGGCTGCCCGCGATGCACGTCTGACCGGCCGCGGCGAAGATGCCCGCGACCACACCCATCGCTGCGTTCGGGACATTGGCGTCCTCGAAGACGATGTTCGGCGACTTGCCGCCGAGCTCGAGTGTGGAGCCGATGAAACGACCCGCAGTGGTCGACGCGATCCGCGAACCGGTGACCGTGCTGCCCGTGAAGGAGATCTTGGACAGCTTGCGGTGCTCGACCAGTGCCTGCCCCGCCTCGACACCGAACCCGGTCACCACGTTGACCGCGCCGGGCGGGAAGCCCGCCGCCGCGACGAGCTCCGCCAGCCGCAGGATCGTCGCGGAGGTGTACTCCGACGGCTTGACCACCACGGTGTTTCCCGCGCACAGCGCCGGGGCGAGCTTGCTCGACGTCAGCGTGAGCGGAGAGTTCCACGGCGTGATCGCGCCGACCACACCCAGCGGCTCACGTGAGGTGTAGTTGAGGATGTTCCGATCCGATGTCGGAATGACCGAGCCCTGGATCTTGTCGGCCAGCCCAGCGTAGTAGTAGTAGTACTCCGGCAGCGTCGCCAGTTGGCCACGCATCTCGCGGAGCAGCTTGCCGTTGTCCTGGCTCTCCATCCGAGCAAGCTCCTCGGCGTTCTCGGCGATGAGGTCGCCGAGGCGACGCAGCAGGTGACCGCGCCGCGTCTGGCTGAGATCGCGCCAGCGCGGGTCCTCGAATGCGCGGACCGCCGAGGTGACTGCACGGTCGACGTCGTCGGCGTTGCCGCGTGCTGCCTCGTAGAGGACGGCGCGGGTAGCCGGATTCGTGCTCTCGAAGTACTCCGAGGAGGCGGGCGCGACCCGCTCGCCGCCGATGAAGTGCTCCAGACGGGTGATCTCAGGCATGGGCATCCTCTTCGATGAGGGTCGTCATTGCGTCCACCAGTTCGCGGGGACGCTGGACCGGCAGCATGTGGCGCGTCTCGGGTACGACGACCGCGCGACAGTTCGGCAGCACCTCGGCCAGGCGGTGGGTCATCTCCGGAGTCGAGCCCGGATCGTCGGCTCCGGTGATTGCCAGTGCCGGCGCGGAGATCTGACCGAGCAGCGGCGCCACATCCTCGTCCCCGGCCGCGAAGACCCGGTAGCAGGCGAGGAATGAGGAAAGCGAGTTGGCGAGCAGCGTCGACTCGGTACGGCGTACCCACTCCTGCGGCACGTCGGTGCCGCCGTACCAGCGTTCGATCGAGACGGCTGCGCTTGTGCCGAAGTCGGATTCGGCTGCTCGAAGCCGTCCCAGCACGGCCCTGCGCTCGTCGTTGGTGCGGCGACAAACCGAGCTGACGGACGTCAGGGTTGCTACGAGCTCGGGTCGATGCGCTGCGATGTGTTGCGCGACCAGCGCGCCCAGTGAGAATCCCAGGACGTGCGAGCCCGCAGGGATGTCTGCGATGACGCCTTGCGCGAGGTCGGACAGAGTCGTGCCAGGAGGCGCCGGCGGGCACGTTCCGTGGCCGGGCAGGTCCGGCGCGCGCACTTCGAAGCGGTCGCGCAGTAGAGCGGCCACGGGCTCCCACATCGTGTGATCGAGCCCCACCCCGTGGAGCAGCACGATCGTCGGCCTGCTCACTGGTTCGGTCTCACTGCTCGGTGGACAGGGGGGCCAGCCGCTGCTGCGGCCGCCCCTGGGCTGCGGCCGCCAGGGCCACGACGATCTCGCCCGGGTGAGGGGCATCGGCAACGCGCACCTCCACCGTCTGGTGGTGGGAGCGGATGCTGGCGTCGGTGATGTGCTTGAGCGGGATGTCGAAGGCGACGCCCGTCGGACCACGCTTCTCGACGGCAGGCAGCAGGGTGGTCGCGTTCGCTGCCTTGCGGAAGTGGTCACCGAACTTGAGGGTGTGGATCAGAGCGGAGCCGTGCTCGATCTCGCCGTCCAGCCCAACGATCGCGGCCTTGCCGTACGCCTCGGCAGGGGCCTTTAGTGCCTCCAGGACCAAGGGCGACAGGAGGGCGCCGAGATCTGACGCGTTGGCGTCGATTCCCGCGGTCAGGTCCGGGACGAAGCCCTGTCCTGCCCACGGGTTGTCTATCACAGCGGCGACGACCGCGACCCGGGCCGGCGGCCATACTTCGCGACCGCCCTCCGAGCGGATCTCCTCGACGACAGTGACGATCTTGCGGATGTTCATGACAGGACACCTTCCAGGGTCTGGGACGTGATGACAGGGTCAGTGGTGCGGTCACCAATGCGCGGATGTGGTCGGGGACCCGTCGAGGCAGCTGCGACGACGACGATCTCGTCGGCTCTGGGTGCGTCGGGGATGCGGACGTCGACTGTCTGGTAGTGGCTGCGGGTCGCGGCGTGGCTCTTGTGCCACAACGGCACCACGAGTGGTTGGCCCGCGTCCGTCCGGGCGTCCGCGAAGCAGATGATCGACTCCCCTCCGAGGAACTCCCGCACGAGGTTGCCGAAGTACGGCGTGTGGATGAGCGCCCCACCGTGCTCGATCTCGCCGGCGGAGCCGACCAGTGCGGCCTTGCCGAAAGCTTCGATCCGCTCGACGCCGCCAAGTGCCTGGAGCAGCCGGTCCGTGACCAGCTTGGCCAGCCGGGGAGCCAGTTCGGAAACGGCGGGAGAAAGGTCCTCGCGGGGTCCGGTGCCGAGCCAGGGGTTGCTGATGACAGCAGCCACGCTGGCCCTCTCGGCGGGTATGGCCGGCGCCAGTCCCGCCTCGGTCAACACCGCCTCGCGGTAGAGGACGAGCTTGCGGAGCCACGGATGGTCTTGCATGCAACAAACCGTAGATCAGTGTGTTGCATGCGTCAAGAAGGTTCCTTTCGGATTCGGCTGGCCCTGCGGTTGACCGTCGGCCCGGGACCGTCCAGATCCTCGGATCGGCGCCTGTGGCCTGCAAAATAGGGCGTCAGTGAGAGTGAAGTGCCGTGATATACCGCCACGCGCTGGACGGATTTTAGACACCTATTGACACGCCCCATGTGACGTGCCTAACGTCCTCTTGCATACCACAGAGGTCGGGTCGTTCCGCCTCGGACACAGGCGAAGAGGGAGTCCCCATGTCCAGTCATCTCCGCGCTGACGCGCCGGACACGACCGATAGCCGGTCATCGGTAGAGCCTCTCGCCGAGGGCGCCCGGTCCCCGGGCGGCCGACAACGCACCCCTCGTGCCGAGGGTCACCTCGGATCGGTCTTCTGGACGAGCGTCGGGGTCTCCGCACTGTTCGTCGCCTGGGCGGTCATGTTCACCGAGAACTTGAACAAGGTCACCGCGAACTCGCTGAACTGGGTGACCGAGAGCTTCGGTTGGACCTACCTCGTCGTGACGCTCGGAATTCTCGTGTTCCTGGTGTTCCTCGCCTTCAGCCCTGCAGGTGAGATCCGGCTGGGCAAGGACACCGACCGACCAGAGTTCAGGACGATCACCTGGTTCGCCATGATCCTCAGTGCCGTGATGGGCATCGGGCTGGTGTCGTACGGCGTTGCCGAGCCGATCTCTCACCTGGACACGCCGCCACACGGG
Organism: Nocardioides sp.; assembly: GCF_004803405.1. Taxonomy (GTDB): domain Bacteria; phylum Actinomycetota; class Actinomycetes; order Propionibacteriales; family Nocardioidaceae; genus Nocardioides; species Nocardioides vastitatis. The sequence continues at coordinate 11,030 of NZ_SSXI01000299.1, read as the reverse complement.
TTGGCAGAGCCGGGCACGCCCGAGGCAGCGATCCGGGCGCTGCAGTACTCCTACTTCGACTGGGGGCTGCAGGCGTGGGCGATCTTCGCCGTGTTCGGCTTGGCGATCGCGTACTCGACGTACCGCAAGGGTCGCCGGACGTTGGTCAGCCAGCTCTTCCACCCGCTCCTCGGTGACCGGGTCAACGGCCCGATCGGCAAGCTGATCGACGTCCTGGCGGTGTTCGCGACGCTCTTCGGGACCACGACGTCGCTGGGCCTGGGCGCCCTGCAGGTGAACAACGGACTCGGGCGACTCTTCGGCGTTCCGATCACATCTGTCAGCCAGGTCCTGATCATCGCGGCCGTCACCACGATCTTCACCCTCTCTGCCGTGACCGGTGTCAGCCGGGGGATCAAGTACCTCAGTCAGGGCAGCGCGGCTCTCGCGGTGCTCCTCTTCGTGTTCGTCCTCATCGTCGGGCCGACAGTGTTCGTCGCCAACCTGTACGCCGAGTCCCTGGGCATGTGGGCGACGGACTTCTTCCGGATGAGCCTGCAGGGCACTGCCTTCGGCGATCTGCAGTGGATGCAGTGGTGGACCTACTTCATGATGGCGTGGTGGATCTCGTGGGGTGCCTTCGTCGGCGTCTTCCTGGCCAGGATCTCCAAGGGGCGCACGATCCGTGGCTTCATCCTCGGAGTACTGGTCGTGCCGAGCGTGGTGTTCTTCACCTGGTTCGCCGTCTTCGGGGGCACCGCCATCCACATCGACATGTTCCAGGGCGGCACGATCGCCGACCAGACTGCGACCGACATCAACAGCGCGTTCTTCGCCACGCTTGACCACTTCCCACTGGCGACGGTCACCTCGGCGGTCGCGATCCTGCTGGTCGTGATGTTCTTCGTCTCCGGCGCTGACGCCAACACCTACGTCCTGTCGATGATGACGTCGAACGGCTCTCTGACCCCCCGTCGTTCCGTGCTGGTCCTGTGGGGGGTGCTTACCGGCGTCACCGCGATCGTGCTCATGCTTGGCGGTGGCCTCACCGCCCTGCAGAACACGGTGATCGTGACCTCGCTGCCCTTCCTGTTCATCATCGGCGGCGTCGCGGTCTCCTTCTACAAGGAGCTGGCTCAGGAGCGACGAGACGCCAAGACCGGCGAGTTCGCGACCACCGCACGACGCGGGACTGAGGGAGATGGCCGTGCCTGACGACGACGCCCGCCGCAAGGCGATCAGGGCGGCCTGGGAGGCTGCCTGGGACAGGGGTGAGGTCGGAGCCCTCGACGACCTCTTGAGTCCGTCATACCGACGACTCACCCGGCACGACGAGGAAGGCCAGGACCTGACGGCGTTCAAGGCCTCGGTCATCGCCACGCGGGCTGCGTTCCCCGACCTCGTCACCACGATCGACGACATCGTCGTGGACGGCGACCGAGCCGCGGTTCGCTGGCACAGCGTCGGCACACACCAGCACGGGTTCCTCGGCGTGCCACCCACGCGCAAGGAGGTCGAGGTCACCGGTGCGACGTTCGCGCGGTTCGAGGGCGACCGGATCGTCGAGGAATTCGTGACCTGGGATCCGCGTGCGCTGCTCGCGGCCCTCGGCATCATCAGCGTGGGCCAGGACCAATGACATGACGAGGAGCACTGTGATGGCAACCCATCCCGTCGCGCCAGACACCGACGTGATGAAGCAGGTCAACCGCAAGTTCGTGACCGGGGTGACCGTGGTCACCGCGATGGACGGCGATTCGCCACGCGGTCTCGCTGTCAACGCCTACTCGAACATCTCGCTGGACCCTCCGACGGTGATGATCTGTGTGCAGCGCACGTCGTCGACCCACGACTGTCTCTACGCCACGGACCATCTGGCCATCAACATCCTCTCGACGGAGCAGCTGGACGTGGTGAACACGTTCGCAGGCAAGGCGCCGGACAAGTTCGCAGGTCTGAACTGGACGCCGGGGCCGAACGGAAGTCCAATGATCGAACGCAGCAGTGCCCAGATGGAGGTGGAGATCCGCGAGCGGCTCCAGGCGAACACGCACACGGTCTTCATCTGCCGTGTGCGGCACGCGGCGGTGTCCGACCGTGCGCCGATGGTCTACGCCGCAGGGCAGTTCTTTGACGGTGCCGCACTTCCCGGACTGGGATGATCTCCTCGACGTGTCGGCGAAGGAGGCAGGATGAACGGATCGTCCAATGGGTCGAGTAGCCGTTTGATCCAGGGTCAGGTGATCGAGGAGATGCGGCGGCGCATCATCAAGGGAGCCATCAACCCCGGCGCACCGCTCTCAGAGCTCGCTCTTGCCGAGGAGTTCGGTGTGAGCCGGACTCCCGTGCGCGAGGCGCTCAAGCAGCTGCAGACCGAGGGGCTGGTCGAGATCCGTCCGCGTGTCGGGACCTTCGTGACGACGCCGTCCCGGCGCGAGATCACTGAGCTGTTCGAGATGAAGGAGCTGCTCGAAGGCGCTGCCGCGCGACTCCTGGCCCAGCGCGGCCGGGTGCCTGAGATCGACCTGTTGGAGGAGAATCTTCGTGAGGCCGACGCAGCAGTGGCGCGTGATGACCGGGCACGCTACGCGCAGCTGGTCGAGGAGTTCCACGACCTCCTGATCCAGGGCGCCGACAACGGAAAGCTCGAAGCCCACTACCGCATGCTGATGAACCAGCTCGCCTACTCCCGCCTCGTCAACACCTCCCTCAGCCAGCCGGGCCGTCCGCTGCAGTCCGATCGCGAGCATCACCTGGTGCTGGAGCTGGTCGTCGCGAAGGACGGCGACAGCGCCGAGCGCGTCATGCGCGAACACGTCCGGGCCAGCCGCCAAGCCCTGATGGCCGGCCTTCAGTCCTCACTCTGACGCCCTACCGGGTTTCACCGAAAGGCACCACCGTGACGCTCAGTCATGCCCTCGACCAGTACATCCCGGCGCTCGAGCCCGAGCGAGGACTCTTCGTCGGAGGGCGCTGGATGGCCGCCGACAGCACCTTCGAGGTCGACGACCCCGGCACTGGCGCCATCGTCGCGGCGGTGAGTGACGGTACCCGCGCGGACGCAACGGCGGCGGTCGATGCCGCCCGGCAGGCCTGGGCCGAGTGGCGCGCGACCACCCCGCGAGCGCGCTCCGAGATCCTGCACAGAGCCTTCGAGCTCATGCACGACGACATCGACGTCCTCACCGAGCTGATCATGATCGAGAACGGCAAGCCTGAGGCCGACGCGCGCGGCGAGGTGTCCTATGCCGCGAAGTTCTTCCGTTGGTTCGCGGAGGAGGCCGTACGCCCAGGCGGGGAGTTCGGCGAGGCTCCCGGCGGTGGCAGCCGTACGGTCGTGACCCATCGGCCGGTCGGGGTTGCCGCGTTGGTCACCCCCTGGAACTTTCCCGCGGCGATGGTGACCCGCAAGGTCGCGCCCGCGCTCGCGGCGGGCTGCACCGTCGTACTCAAACCGGCGGCCGAGACGCCGCTGACCGCGCTGGCGATCACGCGACTGCTCGCCCGGGCTGGCGTCCCGGACGGGGTGGTCAACCTCGTCCCCACGACGGATGCGGCCGGTGTGGTCTCGACCTGGCTCCAGGATGTGCGGGTCAGGAAGATCTCGTTCACCGGGTCGACCCCGGTCGGCCGGATCCTGCTGCAGCAGGCGTCGGAGCGGATCGTGAACTCCTCCATGGAGCTGGGCGGCAACGCCCCGTTCGTCGTCACCGACGACGCAGATCTGGACGCCGCCGTCGAGGGAGCGCTCCTGGCCAAGTTCCGCAACGGCGGGCAGGCCTGCACGGCAGCGAACCGGTTCTTCGTCCACGAGGCGGTCGTCGACGACTTCACGGCGAAGTTCGGCGCGGCGGTCGAAGCCTTCCGAGTCGCTCCCGCCGCTGACCGCGGTGCCCAGATCGGTCCGGTCATCTCTAAGCGGGCCGCGGTCAGGATCGAGGAGGCCGTGGCCGACGCCGTTGCCTCCGGCGCCAGGGTCGCCCATCGCACGCCGCTGCCGAGCGACCTGTCCGGCTACTTCGTGGCGCCCACTGTGCTCCGCGACGTCTCACCCGACGCGTCGATCATCCAGGAGGAGATCTTCGGTCCGGTAGCGCCGATCGTCACCTTCTCGACCGACGAGGAAGTCCTCGACCACGTCAACTCCTCGGAGTACGGGCTCGCCGCGTACATCTTCGCCGGCGATCTGCGTCGTGCCTTCAAGCTCGCCGAGTCCGTCGAGGCAGGGATGGTCGGCATCAACCGCGGTCTCGTGTCCGACCCGGCCGCACCCTTCGGTGGCGTCAAGCAGAGCGGCCTCGGTCGCGAGGGCGCGCGCGACGGCCTCCTCGAGTTCACCGAGACGCAGTACTACAGCATCGACTGGTCAGGGTGAGGCCCGGGGCCGAAACCTAGGATGGATCCCATGAGCTCAGCGATAGCCGGGCCACGAGATCGCCGTGCCCCGTCTGTGTCGGCTCGATCGTCGAGTCCGCGACGCTCAAGGTCGACGCCAGGGCCGAGGACCTCAAGGCGGGACGGCGGGCCGGTGACCGGGTTCGATTCCAGCTGTTGCCGGACATGTTTCTCAGGCCCGGAGCGAACATCGAACGTTCGGTTTCGCGGCCGGGATCCTCACCGCCGGACGCGCGCGATGGCAGACCACGTTCGCGGCTGGGACGCGCGGATCATGCGGTGAGGAGGGGCCTTGCCTGAGAGCGCCGTCCGGATCGTCGCCGCCGTGATGGCCCTCGCCAACGTCGCGGTCGTGATCCTCGTCCTGCTCTGGGAACGCCCGGGCAGAGCGGCGCGCATCCGCACACCAGCCCAGTGGCGGGTGCCACGAGTGGGCACGCTGCTCATGGTCCTGCCGCTGGCATATCCGGTGGTGGTCGTGGTGGCGCCGGGTTGGCTCACCTGGCGTGCGAGCACCCTGCTGCACGTCGCCGGTCTTGTCCTGTGGGCACTGGGCTGCTCGGGAGTGCTGTGGTGCGTCCGGGTGATGCGGGGCCAGACCGGCGCCGACGGCGTCGTCGAGGGCCACCGTCTGGTGACGACGGGGCCGTATCGCTTCGTGCGACACCCCATGTACGTCGCAATTCTGGCGACCTCGGGCGGGAGCGCGATCGCGATCGGCTCGTACGTCGTCGCGATGGCGGCGCTGGCCTTCGTGCCCGTCGCCGTCTCGTGGGCGGCCACTGAGGAGCGTCTGCTGGTGTCCTCCGAGCTGGGACAGCAGTACCAGGAGTACGAGCGTCACGCCGGTCGGCTGGTGCCGCGACTTCGACGCCGCTGAGGCCGCAGAGGCCGCAGAGGTCTGAGCCCACCCGCCTGGCGTCCTGTGCGGGCCGAGCAGTGGACCAGGCGAGGACCAAGCTGCGGACCAATTCGGGCGATCCCTGCGGACTTCTCATCCACGGACGGCTGAGACCGCGAGCACCCGCGATGCTAGTGTCCGCCGACCGATTGTCTCGAGGGCTCTCGTAGTTTCAGCAAGGAGCGTCGCCATGGCCGCGTCCCGGTCCCCCCACCCCCGCGGCAAGTCGGACGTGAGGCGCCGCCGTTGGTCTGCGCTCCGCCTGGCGGGCGCGGCGCTGGTGCCGGTCGCGTCACTGGTGGCTGTGGTGGCGACCGCGCCGATCCCAGGCGTCACGCCCGCGGCCCAGGCGGCGCCAGGCGTGCCGGTCGCTCCGACGACGTTGTACACCGAGAACTTCGAGAACCGTGCCGCGAACTCGAACCTCCTGCTGACCGACTACACAGGGTCGTCCGGCATGACCTACACCGGCAGCTCCCTCTGGGTCAATCGCGCGAACTGCAACGGCTTCATCATCAACCGGACCAGCCCGACGGTCGCCGGGGACTGCGGCAGCGCCGCCACCTACGACAATCTGACGGCGCTGCCCCATGCCCTCGGCATCCTCGCCGGTGCGGCGAACCCGAGCGCGAACGCCGCGGCTGCCGCCTACACCAGCTCCAACGGCGCAGACGGCCTGATCCAGTTCCGCACCGCCGCACCGCTGACGCTCCCGTCCGCCAGCGGTCGGTTCGTGACGTTCTCCGTCGACGCAGCAGCCGTGAACTGTTGGGCGCCCGACCAGCCCAGGCTCCGGTTCTATCTGGTCGACGGAAGCGGTGTGGAACGACCGGTGTCCAGCACGCCGATCAATCCCTGCATCGACGCAGGTGGCCAGGACATCACTGCTCTCTCGGCCAACGGGAACGCGCACTCCGTCAGGGCAGGGCGGTTCTCGGCCAACGGCTCGATGCTGATGACCGGCAACACCCTGGGCATCGTCATGCGCAACGAGGAGGGTGGCGGCTACGGCAACGACGGCGCCTACGACAACATCCGCGTCCTCGACGTCACCCCGACGCTGGACAAGTCGTTCACCCCGACGCGGGTCACCACGGGTGGAACCTCGACTCTGACCTTCACGATCACCAACACCAGCGAGCTGGGCTCCAAGGAGGGATGGTCGTTCACGGATGCTCTGCCCAGCGGCCTGACCATCGCACCCGGCAACACCTCGACGACGTGCCCCTCCGGCGCGGTCAGCGCTCCAGCGGGCGGGACATCGGTGTCCGTCACCGGCAACCTGAGTACCGGGATGGTCTCCTGCACCGTGACCGTCGACGTCACCTCCGACACGACCGGCACCTACACCAACGGCCCCGACAACGTGACGTTGACCGGTCTGAACCCGCCAGGCACATCGAGCGTCGCGTTCAGCGATCCGTCGATCTCGCTGGTGAAGTCGGCGTCCCCCTCGTCAGCCGCGGCCTACAGGGCAGGCGAGGTGATCGAGTACTCGTTCCTGGTGACCAACACCGGTGATGTGCCGTTGAGCGACGTCGGCGTCAGCGAGACGGCGTTCTCCGGCAGTGGTGCGATGTCCGCCATCGACTGTCCGTCCACGACGTTGGCGGTCGGTGCGTCGATGACCTGTACGGCGGACTACACGTGGACGCAGGCCGACGTGGATGCCGGGTCGGTGGACAACACCGCCCGGGCCACGGGGACCGACCCCTACGACGTGACGGTCACCGACAACGGCTCGGTGAGCGTTCCCGCGACGTCGTCTCCTGGCCTCACCTTGCTGAAGTCCGCGGACAGGTCCTCGGTCTCGGCGGTCGGTGAAGTCATCACCTACTCGTTCCTGGTGACCAACTCCGGCAACGTCACGATCGACGACGTCACGATCGACGAGGGCGCGTTCACCGGCACCGGGTCGATGTCCGCCATCAGCTGCCCGTCCGCCCCGGTCGCTCCCGGCGACCAGCTGACCTGCACGGCGACGTACGCGGTGACCCAGGCGGACCTGGACGCCGATGCGCTGACCAACACCGCGACCGCGGCGGGCTTCACGCCCACCGGTGTGCGAGTCGAGTCGCCGCAGGACAGCGCCACGGTGACCACTGCCGACGACCCTGGGCTGAGCATCGTGAAGAACGCCGCCCCCGCGTCCGCGCTCGCGGCCGGCGACGAGATCACCTACTCGTTCCTGGTGACCAACACCGGCAACGTCACGATCGACGACGTCGCGATCGACGAGGGCGCCTTCAGCGGCACCGGGTCGATGTCTGCGATCAGCTGCCCGCCGGCCGCGGCCTCCGTGGCGCCGGACGACCAGGTGACCTGCACCGCGACCTACACGATGACCCAGGCCGACATCGATGCCGGTGACCTGACCAACACCGCGACCGCGAGCGGCAACCCGCCATCGGGCCCGCGGGTCGAGTCGCCGCCGGACACCGCCACCGTGGTCACGCCCGACGACCCAGCGCTGACCGTCGTGAAGACGGCCGACCCCGACGCCGCGGACGCGGTGGGCGACGAGATCACCTACTCGTTCCTGGTGACCAACACCGGCAACGTCACGATGGACGACGTCACGATCGATGAGGGCGCCTTCACGGGCACCGGGTCCCTCTCACCGATCAGCTGCCCGCCGGCCGCGGCCTCGGTGGCGCCCGGTGGGGACGTGACCTGCACGGCGACGTACGAGTTGACCCAGGCCGACGTGGACGCCGGCGGGGTGACCAACACCGCGACCGCGACCGGCACGCCGCCGTCCGGTACGCCGGTGGACTCGCCGCCGTCGACCTCGACGGTCACGATCACCCCCGCGCCGGCACTGACGGTGGACAAGAGCGCGGTGCCCGGCACGGTGAGCGATGCCGGGGACGTGGTCACCTACCGGTTCCTGGTCACCAACTCCGGCAACGTCACGATCGACGACGTCGCCATCGACGAGACCGCGTTCTCCGGGGCGGGTCAGCTCTCGGCGATCACCTGCCCGGCAACGTCGCTGGTCTCCAGTGCCCAGATGACCTGCACAGCCACGTACGAGGTCACCCAGGCCGACGTGGACAACGGCGAGCTCACCAACACCGCGACCGTCACCGGCACGCCGCCGTCCGGCCCGCCAGTCGAGTCGCCGCCGGACACCGCCACGGTGACCACTCCGGACCGCCCCGAGCTGAGCCTCGTGAAGTCCGCCTCGCCGACAGGCCCGGGCACCTTGAAGGCCGGTGCGGAGATCACCTACTCCTTCCAGGTCACCAACACCGGCAACGTGACGATGACCGACGTGAGTGTGGAGGAGCAGTCCTTCTCGGGCAGCGGACCGATGTCGGCGATCAGCTGCCCACCGGGCACGGACACCCTCGCGCCGGGCGGCCAGATGACCTGCACCGCGACGTACACGGTGACCCAGGACGACGTGGACGCAGGCGGCATCACCAACGTCGCCGCCGGCACCGGCACCCCGCCGGCGGGCCCACCGGTGCAGTCCCCGCCCGACGAGGTGACGGTCACCGAGCCGGCCTCGCCCGCCCTGTCCCTGGTCAAGTCCTCGGACGCCGACCGGCTCACCGAGGTCGGCCAGGAGATCACCTACTCCTTCCTGGTGACCAACACCGGCAACGTGACGCTCACCGCGGTCGCCGTCGACGAGGGCGCATTCACCGGCTCCGGCGAGCTCTCGCCGGTGACCTGTCCCGCGGCAGCGGCTTCGATGGCCCCCGGGGAGCAGATCACCTGCAGCGCGACGTACACGGTCACCCAGGCCGACCTCGACCAGGACTCGATCACGAACACCGCCACCGCCACCGGCACCCCGCCGTCCGGCCCGCGGGTCGCTTCCAGCCCGGACACGGTGGACCTGCCCTCGACGGGTCGTGGCGTGCTCGAGCTGACCAAGCGGGCCGACGCGATCGACGTCGACGGTGACGGAACCGTCGGCGCGGGAGACCGCATCGACTGGGACATCGAGGTCACGAACGTCGGCACCGCCACGGTCCGGGACGTCACCGTCTCCGACCCGACCGCCGGCAAGGTGAGATGTCCTCGCACGACGCTCCGACCCGGGCGGTCGATGACCTGCACGGTGCGGGCGCACACGGTCACCGCCGCGGACATGGCGGACGGAAGGGTGCGCAACACCGCCACGGCCACCGGGAGCGACGTGGGCGGCGTCTCGGTCACCTCCGACGACGGCAGCGCGACGGTCGCGCTGTCCTCCAATGACGACGGTCCGCTCCCGGACACCGGTGCCGGCGTCCTGCTGCCCGGCGCGGGCATCGCCGGCGGCCTGGCAGTGCTCAGTGGACTCTTCCTGCTGCTGTGGGGCCGCCGTCGATCCGGACTGGCGGGAGAGCTGCGCCCCTGAGACCCGGCGCGGCATCCGGCCGGCGCGACCGTTGGGCGGGCCGGGTTGCGGGTTCCGTGTCCACCTGCCAGCCTGATTCCGGAGGCGCGCATGATCCCGTCCGCCCTGGAATCCGGTATCTCGGCGCTCGCCTCTGCCCGGTGGCAGACGGCACATGATCTCCTCCGGCAGGCGGTCGCAGAATCTCCCACCGGAGCGGCCGTGGAGGCCCTGGGCGATGCCTGCTCGTGGCTCGACGACGCGGACACCATCGAGGTGCGCGAGTGGGCCTATCGCTGCTACCGCGAGGAGGGTGACCCGGGGGGCGCCGCCCGCGCAGCGATCGGCCTGGCGTTCGACTACCTGACCTTTCGTGGCGAGGCCGCCGTGGCCCAGGGGTGGCTGGCGCTGGCCGCACGGGCGCTCGCCGACGTGCCGCTCTCTCCCGAGCACGGCCATCTCGTCGTGTGGGAGTCGGACTTCGCGATCAGTGTCGAGGGCGACCCGGTCGTCGCGGCGGACAAGGCGGCCGAAGCGGTCCGGATCGGGCGCGAGCTCGGCATCCCCGATATCGAGCTGATCGGCCGGGCCCAGGAAGGCATCACCCTTGTGCTGAAGGGCCGGATCCCCGAGGGCATGCGGTTGCTGGACGCCGCCGCCGCGGCGGCGATGGCGGGCGAGATCGCTGACCCGGCCTACGCGGGGTACGCCGTGTGCTACGTGATCAACGCCTGCGAGATGGCCCAGGACTCGCATCGAGCGGCGCAGTGGTGTCGTCGGCTGGACGCCCATTGCCAGAAGGTCGGGATGCGGGCCCTGCAGCAGATCTGCCGCAGCGAGTACGCCGGGGTGCTGGTCGAGCAAGGGGAGTGGGACCGTGCCGAGGAGCAGATCATGGTCGCCGCTGAGGACCTCGCCAGGCGGCGACCCGGGCTGGCCGGTGAGCCGCTCGTGCGGCTGGCTGAGCTCCGCCGCAGGCAGGGCCGCACCGACGAGGCGGCCGAGCTGTTCGCCCAGGCCGAGGGGCATCCGCGTGCCCTCCTGGGGCTGGCCGAGCTCGCCCTCGACCTCGGCGACCCGGTCGGTGCGGCGGCGCTGGCCCGGCGCTTCATCCGGCGGTGCTCGACCGCGGACAGGACGTTCCGGGGCCAGGGACTCCAGGTGCTGGTGGCGGCCAGTGCCGAGGCCGGTGATCTTGAGGCGGCACGCGGGGCGCTGAAGGAGCTCACCGAGGAGGCTTCGGAGGTGACTCGGGGCGCTCACCGGGCGGGGATCCGGTTGGCGGCCTCCGCACTGCTCCTCGCCGAGGAACGCCTCGAGGCCGCCCGCGAGGCGGCCGAGGACGCGGTCGACCTCTACGACCGGGCCGGCGCGCCCTTCGGTGCGGCCCGGGCGCGCGCCGTGCTGGCGCGGGTCCTG
>NZ_SSXI01000157.1 GCF_004803405.1 Nocardioides sp. | reverse complement strand
CACGGTGGCCCGCCCGGCGCGACCCGTCACCCGGGCGAATCCCCGGAGGCCGCGTCCGGTGGCCTTGGCGCCGGTGCCCAGGCCCGCTCCGACCGCCCGCATCGATCCCGTCTCGGTGAGCTCCGTGGTCGGGTCCGCCGCCCCGTCGGACGAGGTCCTCGGGAGATCGTCGGTCGCGGGAGGGGGTGGCGGGTAGTGAGGCCGGCCCGGATCGTCAGCGCCCGAAGGGGGCCGCGGGTCCGATCCGTGCGTGCTCACCCCCCTATCTTGCCTGCTTTCCCCGACGCCACACCGGTGCCCCGACGTGACGACCGGCCGACCGATGAGGGATGCTGTGCGCGTGTCCACCCTCGAGCGCAAGCTGACCGACGCCGTGACCGCCGAGGCGGTCGACGACGCGCGCGCGGCGCTGCTCGAGGAGGTCGACGCCGCCGACGTGGGCGACTACCTGGGTCACCAGGTCGACGGCCTGCGCGTGGTCACCCATCTCTTCGCCTGCACCCGCAAGGGGTACCGCGGCTGGCAGTGGGCCGTCACGCTCACCCGTGCCTCGCGGCAGCGCCAGGTCACGGTGGTCGAGGTCGTGCTGCTCCCCGGGTCGGACGCGATCGTCGCGCCGCCCTGGGTGCCGTACCGCGAGCGGCTGCGTCCGGGCGACCTGTCGCCGGGCGACCTGCTGCCCGTCGCGGACGACGACCCGAGGCTGGTGCCGACGTACTCCTTCGGCGACGACCCGCTCGACGCCGACGAGCAGGCCCAGGTTCGGGAGGTCGCCAAGGACCTCGGCCTCGGCCGGGTCCGCACCCTCTCGCCCGAGGGCCGCGACCTCGCGGCGCAGCGGTGGTACGACGGCGACTCCGGCCCGGACGCACCGATCGCCAAGTCCGCCCCCCAGCAGTGCTACTCCTGCGGGTTCCTGGTCCGGCTCTCCGGCCCGCTCTCGGCGCTCTTCGGCGTCTGCGCCAACGGCGACGCCAACGACGACGCACGCGTCGTGTCCTTCGACCACGGCTGCGGCGCGCACTCGGAGGTCCGGCTGACGAAGCGGCAGCAGCCGGTCCCGCCGGCACCGCCCGTCATCGACACGGTCTCCGTCGACGACCTGGACACCTTCTGAGTCGACCTGGTCAGGCCGGGGACAGGATCCAGACGGCGTACTCGTCGTCGACCGGCCGGAGGTCGTAGCCGCCGAACCGGTGGTCCACGCGAAGCCCCGCCGCCGCCGTGTCGGCGACGAACTCCTCCGGTGAGTAGGAGCGTGCCGAGCTCGGCCCGCCCCTGAGATGGAAGCCGGCGAGGATCCGCCCGCCCGGCGCGAGCAGGGCGCGCAGTCGTTCCAGCACCGGCACCTCGGTGCCCTCGGCCACGAAGGTCAGCACGTTGCCGACGCAGACGACGAGGTCGAACTCGGTCGGTCCGCCACTCGTGCCCAGCACCTCGGGGGTGAGGGCGAGGATCTCGTGAGGCAGCACCGTCAGGTCGGGATAGGTACGACGGCTCTGTTCCACCAGGGCAGGGTCCGGCTCGGCGGCGACCACCCGGTGGCCGCAGGCGAGCAGGTAGCCGCCCACCCGACCCATGCCGGAGCCCGCGTCGAGGATCCGCGCGCCGCGCTCGGCCATCGCGTCGGCGACACGCGCCTCGCCGTACACGTCCTCGCCCTGCTCGAGGAGCTGGGCGAAGCGGTCCCCGTACCCGCTGTTCCTCGCTCCACCGAGCGCCCAGCGGGTCGGCGGCAGATCAGGCATCGCGCTCGACGCGGAAGCGTCGCCGGCGCCTGCAGTACTCGACGCCCAGCAGCCCGAGGCCCACGCCGCTGAGGCACATCCAGAGCAGCCAGGTGTGGCCGTCCTCCTCGAGCCGTCCGTAGAACGGCAGCAGGCCGAGGAACGCGAGCAGGAAGAGCCCGGTACCGACCTGCACCGTGCGCACCCCGTCCACGTCGAGCGGCTCGACGGGAGCGATCAGGTACCTGCGGTTGCCGATCTCGTGCGCGGTCGGCTGTTCGTCGCGGAGCTCCACACTCCGATCGTAGGCCCTGGTGGAATAGTTGACGGGGTCAAGGAGTTGCAGGAGTGTCACCCTCGTCGCAAGGAGGTTCCCACGAGTCCGCGATTCCGCTCGCTCGCACATCCGAACTACCGCCTCTACTTCGCCGGGAGCCTGGTCTCCCACATCGGCACGTGGATGCAGCGGGTCGCCCAGGACTGGCTGGTCCTGACGATCCCGGGCAACGGCGGCACTGCCCTCGGCATCACCACGGGCCTCCAGTTCCTCCCGGTCCTCCTGCTCTCGCCGTACGCCGGCGTCGTGGCCGACCGGTTCTCCAAGCGACGGGTGCTGCAGGTCACCCAGTCGGTGATGGCGTTGGCGGCCCTCGCCCTCGGCGTCATCGCGGCGATGGGTGTCGCCGAGACCTGGCACGTCTACCTGCTTGCGTTCGTCCTGGGGATCGGCGCCGCGTTCGAGGGTCCGGCGCGCCAGTCCTTCGTCTCCGAGCTGGTCGGCACCGACGACGTCGCCAACGCCGTCAGCCTGAACTCGGCGGCGTTCAATGCCGCTCGCATGATCGGGCCGGGTCTCGCCGGCTTGCTCATCGGCCTCGGCGGCGGGGGCATGCGCGCCACCGGCTGGGTGATCCTCGTCAACGCGGTGTCCTACCTGGCGGTCATCCTCCAGCTGCATCGGATGGACCAGGCGGCGCTGCACACGCCGCGGACCGCAGCGCGCACGCCGGGGATGCTTCGCGCGGGCCTGTCCTACGTCCGCAGCCAGCCGAAGATGCTGATGATCCTGGTGCTGGTCTTCTTCGTCGGCACGTTCGGCATGAACTTCCAGATCACCTCGGCCCTGATGGCGACCGAGGTCTTCGGCAAGGGCGCCGAGGAGTACGGCGTCCTCGGCTCGGTGCTCGCGATCGGCTCCCTCACCGGCGCACTGGTCGCGGCCGGCCGCACCCGGGTCCGGCTGCGGCTCGTGCTCGGCGCCGCGATCGCCTTCGGCGTGGTCGAGATCGCGGCGGGCCTGATGCCGTCGTACCTGACGTTCGTGCTGCTGTGCCCGCTGCTGGGGTTCTCGGTCATCACCGTGCTGAACTCGTGCAACTCCCTGCTCCAGGTCGAGTCCGACCCGCTGATGCGCGGCCGGGTGATGGCGATCTACATGACCATCGTGGTGGGCGGCACGCCGATCGGTGCGCCGTTCATCGGCTGGATCGGCGAGGAGTTCGGTGCGCGGTGGACGCTCGTCGTGGGCGGCGGCCTGGTGCTGGTGGGCGTCGTCCTGGCGGCGCTGCTGAACGTCGCCGCACGTAACACCCTCGACATCAGGACGCGGCCGGAGCCTGCCATCCTGTCCTCGTGACTTCGGTGGAGACATCCAGCAACGCGATCGATCGCTACTTCCAGATCAGCGCACGTGGGTCGACGGTCGGCCGCGAGGTCCGCGGTGGCCTCGTCACCTTCTTCACGATGGCCTACATCGTGGTGCTCAACCCGCTCATCCTGGGCTCGGCGACGGACGTGGAGGGTCAGTTCCTCGGCGGGGGAGACGATCCCAACCTCGCGGCCATCGCCGCCGGCACCGCGCTGGTCGCGGGCCTGCTGACCATCCTGATGGGCGTGGTGGCCAACTACCCTCTGGCGCTGGCCACCGGCCTGGGCCTCAACGCGTTCGTCGCGTTCTCGATCGCGAGCCAGATGACCTGGGCGGACGCGATGGGCCTGGTCGTGATGGAGGGGCTGATCATCCTGGTGCTGGTGCTGACCGGCTTCCGAACCGCGGTGTTCCGAGCAGTCCCGGCCCAGCTGAAGGTCGCGATCTCGGTGGGCATCGGCCTGTTCATCGCCCTCATCGGGTTCGTCGACGCCGGCGTGGTCACCCGCATCCCCGACGTGGCGGGGACCACGGTGCCGGTCCAGCTCGGCGGCGACGGCAACCTGAGCGGCTGGCCCGTCCTGGTCTTCGTGGTGGGGCTGCTCCTCATGCTGGCCCTCTGGACGCGCCAGGTCCGCGGCGCGATCCTGATCTCCATCCTGGTGATGACGGCGGTCGCCGTGGTCCTGGAGTGGGTCGCCGACCTCGGGCCCGCTGCGGAGAACGCGGGTGGCTGGGCCCTGACAGTCCCGGCCTGGCCAGAGGACATCTTCCGGGCCCCCGACTTCGGCACCCTCGGGGAATTCAGCCTGCTCGGCTCGTGGCAGAGCGCCGGCGTGGTGACGGTGCTGCTGCTCGTCTTCTCGCTGCTCCTGGCCGACTTCTTCGACACGATGGGCACGATGACCGCGATCGGCGCCGAGGCCGACCTGCTCGACGCGGAGGGCATGCCGCCGAACACCCAGCGGATCCTGGTCGTCGACTCGATCGCCGCTGCGGCCGGCGGTGCGGCCGGCGTCTCGTCCAACACCTCCTACATCGAGTCCGCGTCGGGCGTCGGCGAGGGCGCGCGCACCGGGCTGGCCTCCATCGTGACCGGCGTCCTGTTCCTCCTCACGATCTTCTTGGCACCCTTCGTCGCGATGATCCCGTCCGAGGCGGCGGTGCCGGCACTGGTCCTGGTCGGGTTCTTGATGATGCAGCAGATCACCGGCATCTCCTGGGACGACGTCGAGATCGCGATCCCGGCGTTCCTCACCATCGTGCTGATGCCGTTCACCTACTCGATCACCGTCGGGATCGGCGCCGGCTTCGTCAGCTACGTCTTCCTCAAGGTGGTCCGGGGGAAGGCGCAGGAGGTGCACCCGCTGCTGTGGACGGTGGCCGCGCTGTTCGTCGTCTACTTCACGATCGACCCGCTCACCCGCTGGCTGACGTGACCGACCGGGCGGGCTGAGCGGCCGCCACCGGGACGAGAGCCTGCGGTACGCCGACGTCACCGCTCCTCGAGGCGGGGTCTGCGATTTTGACCGTGGTATCGGCGGCCGGTAATCTCGATCCTCGTGTCTGGGTCACCAGGCACGTCACGCATGCCCTCAGTGCAGCGGTCCCTCCGGACCGGCGCATCGAACGCGGGGGCCTTCACATCACGGCACGAATCTTCACCGCAACACCCGTGCCCGGCAAGGTGCTGGGTACTGAGAGCAAACCGAAAGGGAACCACCAGGTGCCCACCATCAATCAGTTGGTCCGCAAGGGCCGCCAGGACAAGGTGTCGAAGAACAAGACGCCTGCCCTGAAGGGATCCCCCCAGCGTCGCGGTGTGTGCACCCGCGTCTACACCACCACCCCGAAGAAGCCGAACTCCGCCCTGCGCAAGGTCGCCCGTGTGCGCCTGTCCAGTGGCGTCGAGGTCACCGCTTACATCCCGGGTGAGGGTCACAACCTGCAGGAGCACTCGATCGTGCTCGTCCGCGGCGGTCGTGTGAAGGACCTGCCCGGTGTTCGCTACAAGGTCATCCGCGGCGCCCTGGACACCCAGGCCGTGAAGAACCGTAAGCAGGCTCGCAGCCGCTACGGCGCCAAGAAGGAGAAGAGCTGACATGCCGCGCAAGGGCCCCGCGCCGAAGCGCCCGATCGACATGGACCCGGTCTACGGGTCGCAGCTGGTGAGCCAGCTGGTGTCCAAGGTGCTCCAGGACGGCAAGAAGCAGGTTGCGCAGCGCATCGTCTACACCGCGCTCGAAGGCACCCGTGACAAGACCGGCATCGACCCGGTGATCACCCTCAAGCGCGCGCTCGACAACGTGCGTCCCGCGATCGAGGTCAAGTCCCGCCGCGTCGGTGGCGCCACCTACCAGGTGCCGATCGAGGTCAAGGGCACGCGTGGCACCACGCTCGCGCTGCGCTGGCTGGTCGGCTACGCCTCGGAGCGTCGCGAGAAGACCATGGCCGAGCGCCTCCAGAACGAAATCCTCGACGCCGCCAACGGCCTCGGTGCCGCGGTGAAGAAGCGCGAGGACACCCACAAGATGGCCGAGTCCAACAAGGCCTTCGCCCACTACCGCTGGTGATCGTCGGCGGGGCAGCCGCACCGTTGCCCCGCCTCACCCGGTCCGGTACCTACCGACCCGCCTTCAATACCTAAGGAACGCTGACTCACGTGGCAGTCGACATCACGACGGACCTGAACGTCGTCCGCAACATCGGCATCATGGCGCACATCGACGCCGGCAAGACCACCACCACCGAGCGCATCCTCTTCTACACCGGCATCACCTACAAGATCGGTGAGGTCCACGAGGGCGCTGCCACGATGGACTGGATGGAGCAGGAGCAGGAGCGCGGCATCACCATCACGTCCGCCGCGACGACCTGCTGGTGGCGCAAGCACCAGATCAACATCATCGACACTCCCGGTCACGTGGACTTCACGGCCGAGGTCGAGCGCTCCCTGCGCGTCCTGGACGGCGCCGTGGCCGTGTTCGACGGTGTCGCGGGCGTCGAGCCCCAGACGATGACGGTGTGGCGGCAGGCCAACAAGTACTCCGTGCCCCGGATGTGCTTCGTCAACAAGCTGGACCGAACCGGCGCGGACTTCTTCCGCTGCGTCGACATGATGGTCGAGCGCCTCAACTCCACCACCCTCGTCCTCCAGTTGCCGATCGGCGCGGAGCAGGACTTCATCGGCGTCGTCGACCTGGTCGAGATGCACGCGAAGGTCTGGCGCGGCGAGACCGTGATGGGTGAGGACTACGTCGTCGAGGAGATCCCCGCCGACCTCGCCGAGCAGGCCGCGGAGTACCGCGAGAAGCTCGTCGAGACCCTCGCCGAGGCCGACGACGAGATCATGGAGGTCTACCTCGAGGACGGCGACGTCTTCGACGTCCCGACCCTGAAGGCGGCCATCCGTCGCGCCACCCTGGCCGACAAGCTCAACCCGGTCCTGTGCGGCACCGCGTTCAAGAACAAGGGCGTCCAGCCCCTCCTCGACGCCGTCGTCGACTACCTCCCCTCGCCGCTCGACGTCGAGGCGATCGTCGGCCACGACCCGCGTGACGAGGAGAAGGAGATCAAGCGTCGTCCGTCCGACGACGAGCCGTTCTCCGGCCTCGCCTACAAGATCGCGTCCGACCCGCACCTCGGCAAGCTGATCTACGTCCGCGTCTACTCGGGCAAGCTCGAGGCCGGCTCGACCGTGATCAACTCGGTCAACGGTCGCAAGGAGCGGATCGGCAAGGTCTACCAGATGCACGCCAACAAGCGTGAGGAGATCGCGTCGGTCGGCGCCGGCCAGATCGTCGCCGTGATGGGCCTCAAGGACACCCGCACCGGTCACACCCTGTGTGACCCGAGCAACCAGGTCGTCCTCGAGTCGATGACGTTCCCGGCCCCGGTGATCGAGGTCGCGATCGAGCCGAAGACCAAGAGCGACCAGGAGAAGCTCGGCACCGCGATCCAGCGGCTCTCCGAGGAGGACCCGACCTTCGTCGTCAAGACCGACGAAGAGACCGGCCAGACCATCATCGCCGGCATGGGTGAGCTCCACCTGGAGATCCTCGTCGACCGCATGAAGCGTGAGTTCAAGGTCGAGGCGACCGTCGGCAAGCCGCAGGTCGCCTACCGCGAGACCATCCGCTCCGCCGTCAAGAGCCACTCCTACACCCACAAGAAGCAGACGGGTGGCTCGGGTCAGTTCGCGAAGGTCGTCGTCTCCCTGGAGCCGAACACCGATCCCGAGACCGGTCTCGGCGCGGGCTACGAGTTCGTCAACAACGTGAGCGGTGGCCGGGTGCCGAAGGAGTACATCCCTTCGGTGGACCAGGGCGGCCAGGAGGCCATGGAGTTCGGCGTGCTCGCCGGCTACCCGATGGTCGACGTGAAGTTCTCCCTCGAGGACGGCGCCTACCACGACGTCGACTCCTCGGAGCTCGCGTTCAAGATCGCCGGCCTGCAGTCGTTCAAGGAGGCCGCTCGCCAGGCGCGGCCGTGCCTCCTCGAGCCGATGTTCGCCGTCGAGGTCACCACGCCGGAGAGCTTCCTCGGCACCGTGATCGGTGACATCAACAGCCGTCGCGGCCAGATTCGCGCGCAGGAGGAGCGTCACGGCGACATCGTCGTGAGTGCCCTTGTGCCGCTGTCCGAGATGTTCGGGTACGTTGGCGACCTGAGGTCGAAGACCTCTGGCCAGGCGTCGTACGCGATGGAGTTCGACTCGTACGCCGAGGTTCCCACGAACATCGCCGACGAGATCATCAAGAAGGCTCGCGGCGAGTAGTCATCCGACTACGAGCCTCGGCCCTCGGCGCACCACCCAACCAGTACGAGTCAAGTAACAACACATCAGGAGGAGCCCCCAGTGGCTAAGGCGAAGTTCGAGCGGACCAAGCCGCACGTGAACATCGGGACGATCGGTCACATCGACCACGGCAAGACGACGCTGACCGCGGCGATCTCGAAGGTGCTGCACGACAAGTACCCGGACCTCAACGAGGCCTCGCCGTTCGACCAGATCGACAAGGCTCCCGAGGAGCGCCAGCGCGGCATCACGATCTCGATCGCTCACATCGAGTACCAGACCGAGTCGCGCCACTACGCGCACGTCGACTGCCCCGGTCACGCGGACTACATCAAGAACATGATCACCGGTGCCGCGCAGATGGACGGCGCGATCCTGGTGGTTGCCGCGACCGACGGTCCGATGCCGCAGACCCGCGAGCACGTGCTGCTGGCCCGCCAGGTCGGTGTGCCCGCCCTGGTCGTGGCTCTCAACAAGTGCGACATGGTCGACGACGAGGAGCTCATCGAGCTCGTCGAGATGGAGGTGCGCGAGCTCCTCTCCGAGTACGAGTACCCGGGCGACGACGTCCCCGTGGTGCGCGTTGCTGCCTTCCCGGCGCTCCAGGGCGACGAGAAGTGGGGCAACTCGATCCTCGAGCTCATGAACGCCGTGGACGAGAGCATCCCGCAGCCGGAGCGCGAGGTCGACAAGCCGTTCCTCATGCCCGTCGAGGACGTCTTCACGATCACCGGTCGTGGCACCGTCATCACCGGTCGCATCGAGCGGGGTGTCGTGAAGGTCAACGAGGAGGTCGAGATCATCGGCATCCGCGAGGGCTCCCAGAAGAGCGTCGTGACCGGCGTCGAGATGTTCCGCAAGCTCCTCGACGAGGGCCAGGCCGGTGAGAACGTTGGTCTGCTCCTCCGCGGCACCAAGCGTGAGGACGTGGAGCGCGGCATGGTTGTCGTGAAGCCGGGCACCACCACCCCGCACACCAACTTCGAGGCCTCGGTCTACATCCTCTCGAAGGAGGAGGGCGGCCGTCACACGCCGTTCTTCAACAACTACCGCCCGCAGTTCTACTTCCGGACCACCGACGTGACCGGCGTCGTGACCCTCCCCGAGGGCACGGAGATGGTCATGCCGGGCGACAACACCGACATGTCGGTCGAGCTGATCCAGCCGATCGCCATGGACGAGGGTCTGAAGTTCGCGATCCGTGAGGGTGGCCGCACCGTCGGCGCCGGCCGGGTCACGAAGATCACGAAGTGATCTGACTGCTCGAGCACTGAGCCCCCGCGCCTGTCGGCGCGGGGGCTCTTTGCCTATGCCACGTGGGAGAATCGCAACGTGAGTGACCAGCCGCCGGCCCAGAACCCCTACGACCCGCGCCCGTACCAGCCGTACGGCACGCAGGGGCAGGTCTTCGGGCCGCCGCCGGACCACCCGCAGGCAGCGACCGTGCTGGTGCTCGGTGTCCTGGGGATGGCCCTGTGCCAGGTCGTCGCCCCCTTCGCCTGGTTCATCGGCAGCCGCGTGCGACGCGAGATCGCCGAGTCCGGTGGCCGCCTCGGCGGCCAGCAGATGGTCACCATCGGATGGGTGCTGGGGATCCTGGGCTCCTGCATCCTCATCCTGATGACGCTCGGACTCCTCGCCTATCTGGCCGTCCTCGCGCTGGCCATCGGGGCCTCGGCGGCATGACCGGTCGGGTCCCACCCGCCCGGCCTCACCACAAGCTGACCGAGGACGGACGGCGCATGCGGGAGGTGCTGAGCTACTCCCGGCGCGGCAGCAGGTTCACCCCTCAGCAGGCCGCGGCCTGGGAGGCCCACCACGAGGAGTGGGTCGTCCCCGACGAGGCCGTGGACGCTCCCGGTTTCTCCTTCGACACCTGGTTCGGCCGCGGCCCCGACGAGCGGGACGGCCTGATCGTCGAGATCGGGTCCGGCGTCGGCGAGGCCACCGCCGCACTCGCGGCCGCCCGGCCGTCGTACGACGTGCTCGCCCTCGAGGTCTGGCGGCCGGGGATCGCCAGCACCCTCGGCCGGATCGACGAGGCAGGCGCCGGCAACGTCCGGCTGTGCAGCGTCGACGCGGTCTGGACGATCGAGCACCTGATCGACCCCCACAGCCTCGCGGAGCTGTGGACGTTCTTCCCCGACCCGTGGCACAAGTCCCGCCACCACAAGCGTCGGCTGGTCAACCCCGCCTTCGCGAGCCTGGTCGCTCAGCGCCTGCGCCCGGGCGGGCTGTGGCGGCTGGCGACGGACTGGTCGGACTACGCGGAGCAGATGGTCGACGTCCTGGACGGCGAGCCCGGCTTGGAGGGCGGGGTCGTGGAGCGCTGGGCGGACCGTCCGGTGACCAAGTTCGAACGCAAGGGGATCGCTGCAGGGCGATCGATCACCGACCTCGCCTACCGCCGGTCCTGACGCACGGCGCAACCACCGCGCAACGAGGAGTTCACCCGGCTGTCCGGGCGTGTCGCCCGCGTCGGCTTGGAGGGGGGCGTACTTTCACGATTAATGGCGGGTGGGGAAGCCCGCCACATCGGGAGGCTCGTTCGTGACAGATCACGACTGCATCACCCGGACCCGGGGTCGGGGACAGCCCCGCCGCGGTCGCTGGGTGGGAGGGCGCCGGCACCACGGCGTTCGGGCCGGCTCGGCGAGCGCACGCTCGGCGGCCGCCACCCGGTCCACTATCGAGGGATAGGGCCGGGCGCGGGTGCGCGTGCGGTCCGGTGAGGTGAGTCGTGGAGAACACATTGGCCACCAGCGCCCAGGGCGCGGACCGGAAGCGGCGTACGTACGTCCTCGACACCAGCGTGCTGCTGGCCGACCCGGGCGCCTTGCGCCGGTTCGCCGAGCATGAGGTGGTGCTGCCGGTGGTCGTGATCACCGAGCTCGAGGGGAAACGGCACCACCCCGAGCTCGGGTACTTCGCCCGCAGCGCGCTGCGCAGCCTCGACGAGATGCGGGTGAGCCACGGCCGTCTCGACACGCCCGTCCCGGTGGGCGAGGAGGGCGGCACAGTCCGCGTCGAGCTCAACCACACCGATGCGGCGTCGCTGCCGTCGGGCTTCCGGCTCGGTGACAACGACACCAGGATCCTCGCCGTCGCCCGCAACCTGGCCGACGAGGGCAACGACGTCACCCTGGTGTCCAAGGACCTCCCGATGCGGATCAAGGCCTCCGCAGTCGGACTCGATGCCGAGGAGTACCGCGGCGAGACGGTCAGCGACTCGGACACCGGCTACTCCGGCATGGTCGAGCTCGAGGTCGGCGCCGCACATCTCGACGAGCTGTACGACGACGGCACTCTCGACCTCACCGAGGCGCGTGACATGCCCTGCCACACCGGCTTGGTGCTGCTGTCCGACCGGGGGACGGCACTCGGACGGGTCGGCCCCGACAAGCAGGTGCACCTGGTCAGGGGCGACCGCGAGGCCTTCGGGATCCATGGGCGCAGCGCCGAGCAGCGCGTCGCGCTCGACCTGCTCCTCGACCCGGACGTCGGCATCGTGTCGCTCGGCGGCCGCGCCGGCACCGGCAAGTCCGCACTCGCGCTCTGCGCCGGCTTGGAGGCGGTGATGGAGCGCCAGCAGCACAAGAAGGTCGTGGTGTTCCGGCCTCTCTTCGCCGTAGGGGGCCAGGAGCTGGGCTACCTGCCGGGGTCGGAGTCGGAGAAGATGTCGCCCTGGGGCCAGGCCGTCTTCGACACGCTCGGTGCCCTGACGTCGCGGGACGTCGTCGACGAGATCCTGGACCGCGGCATGCTCGAGGTGCTGCCGCTGACCCACATCCGTGGCCGGTCGCTGCACGACTCGTTCGTGATCGTCGACGAGGCCCAGTCGCTGGAGCGCAACGTGCTGCTGACCGTGCTGTCGCGGATCGGCGCCAACTCGAAGGTGGTGCTCACCCACGACGTGGCGCAGCGCGACAACCTCCGCGTCGGGCGGCACGACGGCGTGGTCGCAGTGGTGGAGAAGCTCAAGGGGCACCCCCTCTTCGCCCACGTCACGCTCACCCGGTCCGAGCGGTCGCCGATCGCGGCGCTGGTGACCGAGATGCTGGAGAACGTGGTCGTCTGAGGCCGTTGGGACTGATGTGACGGGAGGGACGTCAGGTCCGACACACCGCCGGTGAAACGGTGCGGGTCGGTTTGCGCCTGCCGTCGCCCTCCGGCAAGGTGTCCGGTGGCCACCTGGGTCTCGACGCTGCCGTCGGGCCCGACCCCCTGGTGGCCGACGTCCTGCCGTCGAGCCTGAGATCGAGCTTTTGTCGAAGCACGCCAAGCCCGTCCCGAAGCATCGCGGCGCGCCCAAGCACGCCCACCTCAAGGAGGCGCCGCGCAGGGCGGCCCGCAACGTCGTCGTCCTCTCCTCGGTCGCGCTCGCCGTGACCGGGGTCTCGGTCACCGCCGGTGTCGCCGGCCAGGGAGTGCCCGACCCGACACCGAGCGCCGCCGACGCCGCCGCCGACGTAGCCGACGCCGCCACCGGCAGCACCGGTG
>NZ_SSXI01000187.1 GCF_004803405.1 Nocardioides sp. | reverse complement strand
ACCCGTTGGGTCAGCTCGTAGCCGGTGGTCGTCGCCAGCCCCGACGCCCGCGTGGCCGACGGCGCGGTCTCGATCGTGCCGCTGCGCCACGACCGCCAGCCCGCGGGGGCGGCCTCCGCCTGCACCCCGATCACCTGGCAGCCGGGTGCGAGCACGTCGCGCACCAGGCACGCGCCCGCGGCACCCGTACCGCTGCCGATCGGGACGTACACGGCCGCGAGCTCCGGTGCCTGGCGGAACAGCTCGAGGTAGGCGGTCGCGTGGCCGTGCACGATGCGTGGGTCGGTAGGGCAGATGAACGAGCCGCCGGTGTCCGCGGCGAGCGCACGTGCGTGTACCGCGGCGTCTCCCAGCGACGCGCCGTGGACCACCACCTCGGCCCCCAGCGCCTGCACCGCCTCACGCTTGACCTCCGGCGCGCTGGCTGGCATCACGACCGTCGCACGGACGCCGGCCAGCCGGGCGCCGTACGCCACGGACTGGGCGTGGTTGCCCGTGGAGCAGGTGACCAGACCGTGCGCCCGCTCGGACTCGGAGAGGGTGGCGGCGAGGTGGACGCCACCACGGACCTTGAAGGACCCGGTGGGCAGCACCCCCTCGTGCTTGACGAGTACGACGTCGCGGACCGCGCGATCCAGGAGCGGGTGTGACTGGAGCGGAGTGACGGGCAGCTCCCGCGCCACCACCTCCGCGGCACGCACGACGTCGTCGTAGGTGAGCTCGACGGTGGTCGCGGCCGCAGCGGACATATGCCTATCGTCGCCCCGGGAGGACCCATCGGTCCAATAGTTCTTCTCGCATAGTTCCATCGACGCTGTCGATCTATAGTGGGTCCCATGATCGACCTCCGTCGCCTCGAGGCGCTGGTCGCCCTGCACCGGACCGGGACCGTGTCGGCGGCCGCGGCCCAGCTGCACTACGGCCAGCCGACCATCTCCCACCACCTGCGTCGTCTCGAGGCGGAGACCGGCGCGGTCCTGCTGCAGCGCGTCGGCCGCGGCCTGCGCCTGACGGCGGAGGGCGAGCGACTGGCCCGACGGGGCGAGGAGGTGCTCGGCCTGCTCGCGCGGGCGGAGGACGAGCTCCGTGCCGCGACCAGCCTGCAGTCGGGCAGGGTTCGGTTGGCGGCCTTCCCCTCCGGCGCGGCGACCCTGGTCCCGGACGCGCTCGCGCTCCTCGCCGCGCGCCACCCCGGCATCGCTCTCGACCTGACCGAGGCGGAGCCGCCGGAGGCGTTCGAGATGTTGCGCGCCGGAAGCATCGACCTGGCCCTCACCTTCGCCTATCCCGACCAGCCCGAACCCGAGCAGATCACCTCCGTGCCGGTGTTCGGCGACCCGCTGTACCTGGTCACCCGGGACGGCGAGGGGCCCGCTCATACCCCGGTGGACCTCGCCGTATACGCCGAGACCCGCTGGATCACCGGCTGCGAACGCTGCCGCAGCGAGCTGCTCACCCTGTGCCGCGAGGCCGGCTTCACGCCCACGATCGCCTTCGCCAGCGACGACTACGTGGCCGTGCAGTCCCTGGTCGCCAGCGGGCTCGGGGTCACGGTCCTGCCCGGGCTGGCGCTTCGCGCGCACCAGCACCGCGACGTCGTACGACGCCGGGTCGGCGCACAGCGGCGAGTGCAGCTCTCGACGTACGGCGCTCCCCCGCGACCGGCGGCGGTCGACGCGGCGGCCGCGGCGATCGCCGAGGTCGCCGGTCGGGTCAGGTCGTGACCCGACCCGCCTCGATCTCCCGGCGCCGGGCCAGCCGGTGCGAGCGCCGGATCTCCGCCTCGCGCATCCGTCGCTCGTCGGCCGGCGTACCGGCCTGGAGCCGCGGGACGGCGCGCGCGTGACCGGCGCCGTCGATCGCGACGAACACGAAGTACGCCGACCCGACGTGCAGCCACTCGGTGGTGGCGTCCCACGGCTGAGACTCGATCCGGACCCCGATCTCCATCGACGAGGTGCCGACCCAGTTGACCTGCGCGAAGGTGCGGACGATGTCGCCGACCCGGACCGGCTCGAGGAACGCCATCTCGTCCAGGGCCGCCGTCACCGCCGGGCCGTCGCTGTGCCGCTGGGCGACGACACCCGCCGCGGAGTCGGCCAGCTTGAGAACCTCGCCGCCGTGGATGTTGCCGAGCAGGTTCGCCTGGGCCCGCGAGGTGACGGTCGCCAGCTCGATCCGAGAGTAGGCGGGCGTGCGCGCCTCGAGGATTTCGCTCACGGGCTGACGGTAGCGTCATGCACATGGCAGGGCGCGGCGACCACGGCGACGGGGACGACAGGGACCGGGGGTTCGACTGGATCTACGGGCAGGGCTCGGGCGAGCAGGGCTCGGGCGAGCAGGGCTCGGGCGAGCAGGGCTCGCGCAAGGACCCGGAGCCGACCCGCAGGATCCCGGTGCAGCCCCGAGCGGGCCAGCCGGCCATTGGCACGCCCGCCTCGCAGCGTCCCGAGCGACTCCCGCCGGCGCAGCAGTACGGCGCCACCCCGGAGCCGCCGCAAGGCGGTCGGCCCGCGCCCTCGTGGTCGACGACGCCCAGCAGGTGGAGACGCCCCGGCACCTGGCTGAAGCTCGTCGTCGGCCTGGTGGCGCTCTGGCTGGTCTTCCTCGTCGCCGTTCCCCTGTTCGCGTGGAGCAAGGTCGAGAAGGTCGACTTCGAGCCGGACGGGGACCGCCCCGCGGACCAGCCCGGAACGACCTATCTGCTCGTCGGCAGCGACTCGCGCGCGGGACTGACGAAGGAGGAGCGCAAGCTGCTCCACACCGGCGACGCCGAGAGCGAGCTGACCGACACGATCATGCTGCTCCACACCGGCGACGGACCGGCCACGCTCATCTCCATCCCGCGTGACTCGCCGCTGGAGATTCCCGGCTTCGGGGTCAGCAAGGTGAACTCCGCCTACGCCAAGGGCGGCACGCCGCTGCTGGTGCAGACCCTCGAGCAGGCCACGGGCGTGCGGATCGACCACTACGTCGAGATCGGCTTCGGCGGCCTGGTCGGCGTCGTGGACGCGGTCGGGGGCATCGAGGTCTGCCCGAAGCGGCGGATCCGCGACCGCGACTCCGGACTCAACATCAAGAAGGGGTGCCAGGAGGTCGACGGGGTGACCGCCCTGGCGTACTCACGCGCCCGCAAACACGACCCGCTCTCGGACCTGGCGCGCGTGCAGCAACAGCGCGAGGTGGTCGCGGCCGTCGGCGAGAAGGTGCTCTCACCGTGGTCGGTGATCAACCCCGTCCGCTGGTGGCAGCTCAACGCAGCGGTGCCCGACTTCTTCAAGTTCGGCGAGGGCACCGGCCCGGTCGACGCCTCCCGGTGGGCGCTGGCGATGACCGATGTCGGGAAGTCCTGCACCGTGCCGCTGGCCGGGGGCGACGCCAACTGGGACGGCCAGCGCTCCGAGCAGCTGTTCAGCAAGGTGATCGCCGACAAGACCGACGAGATCACCACGAAGATGTGCACCGCCACCGGCCTGGCCGACTGACCCGCGCCCTCTGCGCCGGGATGGACCGGCAAACACGAGCCGCGCGGGTGAGGTCAGATGGCCATGAACAGGATCTCCTCGCGGGAGTACTCCCGTCCGGGATGCTCGGCCGCGAGGTGCTCCTGCACCTTCTCGACCAGCTCGTCGTCGGTCTCCCCACGCAGGGTGACGTCGCAGGGACAGCGCAGTGAGGGCATGCGGACCTCCAGGGGTCTCAGTGTTTCGCTGGAGTCGTCTTCAGCAGGTGGCCGAAGATCACGGACCTGTCGTCGGTGTGGAAGATCTCTGAGCAGGTGAGCAGCGTGATCAGGTGGCTTCCCGCGTCTCCGGGCGGCTGGGTGCCTCCGTCGCGCGGGTTGACCGGCGACGGATCGAGCACCCAGGTCTCGGTGAACGGGATGATCAGGTCCTCGCCGCCGGTGTCGAGGACGTAGGTGTAGGTCGCGTCCCGGGTCTCGACGTGGACCTTGTCTCCGGGCCTGAGCTGGGGCAGGTCGGCGAAGGGCTCACCATGGGTGACCCGGTGGCCCGCCAGCACGTAGTTGCCCTTCGCCCCCGCCTCGGCGGTGTCCTCCATGTGTCCCACGCCGGCGGCGAGGACATCGTCCGTGGAGCCCTCCAGCACCGGCACGGCGTAGTCCTTGCCGAACCGGGGCACGTGAAGGATCGCCGTCGCGTTGCCGAAGTCGGTGCGAACGACGTCCTGGCCGTCGCCCCAGCCGTCCGCGAGGGCCGTGGTCACCTGGTCGTGGCGCTGGTGCGCCTGCCAGTTCGTCCCCCAGAACTGCCACGCGACCCACCCCAGGACGGCGAGCCCGGCCGCGATCAGCCCGCAGCCGAGCCAGAGCGAGATCCGCCTCCGTCCCGAGCGGGCTGGCTTGGCCGTGCTCCCACCTGGGCGGGTACGGCGCCGTCGCACTCGGGTCGGCTCGACCTGCGATTCCTCGGGTGCGGTCCGGTCCACCGCTAGGCGAGCGCGGTTCGGCGGGTTCGGGTCAGGATCCCGCCACCGGCGGCGACCAGCCCGAGACCCACGAGCAGGACCAGCAGGTGCGGACCGCCGGTGTTCGGCAGCCCGGTCGCAACCCCGCCGACGGACCCGCCGGAGCCGCCGGAACCATTGGAACCACCGGCACCCTCGGTCTCGCCGGCGACCTCGCCGCCCTTGGACTTGGAGCGGACCTGGAACCGGGCGCTCCCAGCGCAGTCGCCGTGGACCTCACGGTCCGAGGTGAACTGCGAGGTGGCGGTGTAGTTGCCGCGAGGCAGGGTCGGGCCCTCGACGCGGACCCGCGAGCCGTTGTACCTACGGGTCGTCGACCACACCTCGCGATCGGAGGAGCCCCTGGCGATGCTGAGGCGGACGGTGCCCGTGATCGGCGTGTTGCTGTTGGCCGAGACGCTGGCCTCGAGGACCACGTTCCTGCCGACAGCCGAGGTCGGCACCTCGACGGTGCACTCGGTCGGAACCGGCTCCGGCGTGTAGTCGTCGGCCTGGGCCTGAGGTGCCCAGCCGAGCATCGCTACAACCAGGGCAAGTGCGGTCAGCGTACGACGCACAGCGCCTCCCTAGGCGTTATTTGGGGGGAACACAGGACGATCCCTCCCGGGACCATCTGACTGGCCAACGAGACCAGCGAGGAGACGTTACTAGGTTCTTGAAGATAAATCCCTTCGTCACGGCCGCGCCGCGGTGACCAGTCGTTCCGCGAGCCGCGGGGACACCACCCCGACAGCCTCGAGCAGGCTCGCGTAGGCAGGCATCAGCTCGCCGGGCCGGTGTCGCACCGCCTCGAGCATCCACCGCGCGGCCTGCTCGGGCTCCAGGGCCGCGCGGGCGCCGTATCCCTCGGTGGGAGCGATCATCGGTGTCCTCATCAGCGGGAAGTGCAGGGACGTGACGACGATGCCGTTGCGCCGCTCCTCCGCCTGAAGGCAGCGACCGAAGGCCGCCAGCGCGGACTTCGAGGCGTAGTAGGCGCTGAACATCGGCATCAGGCGCCCGGGCACTCCCCAGGTCGAGGAGTTGACCACCTGACCACGGTTCTCACGCAGCGTCGTGAGGAGGTTGAGGGTCAGCCGCACCGGGGCGTGGTAGTTGAGCGCCATCAGTCGTTCGTGGTCGTGCGGCCGTGCGACCGTGTCGGACACCGAGCGCCGGATCGAGTGGCCCGCGTTGTTGACCAGCACGTCGACGCCGCCGAAGCGGTCCAGGACTTCGTGGCTGAGGTCGTCGATGGCCCCGCTGTCGGTCAGGTCGCAGGGGAAGGAGTACGACATCCCGCCGGCGGCGGCGATCTCCGCGTCGAGCGCGGCGAGCTCGTCGACCCGGCGCGCGACGGTGAGCACCGTCGCACCCTCGGCGGCCAGGAGCCGCGCGGACGCACGCCCCACTCCGGACGAGGCGCCGGTGAGGAGGATCCGCTTGCCGGTGACCGGGTACGTCCGCCCGGTCGCGCCGGCGACCAGGCGGACCGGGTTGGGTAGTGGGGCCAGGCCCGCCCGAAGGAGGCTGCGCCGCGACGGAGTCTGCACCGGTGCAGGGTACGACCCTCAGAACCCGGGCCCGTTGCGGCGCTTGAACGTCTCCACGGGCCGGAGCCAGCTGAAGCCTCCGTCGAGCTGCATCCGGAAGTCGCTCGCACGGTCGAACGCGAACCACCGCCGCAGGGACAGCGGGTGCTGGCCGCGTCGGTTGCGCGCGCGGTCGACGGTGATGGCGATCCGGTACCCGGCGCGGTCGACCTGGTCCCTGATCCGCCGCGTCCATCCCCCCATGGGATAGGCGAACGACAGGACCGGCCGCTGCAGCAGGCCCTCCAGCTCCTCCCGGGAGATGACGAGCTCGGCCGCCACCTCCGCCGGCGCCAGGTGCCGCAGCCAGCGGTGGCTGACCGTGTGGGAGCCGATGTCGAGGCCGTCGTCGGCCACGTCGCACAGGGCGCGCGGGTCCATCAGCCGCACTGTCTCCCGATCGTCGCGGTGCCGGTCCCACGGGAACGTCTTGCTCGGATCGAGGTAGCCGCTCACCGCGAAGAGGGTTGCCGGCATCCCCCGCTTCTTCAGCTCGGGCCAGGCGTGCTCGGCCACGCTCGCGTAACCGTCGTCGAAGGTGAGCGCGACGGCGCGGTCCGGAAGCGTGCCGGCCTCGAGGCGGGCGACCGCATCGTTCAGGGGGAGGATGTTGGCCCCCCACTCCTCCAGCACGTCGAGGTGGCCGCGGAAGTCGTCGAAGCTGGTCGTGAGGCCGTCCTTCCCGACCGGGCCGAGCCGATGCCAGCCGGCGAGCGTCAGGCCGTGCGGCGTCATTCCGACCGAGCGGTTGACGCCGGTGATCAGGGCCGCCGCAGGGCGGGCGACCGTCGCCGCGGTCCGAGTCGTGATCCGCATCAGGCGCTCCAGGTCATCGTCGGCGCGAGCGGTCCCTCACCCACGAGCCCGCGGTACGCGGCGGTCAGGCTGCGCCCCTGAGCCTCGCGGGAGTGGCGGCGGCTCAGCTCGTCGGAGTCCGCCTGCGCTCGCATCCAGTCCGTGCGGGACCGCTGCAACATGCGCAGGCGAGTGGCCAGCTCGGGCACGTCCTGTCCCAGCCCGGGCAGGTCGAGTGCGCGCAGCTGGGGGATCGCTCGCAGCACGAGCGGCACCCCGAGGGCCGCAGCCTCCAGGATGCTCATCGGTGCGGACTCCCATGCCGCGGTGTGGACGTACAGCTGTGCGGCCGCGGCGCGAGCGAGCGTCTCGTCGTGCTCGAGCCAGCCGGTGACCTCGACCCCTGCGGCCAACAGGGCTCGCTCGCCCTCCTCGTCGCCACCGCCGAGCCACGTCCACATTGCATCGAGCCCGAGCTGACGCTCGGCGTACCGCTTGAGGTGGATCAGGTAGCGCCAGTCCTTTGCCGCGGTGACCCTGCCGATGGTGACGACGCGCGGGCGGTCCGCGTACGACGCGCGCAGCGCGGTCGGGAGCGTCGCGCGGTTCGGCACGTACGCCACCGCGGTGTGCCCGAGGGCCGAGGCCGCCGCGACCTCGTGCGGCGAGACCGCCGCGACCAGGTCGGTCCGGCGGACCAGCGCACGCTCCACAGCCCTGAAGGCTGCACGGCCGAGGGAGGACACGTCCCGTCGGTCGAAGGCGAAGCCGTGCGGCGTGAAAGCCACCTTCGCCGGTCCCGAGCGCGCGGCGCGCACGAGTGTGCCGGCGACGGAGGAGTGCGCGTGGACCACGTCGGGCCGCAGCTCGCGAACGCGCTCGTTCAGCCGCACCACCGCCGCGACGGGATTGGTGGAGAGGCTCGTGGCGGTCGCGAACCGGGCCGCCGCCTCCGCGCTCGGCGCGGAGTCCGAACGCGCGGCGGCCAGCAGGTGGTGCTCGAGGTCGGGGGTCGCGTCCACCATCGCGAGGAGCGACGACGCCGTGCCGCCGCCCCAGGACTCAGTGACATGCAGGATCCTCATGCACGACTGGTGCAGCCGGGGGCACGTCCTGATCCACGTCGGCCGAGAAAACTTCGCGGCCACCGACGAGGCGGGGCCTCAGAGGTCGCTCTGCACCCCGGCCAGGAGCTCGCGGGCCATCACGATCCGCTGCACCTGGTTCGTGCCCTCGTAGATCTGGGTGAGCTTGGCGTCGCGCATCATCCGCTCGACGGGGTAGTCGCGGGTGTAGCCGTAACCACCCAGCACCTGCACCGCGTTCGTGGTGACCTCCATCGCCACATCCGAGGCGAAGCACTTCGCGGCGGCGCCGAAGAAGGTGAGGTCGGAGTCGCCGCGCTCGGAGCGTCCGGCGGCCGCATAGGTCAGCTGCCGCGCTGCCTCCACCTTCATGCCCATCTCGGCCAGCAGGTACTGCAGACCCTGGAACTCCGCGATCGCTCTGCCGAACTGCTGACGCTCCTTCGCATACTCCAGCGCGTAGTCGAGCGCCCCCTGGGCGACACCCACGGCCTGCGCGGCGATGGTGATCCGGGTGTGGTCGAGGGTCCTCATCGCGTACTCGAAACCCTTGCCCTCCTCCCCGATGAGCCGGTCGCCGGGGATCCGGACGTCGTCCAGGTGGACCTCCCGGGTCGGGGAGCCCTTGATGCCGAGCTTCTTCTCCGCGGCACCGAACGAGACGCCCTCGTCGGACCTCTCCACCACGAACGCCGACATCCCCCGGGACCCCTGCGCCGGGTCCGTCACCGCCAGCACCGTGTAGTACTCCGACTCCCCCGCGTTGGTGACCCAGCGCTTGGTGCCGCTGAGGACCCAGTCGTCACCGTCGCGCACCGCGCGGGTCTTCTGGTCGGCCGCATCCGAACCGGCGTCCGGCTCGGACAGGCCGTAGGAGAAACCGCCCTCACCCGCCGCCAGCCGGCCCAGATACTTCTGCTTCAGCGGCTCCGAGCCACCCAGCTGCACCGGCAGGGAGCCCAGCTTGTTCACCACCGGGATCAGCGACGCCGACACGTCGACCCGTGCGATCTCCTCGATCACGATCACCGTCGCCAGCGCGTCCGCACCGGCGCCGCCGTACGCCTCCGGCACGTGCGGAGCGTGGAAGTCCGCCGCACGCAACGCCTCCTCCGCCTCCCGCGGGAACCGCGACGCCTCGTCGACCGCGGCAGCGAACGGCGCGACCTTCGCCGCGCAGATCGCGCGGACGGCCTCGCGGACCGCCTGATGCTCATCCGAGAGCCCGTAGTACGGGAAGTCGCTGTTCACAGGAAGGATCCTACGAACGCGTGCGTTGACGCGGGCATGGCCATCAACCCTGACGACACCGCCGACCGCTGGCAGGAGCCGACTGCTGTCGCGACGATGCTCGACGACCTGCAGACCTGGGCCGTGGTCGGTCTCTCGAACAACCGCAGCCGGACCGCCTATCGGATCGCAGCGCTTCTCCAGCACCGAGGCAAGCGGATCGTGCCGATCCATCCCGACGCACCCACCGTGCTCGGTGAGCAGGGCTACCCCACGCTGGCGGACGTGCCGTTCCCGATCGACGTGGTCAATGTGTTCCGCCGCTCGGACGCGGCCGGGCAGTTCGCCGACGAGGCGGTGGCGGTCGGCGCGAAGGCGGTGTGGTTCCAGCTCGGCGTCATCGACGAGGACGCCTTCGAGCGCACCCGGGCCGCGGGCGTGGACATGGTGATGGACGCCTGCCCCGCTATCGAGTGGAGTCGGCGGTAGATCGTCGCAGCGCCCTGCCCGGCCAGCCGACCAGGGCCTCCAGCGGACCTCGCTGCCCACTCACGGCGAACCCTGCTCCGATCCCGAGTACGACCACCAGGTGCCACACGAACGTGTCGGGCTGCTCCGTTGGCCAGACGGTCGGGGTCTTCATCACCGCGTGCAGCGAGTAGAGGGTCAGGGTCATCGCTCCCGCCCCGCCCGCCACTGCGAGTGCCGTCGTTCCCGGCGACGGAAGGACGTCGGCGATCGCCAGCGCCAGGCCGATGACGACGAGCGCACTCCCGATCCCCTGCGCCAGGTCGAACGGAGTCGCCGAGTGCGGCGAGACCACGAGCAGCCACTGCCACGGCCCGCCGGTCGGCGTGGCACCGTGCTGGCTCTCGCCCAGGACCTTCAGCAGCTCGTCGTGGCTGAGCGGTGCGAAGGGGTGGATGCTCTGCCGGACCTCCACGCTGGCGGTGAGCATCCGCGACGCCGTCGTGGCGAGGATCGCCAGCCCGGCACCCGACGCGGCCAGCCCGAGCGGGACCCGCCACCCACGCAGGTCGATCCTCCCCAGCGCGATCCCGGCGAGCAGGTAGCCGAGCCATGGCACGGCCGGGTAGTAGCCGGTCAGGAGCAGGTCCGCGAGCAGCCGTCCGGGCTCGGCGAGCCGCTCGAAGTCGGGGCTGTCGTAGCTGCGCGGGGGAAGTTCCGGCCGGACGAGGTGGGAGACCGCGGGCGCCGCCACCACCCATCCGGCGGCCAGCAGCGCGAGCGACCGAGCACGTAGCGCGAGGAACGGCAGGCCCAGCAGGAACAGGACGCCGTAGTAGGCGAGGATGATCGCCAGCCCGGTCTCGAGCTCGCCCAGCGCGAGGCCGATCAGGGCGATCAGGACGGCACGCGCGGCCAGTCCCAGCACGGTGCGGGCGGGCTCCCTGTCACGGAACGGCTCGGTGCCGCCGCTGAGCAGCGCGAGGCTCACCCCGGCGAGCACCGCGAACAGCGCCGAAGCCCGGCCACCTGCCAGCTCCTGGACGAAGGTGAGCTCACCCGTCGCCGTTCGACCGTCGAGGACGTGGGTCGCGATCATCCCGACCAGCGCGATCGCACGCGCCACGTCGATGCCGACGAGACGCCCGGGACGCACCAGCCGGCTGAGCATCACCCGCGCACTGTGCTACTCGACGATCGGTGGCCGGCCGTTGTCGCCGCGGACCGCGGCACCCTTCGCCTCGGCGCTCGCCTGGAGGTCTCGCTGGAAGGCGGTCATGCTCTGCTGGAGCGTGGTGTCGGTCGCCGCCAGGATGCGGACGGCGAGCAGACCGGCGTTGCGAGCGCCGCCGATCGCGACCGTCGCGACCGGCACCCCGGCGGGCATCTGCACGATCGAGAGCAGCGAGTCCATGCCGTCGAGGTACTTCAGCGGCACCGGGACGCCGATCACCGGCAGCGGCGTGACCGACGCGAGCATGCCCGGCAGGTGGGCGGCACCGCCCGCGCCCGCGATGATGACCGACAGCCCGCGTCCGGCGGCATCCTTGCCGTAGCGCAGCATCGCCTCGGGCATCCGGTGCGCAGAGACCACGTCGGCCTCGTAGCTGATGTCGAACTCCTCGAGCGCCTCGGCCGCGGCCCGCATCACCGGCCAGTCGGAGTCCGAGCCCATCACGATGCCCACGCGCGCAGTCATGGCCCGCAGCGTAGTGGTGCGCGCGGGAGCGGGCATCACTCGGAGTGGTTCCCCAGGTCGCCTCGGAACCACGCTGCGGCGTGTCGCGCGCGCTCGAGGCAGTCGTCGAGGTCGTCGCCGTACACGTTGACGTGGCCCACCTTGCGACCCGGCCGCAACTCCTTGCCGTAGAGGTGCACCCTCAGCCGGGGATCCCGGGCGAGGACGTGCGGATAGCCGTCATAGAGCCGGCCGACGGTCGGGTCGTCGCCGCCGAGGATGTTGACCATCACCGTCCAGCGCGCGCGGGGCTCGGGGGATCCGAGCGGCAGGTCGAGGACCGCGCGGAGGTGGTTCTCGAACTGGCTGGTGACCGCACCGTCCTGGGTCCAGTGCCCGGTGTTGTGCGGTCGCATCGCGAGCTCGTTGACCAGCACCCGCGGCTGGCCCTCGGCGTCGACGGTCTCGAACAGCTCCACGGCGAGGATGCCGGACACCCCCAGCTCGCCGGCGATCGTCAGCGCCAGCTGCTGGGCCGAGGACGCCAAAGACGGTGCGAGCTCGGGCGCCGGAGCGACGACCTCGCGGCAGACGCCGTCCACCTGGAGCGTCGCGACCACCGGGTAGGCAGCCGCCTGCCCGCTGGGCGACCGCGCGATGACGGCGGAGAGCTCCCGTCGGAAGTCGACCAGCTCCTCGGCGAGCAGCCGGACGCCGGCCTGCTCCGCCGCGCCGAGCGGCTCGACCGCGTCCTCCGGAGCACGGACGACCCAGACCCCCTTGCCGTCGTACCCGCCCCGGCTCACCTTGAGGACGCACGGGAAGCCGAAGGCCTCCACATCCGCCGCCGAGGCGACGACCGCCCACCGCGGCTGAGGAGCGCCGATCCGGCCCATCGCCTCACGCATCACCACCTTGTCCTGAGCGTGCACGAGCGCCTGCGGCCCCGGGCGCGCCACCACTCCACCGGCGGCGAGGGCGCGCAGGTGCTCGGTGGGCACATGCTCGTGGTCGAAGGTGACGACCGCGCAGCCCTCGGTCACCTTCTGCAACGTGGCGAGGTCGCGGTAGTCGCCCACGAGGTGATCCGGGATCACCTGCGCAGCCGAGACTCCGTCGGCCTCCGCCAGCAGGCGGAGCGGGATGCCGAGCGCGACGGCCGGTTGGGCCATCATCCGGGCAAGCTGTCCGCCGCCGATGACGGCGAGTCGGGGTGCGGGTCCTCGGTCGGTCGATGGCACGCCCGAACCCTAATCGACCCCCAGGTGGGGAGCTAAGCGGAGCCGCTGAGGCCGGCCGCCTCGCCCGTCTCGAACCGGAGCCCCTGGCCGCGGACGGTGGTGATCAGTCGCGGCTGGCGGGTGTCGTCGCCGAGCTTGCGGCGCACCCATCCCAGGTGCACGTCGATGGTCTTGGAGGAGGTCCAGAAGTTCACGCCCCAGACGTCCCGCATGAGCTCCTCACGGGTGACGACGGAGCCGGCCTTGGAGATCAGCGCATGCACGAGGTCGAACTCCTTGCGCGACAACAGCACCTCGCGGTCCCCCCGCCAGGTTCGTCGGGTCGTCGGGTCGACCCGCACGTCCTGCACCTCGATCACACTCTCAAAGTTAAGGACGAGTCTTGATTCGCGAGGTGAAACGCAAAGAATTTTGCTTGGGTTGCCCAGCTACTGCCGGCGAACGGCGACCGGCTCGACCACACCGAAGCCGCGGACCGGTCGCGGAGGCAGCGGGCGGGACTCGATCTCGTCGGCCGGGAGCAGGTCCGCGGTGGCATGGTCGACGATGATCCGGTTGCGCCGGGCCACCTGGGTGAGGCGGGCCGCGAGGTTCACCGGAGGCCCGAAAACGTCGCCCAGGCGCATCACCACGCTGCCGCTGGCGAGGCCGACCCGGACGTCGGGCATCCGTGGGTCGCGACCGATGACGTTGATGATCCCCTCGGCGGTGGCGAACGCCGCCATGGGATCGTCGTTCACGAACAGCACGGCGTCGCCCATGCTCTTGATCAGCCGGCCCTGCTGGCGGGAGATCACATCGCCGCAGCGAGCCTCGAAGATCTCGACCAGGTCGCCGATCCGGTCACGGGTGACCTCGTTGGAGAGCGCGGTGAACCCCACGATGTCGGCGAAGCCCACCGTCAGGTCCGTGGTGTGCGGGTCGGCGTCGATGGCCCGCAGCGAGTCCATCCGGGCCACCGCAGCGGCCAGGTGGCGGCGCCAGGCGTAGAGCAGCAGCTCCTCGAACTGCGCGCCGTACTGGGCGACGATCCACGCGCTCGCGTTTTCCTCCTTCGGCTCGTCCAGGCCGGCGAACGCCTGCTCGGCGTGCTGCACCAGCTCGCTCACCTCCCAGTCGGCGAGCCGTGCCATCGTCAGTCCCACACCACGCGCCACGTTGAGCGCGATGTCGAAGCCGATGAAGCCCTCACCCAGGAGCTCGGTGATCAGACGCAGGGCGTCGGCGTCGGCGTCGGTGTAGGCCCGGGCGTCGCCGTGCTCGGGGAACCCGAGGGTGCGCCACAGCCGGCGGGCCTTCTCGACCGGTATTCCCGCTCGCTCCGCGACGTCCGACGCGGTGAGCTGCGGTTCCTCCCCGAGGAAGGTCCGCTCGGGGCCGCCCTCAGACACCTTCGTCAGCACGCGGCGCGCTGGGGCCGCGGTGCAGCTCGTGCAGCAGCTCGTTGAGCTGGCGCTGCGCGGCCTCCACGTGCGGGATGTCGTTGAGGCGGACCAGGCCGTGGGTCGACGCGTCGGCGATGAGCAGGCTGCCGCAGCCGAACGGGCGGTCGATCAGGTTGATCTCGATGGAGATGTCGCTGACGCGGGCGAGCGGGATGTCGTGGCCGCGTCGGGTGATGATGCCGTTGCGGGTGATCAGTCGCCGGTCGGTGAACGCATGGACCGTGGTGAGCCAGACGAAGAACGGGCGGACCGTGAACCACAGGATCCCGAGGATCGCGAGGGCCCAGACGATGTAGGTCAACACCTGCTGGGCGCCGTCGTCCTCGAGCATCACCTGCGCTGCGACGCCGATCGCGAGGAAGACCACCAGCAGCAGGATCGGCACGAACAGCGCCTTGGGGTGCTGGCGGGTGCTGATGATCAGGCGCTCACCGGGGTTGAGCAGCTTCTTCGAGATGGCCACGGGCTGATCATCCCACCCATCCGCAGATCCGGAAGGGCCGACCGCTCAGGTCGCCCGGACGTGCACGACGTCGCCGGCGCCGACCCGCTCGGTGCCCGAGGTCGTCTCGACGACGAGGCGGCCGTCGCCGTCCACGTCCACCGCCCGGCCGGTCAGCTGGCCGCCGCCAGGCAGATCCACCCGCACGTCACGTCCCAGGGTGGCGCACTGGGAGCGGTAGGAGGCCGCCAGTCGCGCGGTGCCCTGCTCCCCGCCGGCCTGCCAGACGTCGTACCCCTCCCGGACGGCGGCGACAGCCGCCAGCAGGACGGTATGGCGGTCGGGGGTTCCCGGGCCGGCGGCCGCGAGGCTGGTCGCGGTCGGGACGGGCAGCTCCTCGGCGGTCATGGCCACATTGATCCCCACCCCGACGATCGCTGCCGGGCCGGTGGGCGTCTCCACCCTCTCCACGAGGATGCCGGCGACCTTGAGGTCCCCCTCGAGCAGTACGTCGTTGGGCCACTTCACCCGGGCGCCGTAGCCGAGCGCGGTGAGCGCCTTGGCGACGTTGTGGCCGACCAGGAGCGGAAGCCACGGCCAGGACGTCGCCGGGACCGAGGGTCGCAGGACCAGTGAGAAGGTCACCGCGGTGCCGGTCGGCGTCTCCCAGGCGCGGTTGAGCCTGCCGCGGCCGGCGACCTGGTGGTCGGCCACCACGACCAGCCCCTCCGGAGCCCCCGCCTTCGCGCGCTCGGCGGCCACCTGGTTGGTCGACGGCGCCTCCTCGAGCAGCTCCAGGCTCAGCTCGGGGGCGAGGGCGAAGGCCTCCGAAAGGCGGGCGGGGTCGAGAGGTCCACGGGCAGGGTGCTTGGTCGGGCCGGCGGTCACGGGCACTACCCTTGCGCAGCAGACGCCCTGAGGAAACCCCGGGTGCGTCGAACAGATTCGAGGAGGCCATCGTGACCGCCCAGGCAGACAGCAGCGCGCAGGCAGACCAGACCGAGCTGGACATCCACACCACGGCGGGCAAGCTCGCCGACCTGGAGCGTCGGCTGGATGAGGCGGTGCACGCGGGCTCCGCCGCCGCCGTGGAGAAGCAGCACGCCAAGGGCCGCCAGACCGCCCGCGAGCGGATCGAGATGCTGTTCGACGAGGGCTCGTTCGTGGAGCTCGACGAGCTCGCCCGGCACCGCTCGACCGCCTTCGGCCTGGAGAAGAACCGCCCCTACGGCGACGGCGTGATCACCGGCTACGGCACCATCGACGGCCGCCAGGTCTGCGTGTTCTCGCAGGACTTCACCGTCTTCGGCGGTTCGCTGGGCGAGGTGTACGGCGAGAAGATCACCAAGGTCATGGACCTGGCGATCAAGTCGGGCTGCCCGATCATCGGCATCAACGAAGGTGCCGGCGCCCGCATCCAGGAGGGCGTGGTCTCACTCGGCCTGTACGGAGAGATCTTCCGCCGCAACGTGCACGCCTCCGGCGTGATCCCGCAGATCAGCATGATCATGGGCAACTGCGCGGGCGGCCACGTCTACTCCCCCGCGGTCACCGACTTCACGATCATGGTCGACCAGACCTCGGCGATGTTCATCACCGGCCCAGACGTCATCAAGACCGTCACCGGCGAGGACGTCACCATGGAGGAGCTCGGCGGCGCCCGGACCCACAACACCAAGTCCGGCAACGCGCACTACATGGCCGCCGACGAGGAGGACGCGATCGAGTACGTCAAGGCGCTGCTGTCCTACCTCCCGCAGAACAACCTCGACGAGGCTCCGGTCTTCGACGAGTCGGTCGAGATGGAGATCACCGAGGCGGACCGCGCCCTCGACGTGCTGATCCCCGACAGCCCCAACCAGCCCTACGACATGCACGACGTGATCACCTCCGTGCTCGACGACGCGGAGTTCCTCGAGGTCCAGCCGCTCTTCGCCCCCAACATCATCGTCGGCTACGGCCGCGTGGAGGGTCGCTCGGTGGGCGTCGTGGCCAACCAGCCGATGCAGTTCGCCGGGACGCTGGACATCGACGCCTCGGAGAAGGCGGCGCGGTTCGTGCGCACCTGCGACGCGTTCAACATCCCGGTGCTGACCTTCGTCGACGTGCCGGGGTTCCTGCCGGGCACCGACCAGGAGTGGACCGGCATCATCCGTCGGGGCGCGAAGCTGATCTACGCCTACGCCGAGGCCACCGTCCCGCTGGTCACGATCATCACCCGCAAGGCCTACGGCGGCGCGTACGACGTGATGGGCTCCAAGCACCTCGGGGCGGACATCAACGTCGCCTGGCCGACCGCGCAGATCGCGGTCATGGGCTCCCAGGGCGCGGCCAACATCATCCACCGACGCACCCTCGCCGAGGTGGAGAAGGCGGGCGGCGACGTGGAGGCGAAGCGCGCCGAGCTGATCGACGAGTACGAGACGACGCTCGCCAACCCCTACATCGCCGCCGAGCGCGGGTACATCGACGCGGTGATCATGCCGCACGAGACCCGGATCGAGGTGATCCGGTCGCTGCGACTGCTGCGCACGAAGCGGGAGACGCTGCCGCCGAAGAAGCACGGGAACATCCCGCTGTGAGCGAGGACAGGACGGCGGCCGGGTCCGCCGAGACTCCGCTGCTGCGGATCGTCACGCCGACGACCACGCCCGAGGAGGTCGCGGCCATCGTCGCGGTCTTCTCCGCGCTGGGCGGCGGATCGCCGGCTCCGCGTCCGCCTCGGTCGGAGTGGGCCTCCCCCGGACGGGTCGTCCGCAGCTATCCCGGTCGGGCCCCGGCCCACGGCCGAGGTGCGTGGCGGGCGAGCGGGCTGCCGCGCTGACACCTCGCTGACACCTCGCTGAACCGCGAGCCAGGCGCCGGCGGTCAGACCCGGGCCAGCCGCTCCTGCGCTGCCAGGTCGGGGAGGATGGCGCCTCGGCGCTCGAACCACTCCAGCGTGTGGGCGATGCCCTCGGTCACCGAGTAGCGGGTCGACCAGTCGAGCAGGCGGGATGCCTTGTCGCTGCGCGTGAACGCGCCGACGGAGTCACCGGCTCGGCGGGGCGCCTCGACCACCGGCATCGACTCGCCCGTGACCTGCTCGAACGCGGAGACCAGCTCACGCACCGTGGTGCCGCTGCCGGTGCCGAGGTTGATCACCGCGTGGCGCTCGCCATCAAGCGCCTGCTCGAACCGTTCGAGCGCAGCCACGTGGGCCTGCGCCAGGTCCCACACGTGGACGTAGTCGCGGATGCCCGTGCCGTCGCGGGTCGGGTAGTCGCCGCCGGTGATCGTGAACGGGCGGCCGGTCTCGCGGGCCTCGATCAGCTTGCCCAGGGCGTGGCTGGGCGTCCGGAGCTGCAGGCCGGTACGGAAGGCCGGGTCGGAACCGATCGGGTTGAAGTAGCGGAGCGAGAGGGCGCGGAGGTCGG
This sequence comes from Nocardioides sp., assembly GCF_004803405.1. Lineage (GTDB taxonomy): Bacteria > Actinomycetota > Actinomycetes > Propionibacteriales > Nocardioidaceae > Nocardioides > Nocardioides vastitatis. The sequence continues at coordinate 16,179 of NZ_SSXI01000187.1, read as the reverse complement.
TGGCGACCGCCAGGTCGGCCAGGATCGCCTCGACCATCATCTTGGTGCGTGCGTAGGGGCTCAGCGGGTTGAGCCCTGAGGACTCCCCGACGGTGAAGTCGGCGTCCGGCTCGTAGATCGACGCCGAGCTGCTGAAGACGATGTCGGTGACGCCCCGGCTGAGCAGGGTCTCGACGAGGGTCAGCGTGCCGATGACGTTCGCTCGGTAGTAGGCGCCGGGCTGCGTGACCGACTGCGGTACGACGATCAGCGCCGCACAGTGCACCACTGCCGCGATGTCGGGATTCTCGTCGATGATCCGGTGGACGAGCGCGGTGTCCGCGATGTCGCCCTCGTAGAACGCTCGGCCCTCGGTGAACTCGCGGCGACCGGTGACCAGGTTGTCGAGGATGATGGGGCGGTGGCCGGCCTCGATCGCGGCGCTGGCGATCGTGCTGCCGATGAAGCCGGCGCCGCCGGTGATGAGCAGATCCATGGTGGCTCTCCTGGAACGGAACGGTCAGCCGACGAGCCGTGGGCGGCGCGACGATCGGGGAGGGCGGACACCGTGGAGGACGCTGCCGAGCACGCGCAGGCGGATCATCTGCAGGTGTTCGACGGCGCGCTGCACGTGACGCGGGTGGATCCGACCGGCCGGGACGGTGAGCAGCATCGCGCCGTGGATGGCCATGATCCGGGCGTCCTCCGAACCCGAGATGGGAGCGGCGTGGACGATGACGACGTCGTACCGGTCCTCGGTGTCGTCGAGCAGGTCGCGGAAGCGCATCTCCAGCAGGCTGGGCGCGGCCAGGTGCGCGGTGCCGAGCGGGAGCACATGGACGCCGTCGACCGGGCCGGGCTGTGCTGCCTCCTCCACCGTGCTGGTTCCGGACAGGACGTCGTACAGGCCCAGGTCACCGGGAGCGCCGAGCGCCGGGTGCATGCCACGATCCCGGTCCGCGTCGACCAGAAGCACCCGGTGGCCGACCTCTGCCAGCGCGGCAGCCAGGTTCACCTCGAGCCATCCGGCCCACGGGTCGGCACCGCTCGCCGAGGCCACCACCAGCAGCCGGGCCGGGTCCTCGGCGCTCGCGAACTCGATCGCGATCCGCAGGGCACGCAGGGACTGGAACTCCTCCGCGTGGGGATCGGTCGCCTGCAGCTCCTCGGGAGCCGACGGCCTCGGCACCACGCCGAGCACCGCCAGGTCCGACACCTCGGCCAGCTCCTGCGCGTCCGAGACCGTGCGGAAGACCCGGTCCACGACCGCGGCCACGGCGACGGCGAGCAGCAGGGCGAGGCCGGTCGCGGCGAGGAGGGTCAGCGGGATGTCGGGTGAGCTGAACCGCTCGGGGACGTCGGCAGGCTCGGTGACGTGGAAGACGAAGGCGCCGTTGCTCGGGTCGTGCTCGGGCAGCCGCTCCACCACCAGGTTTGCGATCGTCGCCGCGCGGTCGGGGTCGGTGTCGGTCACGGAGACCTGGATGATCACGGTGCCGGCGACGACGTCGCCCTGCACCTGGTCGCGCAGCTGCTCCACCGACCGGCCGGGCACTGCCTGACGGACCTCGTCGAGGAGGGGGCGTGACTCGGCCACGTCGGCCACCGTCCCGAGCAGGTCGGAGTAGCTGGCCGGCGATGTCGACAGCTCGGCGGGCGGCGTCGCAGCGACCCGCGCGGTCGCGGTGTACTCCCGCTCGGCGAGTAACAGGCCGGTCGTGACGGTCGCGGCCATGAGGACGAACACGAAGCTCACGACCAGCCGGCGCCGCCACAGCAGGGCGCCCAGCGCCCTGAGGCCGGTCTGCGCGCTGGACGGCGCGGGGCGCACCGACTCGATGGGCGGGTCAAAGATGGCGGACATCGGGGTTTCTCCCTATCTGGGGACAGCGGTCGCGGATCAGGAACAGGTGTGGCCGACGTGCACATCGGTGCCGGTCGGGATCGGGCGGACGAGGACGCGCCGGATGCGGGTGCCCCGTGGCAGCGGCCGCAGCAGCTCCATGCGCACCTGCTTGGTCGTGCCGTCGGCGAAGCAGTAGAACCGGCCGGAGATGACCGCGACGAGATGTCCGCGACGGTCCTCGAGGAACGCCTGCCCGGCGACGTAGCCGTCCACCGGACCGTCGGCGGTCAGAGTCGCGAGGACCTCGGCGTCATCGGGCAGGAGCTGGAGCCGCTCGCGCGTGGCGGAGATCAGGGTCTCGCGCGCTCTCGGGGCTCGCGATTCCATCGAGACGTAGCGGACCTCGACCTCATCGACCGCGGCGACCGACGGCGGCACGAAGGCGAACAGCCCGAAGTCCTCGCCCGGGGGCAGTCCCAGCACCGTGCAGCAGGTCGACGCGGGGTCGCCCGTCGTTGCGAGGATCGTCCGTCCGTCGCGGTCCTTGGCGATGATCTGGACCCGCGCCTTTTGGATGAAGAGCTCCGAGGTGTTGCGGATGACGATCGCCAGCTGGTCACCGTTCCCACCCCACGAGACGACCTCGGGTGCCGTGGGGTCGCCGCCGGGCGAGGCACTGGCGGAGGCACTGGCTGAGGCACTAGCTGAGGCACTGGGCGAGCCGGTGGCGGTCTGGCTGGGGAGGGTTGTCGACGGAGTGGCCGACGGAGTGGTCGACGTGCCGCGCCGGTCACCGGGCTTGTCGTCACTCGGCACGCCCCAGGCTAGGAGCATGCCGATCAGGAGAGCGACCGCGACGAGCGCGAGTCCCACGTAGAGCGGCCAGACACGATGGCTGCGGTCGTCCCACATGCTCATGACCGCACCCCCGTCCTGAGCGGCGCGCGATGACGCTGGCCCACGAGCGTGTCGTACAGCTCGTGGTAGCCGGCCTGCATCCGGTGCGGGGCGAAGCGGTCCGCCACCAGCGTGCGGCCCCGGCGGCCCAGCTCCGCACGAAGCTCCTCGTCGCCGACGAGCTCCCCGATCGCAGCGGCCAGGGAGTCGACCGAGCCGGGCTCGACGAGCCGCAGCGCCGTGCCCAGGGTCTCGATGACGCCGCCCACGCGTGACACGACCACGGGCACGCCGGCGCCCATCGCCTCGAGCAGGCTGATGGGCAGACCCTCCCAGTCGGTCGGCAGCACCAGGAGGTCGGCGGCCGCGAGGAGCCGGGCGACGTCCGTCCGCTCGCCGAGCAGCCGGACTGTGTCACCCAGACCCAGCCGGGTCACCGCGTCCTCGATCCGCGGTCGCGTGGCTCCCTCGCCGACGACAAGCAGCAGTGCGTGCTGTGGCAGCCCGGCCCACGCCTGCACCAGCAGGTCGTGCCGCTTCTGGTCGACCAGGCGCGCCAGGCACAGCCCGACGACCTCGTCCGCCCCGACGCCGAGCTCGTCCCGTGCGACGTCCCGCGGGTACGACGGCAGCGGCTCGATCGCATTCTCGACGACGTCCGTCCGGCCGGTCGGGTAGCCGTGCTCGGCCAGCTGGTCGGCGACGAACGGTGACACCGCCACCACGCGGTCGGAGGCCCAGCGCAGGATCCGGACCGCGGTCGCCAGCTCGCCGGCGGGCACGCCGTGCAGGGTGGTGACGATCGGGGCCGCGCGGCCGAACGCCAGCCGGGCCGCGAGCGCTGCCTTGGGGTTGTGCGCGTGCACCAGGTCGGGAGCTGACCGGCCGAGGGCGCGGCGCAGCCGCAGCACCGATCGCGCCAGGTCGCCGGGACGACGGCTGTCGAGCGGGATCGGGACGTGCGCCACGCCGGCGGCGGTCACGCCGGCGACACGGAAGCCCGGAGCACTCGCCAGGAGGACGTCGTGCCCCGCCCGGTGTGCGGCAACGGACAGGCTGGCGGCGACGACCTCGGCGCCTCCCACATTCATCCCCGGGATGACGGTGACGAGCTTCATCGAATGACTCCTTCGTAGACGTCGAGCAGGCGCTGTACGCAGTGCTCGACGGTGAACTGGCCGAGGACCCTGGCCCGAGCGCTCCGGCCCAGGCGGTGGCGCAGCGAGGCGTCGGCGGTGAGCTCGGCGAGAGCAGCCGCGAGCTGGTCCTCCGAGCCGGTGTCGACGAGCAGGCCGTCGACCCGGTCGCGCACGATCTCGGGGATGCCGCCGGCGCGCGAGGCGATCACCGGGACGGCGCAGGCCATCGCCTGGAGCAGCGCCATCGGGCACGCCTCCGCGGCGGAGGGCAGCACGACGAGGTCGGCGGACCTGAGGAACGGCGCTGGCTCCTGCTGGAAACCGGCGAAGCTCACCCGGTCAGCGGCGCCGCTGACCTCCACCGCGGCCTCGATCCGAGCGCGCTCGGGACCGTCGCCGACCAGTTGCAGTCGGAGGTCCGGCACCGTCGCGGCCGCCCGCACGAGGGCGGGGACCCGCTTGACGGGCTGCATCACTCCGAGCCATACGGCGTTCACGGCCGCGCCCGAGCTCTGCTCGGCCGCGTCGGGGCCTTCCAGCCACGGCCGCCCGACGCCGTTGTGCACGGTGTGCACTCGGTGCGCCGGCACGCCGACGTGCACACGGGCGTAGCGGGCCAGTGCTTCGCACGGCGTGACCACGACGGACCGGGGCGTCCGGGCGAGCACCCGCTCGAGAACCAGGTTGTCGATCCGGTCGCGCCGTCGAGCCGGCGTGATCACCGCGTTGCCCGGGACGAGCGGTGCCAGCGGGTCCGGCACCCCGTGCAGCGTGTAGACGGTCGGAACCCCGCTGCGCAGTGCCAGGACCCGGCCGACCAGGCCCGCGCGTCGGTCCTGCAGGTGCACCACGTCGGGGCGGACGTCGGCCACGATCCGCGAGACGGCGCGGCCCCCCACCACATCCGTCTTGCTCCTCACGTCGGCGTGGTGGACGGCCACGCCGGCGGCGACCGCGGCGGCGGCATAGGGCCCGACAGGACCGACGAGGTGACTGTCATGGCCCCGCTGTGCCAGCTCGACGGCCACGTCGACGGCGTGGTCGACCGGGCCGCCGCGGGCCTGCGTGATCAGCTGGAGGACGCGCATGTCAGCGGCCCGCCTTCCGGATGAAGTGGTGGGGGTCCAGGCCGATCCCGAGCCCGGCGAGCAGCCACACGGGGAGGTAGTACTGCTCGCTCAGGAAGCTCGCGGCCACCAGCGCCCCGGCGGTCGCGACCAGCACGGCGTCCGCAGCCGGACGCACGAGCGGGTTCCGGCGTGCGTGGACCGCCCCGAGGACGCCGTACCCGATGACGGCGAGGAAGGTGCCGAGCCCGAGCAGGCCGAGCTCGGCCGCGACGTCGAGGTACATCTGGTGGGCGACGTCCGGCTGAACCACCTCGACCGCCGTCGGCGGGACGAACCGGGGGCCCTCCGTCTGGAACCCGGCCGGACCCTGACCGAGGAACGGCCGCTCCGCCGTCATCTCCGCCGCCATCGTCCAGGTGGTGAACCGGGAGTCGACGTTGGCCGCGGCGACGTGCTCCTTCTCGTCCAGGCTGCGGTCGACGACGTCGGGATACGCGGCCCAGCCGATGGCCACCGCGAGGACGATCACCACCCCGCCGACCAGCAGCGTCCGAGGCCGCAGCAGGCCGAGTGCGAGGGCGACCACGACCATGACGCCGATGCCGAGCATGGCGCCGCGGGAGAAGGTCGCGACCGTCGCGACGACCAGCACCACCCCGCACAGCCCGTACAGGCGGCCCGCGAGGCCCGGGGTACGGGCCAGCCACAGAGTGAAGGGCAGCGCGGTGATCAGGAAGAAGGCGAAGTCGTTGGGGTCCTCCAGGGGTCCGCCTGCCCGGCCGCCGTTGACGACGAAGCCAACGAGCCCGACGATGCCGGCCGCGGCGCAGGACACGACGAAGACGGCGATCGCTCTCCGCACCAGGCGCGCGCCGTCAGCGCCGCTGGCCCGGACCGTGTCGACCAGGACGAGGAGCACCGCTGCGTAGGAGAGGTAGCGGATCGCGACGCCGAGGCCGGCGCCCGCGTTGCCGCCGCTGGCCGCCAGCGAGGCCAGTACGACGAGCACCAGCGCGGCGGTGGCGTAGACGCCGGGGTGGCGCAGGGCCACCGGACGCGGTTCGAGAGCGAGCCTGAGCAGCCAGGCGACGATCAGCAGCGCACCGACGCCCTTCACAGCACTCGGGTGGATGCTGCCGAGCAGGTCGCCGAACGGCTCGACCGCGACGTAGCACAGGACCGCCCAGTCCAGCCGCAGCACCATCGCGCCCACGGCGACGACGGCACCCGCGGCCACCAGGACCGGGAGCGGGTCGAGCACCGACAGCGCGCCGGCGACGAGCACCAGCCCGGGCACCGTCACCGCGACGGCGGACCCCTTGAACGCCAGTTCCCTCGGGTGGCTCATGCCCGTCTCCGAAGCATTTGGGCGAGACCGGTGTGGCCGTTCCGGTCGAGGACCAGGACGGGGACGGCGTAGGCCGTGAGGGCGGCCGTCCCGACCACCAGGAGCCCGGTCACCGACACGGCATCCCAGGGCCCGGCCGCCTCGAGGACGAGGACGACCACGACCATCACGAGACTGCCGGCACCGACCGGGCCGAGGTGCCGGGCGAGCCGGGTCCAGACGATGCCCTCCACCCGTCGGTTGACGAGGATCACGCCGGCGAGGAGGGTCACCAGGCCGCCGGCGAGCTGAGCCGCGGCGACCGCGGCGACGCCGCGCTCGACGACCGCGAGGAGCAGCGAGACCAGCACGGCCAGGTGAAGTGCGGTCAGCAACAGCGTGTCGCGCGTGTGACCCACCGCCCGCAGCGCGACCATGACCAGCTCCAGCGAGCTGAGCACCAGTCCGTAGCAGGCGAGCCAGCGCAGGGCAGGCACGCCGGTCGACCACTGCTCCCCCAACAGCTCGAGCTGCGGCGCCATCAGGAGGATTCCCAGGTAGACGGGCGCCACCAGTGCATGGAGCACCACGGCCGCCTCGGTCACCGTACGACCCACGTCGGGACCGCTCAGCCGGCACAGGTGCGCGAACACGGCCCCGCCGATCACCATGCCGAGCAGCAGGTAGGGCATGTAGGCGAGGCGGAACGCCATCGAGTACACCCCGACCTCGGTCGGACCGAGCTGGTGCGCGACGACGAGGTAGTCGACGTTGAGCATGAGCAGCGTGAGGATGCTGCCGCCCGCCAGGTGGGCGCCGTACGACAGCAGGGCCGTGACGTCGGCGCGGATCCAGCCGGGGCGCACGGGTGGGCGGACCCACCAGCACCCGAGCATGGTGAGCACGGCCTGGAGCAGCTGGCCGTAGACCAGGGACATGGCGCCGTGCCCGAGCAGGGCGAGACCGACGGTCAAGCCGGCGGCCGACAGTGACCCGACGATGTCGGGAAGGACCCGGCGGCGGAACTCCAGTGCGCGCCGCAGCAGCTCCTGGCTGACGGTCGCCACTGCGGTGAACGGCAGGCAGAGGATCATCCCTCTGATCACGTCCACCCCGAGGTCCCCGGTGTTGAGGATTTCGGAGAGGAAGGGCGCGGCGACCCAGAACGTCGCCGTCACCGAGATGGCCACGGCCAGCGCCAGGGTGAGCGCACTTCGCGCCGCCCGCTCGGCGTCGCCGCGCCAGTGGACCAGCGCCGTGCTGGTGCCGAGATCGGTGAACGCGGCGGTCACGTTGAGCACGAGGGCGCCGATCGCGATCACGCCGATCGCCTCGGGCGCCAGGAGCGCGGCAAGCAGGAGCAGCACCAGCGTCTGCGTCGTCTTCACGACGACGGCACCGGCGCCGAGCCAGCCGGCGCCGGTCACGGCGCTCGGGCCCGAACGGCGTCCGGTCTCCACGTCCGCCGCGGTCATCCGCGCGACCTCCGGGTACGGGCCAGCCACTGCTGACGGACGATGCCGAGAGAGTGACGCGCCGCCTCGACGCACCGCGCAGCGGTGAGCAGCGCCCGACCGCCAAGGCCGTGCGCGGCACGGACCCTAAGCAGTCGGCGACTGACGGTCGTGAAGGACCGCTTGTAGGGCTCGTCCCCGCGGAGCAGGTCGAGCTCGGTCAGGCCGGTGAGGCAGGCGTCGTCCACGGCGCTGAGGCGCAGCACCGTCCCGACGTCGCGCATCTCGTGGTCCAGGGACCGCGCCAGCTGGTAGGTCATCCACCGGTCACCGGTCACGAAGCCGATCAGGATCGCCACCCGCTGGTCGTCGCGGATCGCCTCGTGCACACGCACCTCCCCCGCCGTCACACCCGCCAGCACGAAGCGGCGGATCTCGTCGCGGTGCCGCAACAGGGGAAGGCGGTCGTCACGCACGGCGTGCAGCTCCTCGAAGGCGTCGAACGCGGACTCGACCTCTCCCGGCGGGGTCCGGCGGAACTCCACGCCCGCGCATTCGAGCCGACGCCGGGCCTTGCGACCCTTCCTGGTGAAGCTGGTCGATCGGGCCGCGTGATACTCCGCCGGATCCGAGGACAGCGGCTCGCACCGGGTGATGTCGGTCGTCGTCACCACCGCGCCTTCGAACGCATCCAGGGCCAGGGCGTCCTCGCGCAGGCCATCGAGGTCCAGCACGCGTGCCGACCCCTGGAACCAGGACCGCAGGGCGGCCACGACGTCGTCCTCACGGGCGGGGTCCGCGACCAGGTCGAGGTGATCAGGACAGAGACGACCACCGCCGAGCACGGTGAGGACCTCGACGCCGAGCACCCTGCGGCACTGGAGGGCGAGGCCGCCGAGAAGTCGCTCGCCGTCGAGGACGAGCACGAACCGGGGCTCCCGCTTCGGGTCGAGGCTGCCCAGCCACCAGCTGCGTAGGAACGGGCTCGGCAACGGCGATGCCGTGACGAGCGCATCCCAGCGTGCGGCGTGACGCCCGAGGTCGGTGGTCTGGAGGACCTGTGCGCTCACGGCAGGGCCTCGGGAGCGCGATGCGCGGCAGGCCCGGGCACGACAGGCGTCGCCTCCACGATCGCGAGGACCGTGAGGACGACGTCGCCGCCCTTGGCCTCGACGACGTGAAGGACGCGCATGATCAGGCTCCGGCCGGATGGTCCGCGCGGAACATGGAGCCGAGCTGGCGGCCCTCGGGACGGTCGGCCGACTGGGCCGACTGGGTTGCCGCCTGGGCCGACTGGGTGGCCGCCGTGTCCGGCTCCGCGACCTCCTCCGTCGCGTCGCTGGCCTCGGTCATGCCAGCGAGCGAGGGCACCGGGAGGTGGGCGACCGGGGCCTCCTCCCGACGCGCGTCGGCGAGCAGCTGGTCGATCTCGGTGATCTGGCCGCGGACGGTGTCCATCGCTCCCGCGAGGGTGTCGGCCAGGGACGTCATCGAGGCCTGGAGGCCGGCGCCGAGCTCTGCGGCACGGATCAGGACCTCGCGCGCGCGTCCCCGGATCTCCTCGGCGTCGCGGGCCCCACGGGCTGCCGCCTCGCCGACGTACATCCGCGCGGTCTGCTCGGCCTCGGCCATCGCCGAGCGCATCGCCTCGGCGCGGATGTTCTCTGCGTCCTTGGCGGCCGCCTCGGTCAGCTCGGCGACTGCCTGGTCCACCCGCGCCCGCTGCGCGGCGACGCGCTCCGCGGTCTCCTTCCTGACGCGATCGGCGTCGGCCGCGGCCTCGGCCCGCATCCGCTCCGCGGCGTCGCGCGCCTCCACCAGGATCTGCTCGGCCTGCTCGGTCGCCGAGGTCTGGGTCTGCGACGCGATCGCGAGCATCTCCTGCGCCTGCTGCTGGGCGTCCAGCGTCGCCCGAAGGGTGGCCACGTGGTCAGGCGCCGGCGGTTCGAAGGACGGCGACTCCGGCTCGGGCTCCGGCTCCGCGGGGACGGGCGCCGTCTGGAGCTCCGCCATGACATCGTCGAACGTGGTGTCGCCACGTGTGGTGCGAGTTCGGTTGAACATGTCTCTCCAGTGCTGCCAGGCGCGGTCCCTGATCCAGGGGCGCGGGGGTTTTTTCGCTGGGTTCCGGTCAGTAGGCGCCGCGGCCGCTGAGGACCGCCGGAACCGTGCGCAGGAGAACCGCCAGGTCGAGCCGGAGCGACTGGTGCTCGACGTAGTGCAGGTCGAGCCGGATCGCCTTCTCCCAGGGGAGATCGCTGCGTCCGTTGATCTGCGCGAGTCCCGTCAAGCCCGGGCGTACGGCGTGGCGCCGGTGCTCGTGTGGCGCGAACCTGGCCACCTCAGGCGGACTGGAGGGGCGCGGGCCGACGAGCGACATGGTGCCGTTGAGCACGTTCCACAGCTGCGGCAGCTCGTCGAGCGAGAGCCGCCGCAACCACCTCCCGACGGGAGTGATCCGCGGATCGTGGCGAATCTTGAACAGTGGTCCGCTCGCCGTGTTCATCCGGAGCAGCTCGGCGGCGCGCGCCTCGGCGTCGACGTGCATGGTGCGGAACTTGAGGACCTCGAACGGTCGACCCCCAAGGCCGATACGGGTGTGGCGGAAGAGGACCGGGCCTTGGCTCGTGGTGAGCACCAGGAGGGCGATCGCGAGCAGCACGGGAGCGAGCAGGATCACCAGGACGACTGCGGCTGCCACCTCCCCGACGCGTCGGGTCCAGGGCTCCGGTCGGACCGGAACGAGGACCGGCACGGAGGCGAGGCGGGCGTGCGTCGCAGACATCCGGACGGAGGGGGGCGGTCCCGCGGCGTGCAGGCTCACGACTCCGCGTCCTCTGCCTCGTGCTGCGGCGGACGGCGCCACCGGGCGTCCGCCACCTCGCCGAACTCTGCTGCGCGCAGCTCGACCCGGAATGCCTCCCGCAGAGTGGCGAGCAGCCGATCCGACTCGTCGAGGCGGTTGTTGAGGACCGAGAGGCCTACCGACCGCATCGAGTCGGCGTGCCCGAGCGCCTCGGCGATGATGAGCTGCGCCTCGCGGTCCGCCTCGGCCAACCTGGCCGTCGTCAGGCGCAGGGACATGGCGCGCAGCCGCTGGGCCTCCTTCGCGACCAGTCGCAGCAGGCGATAGGCCTCCGCGGGGTCCACCTGGGTGCCGGCGTCGAGGCGATCGATGAGCGCATCGATCTCCCGGTGCGGAACGTGCGGCGGCCAGTCGGCGTCGAGATGGTCGTCGAACGAACTGTCGTGGTCATCGGGCGAGCTGGCCAAGGGATGCTGCTCCTGCGGTCGTGTCGGCGGCCGGGCAGCCGTGGCTGCAGGGGCCACCGCGAAGATCGGGCCGTTGGTCATGCCTCACTGGTGCAGGTGACCGGCGGGCCTGATCCATCGACCGCGAGGGTTTTCGACCGAGCCGTCCCTCAGGAGGCGGGGAGGGTGAAGTAGCGGAACGCCGCCCAGAAGAAGGGGTGCGGTCGCTCGGCCGCCACCTGCCGTCGTGCCTTGCCGAGGGCCACTCGAGGGTGGTCGCCGGCCGCGAGATGACCGTAGAAGTGCGACATCAGCTCGAGGGTCACCTCGTCGTCGACGGACCACAACGCGGCAACCACCGCACCGGCACCGGCCGCCAGACATGCCCAGACCAGGCCCACCGGCTGCGGAGTCGCGTCGGAGGTGAGGCCCGAACCGCACGCACTGAGTACGACGACACTTCCGTCGAGGTCGAACCGCTCCTCGAGGAGGTCGACCGCGCGCAGCCAGCCGTCGCCGAGGCGCAGTGCCGAGAAGAGGGGGTTGCCGTTGCGGAACGCGCCATGGGCGGCGAGGTGCACGACGTCCACGCCGTAGGCCCGCGCTGCCAGCACCTTCCGCGTCGCCTGCTCGCCCAGGTAGACCTCCGCGCCGGGCAGGGTCGCCGCGATCATGGCGGCCTCGGCGTCGATCGCCGGGGCGTGGTCGTCGGAGACTGCGAGCACGAGGGCCGAACCCGGCGGAGCCTCCGACGGGTGAACGGCGGCGGGACCGGGGCGGTCGGCCTCCGCGGGCGCGACCCGGTTCCGCCAGGGCGCGGCGACGTCGAGCAGGGCGTCGAACGGCACCCAGTGGAGGTGCCGGTGACCGACCACCCGCAACGGCTCCGACTCGAGGTCGGAGAGGAGGTCTGCCAGCGGCGCGATCAGCATGCTGTACAGCGCGTCCAGCGCACTGGACGAGGACGCACCAGGCATCGGCCGGGTGGCCGCCAGCAGCACGCACTCCTGCTGCCACGCCGTCACCAGGCGTCGGCTCTCCGCGGCGACCTTCGACAGCCGGCGGACATGCACCTGACCCTCGCGGATGACGAAGGCGAGGACGTCGTCGTCGAGGACGTAGTAGTCGACGAGCGGTCCCTCCGGGACCGGTGGCGGGCCGGTCTCCGGCTCCGTCGGCGTCGCGCGCCGCACGTCGTGCACCCGCGCGATCACGTCGTCGATATCGGCATCGTCGGCGTCGTCGACGTTCCAGCCGCGGGTACGGTCCGAGAGCGGTCCGAGAGCGGACGACTTGGCGACGCTCGCCCGCTGCCAGGCCTCGACGTGCCCAGCATGGCCGCCATGCTCGAGCAGGACGGCGATCAGCTCGTCGGTGGCCTCCGCGACGCAGAACTCGCCCGTCGCATGGCTGCGGACCGGAGTCCGTGCGCTCCACACCCGGCCGAGCTCGTGGGCCTGTCGGAGCTGGTCGATCGCTGCCCTGGTCCGCCCGATGCGGCGAAGGTGGAGGGCCCGGACCAGACGCAGCTCGAGCCTCAGCTCGGGATGACCGAGCCGCGCGACGCTCTCGGAGGCGGAGGCGATCATCGACTCGGCCGCGTCCATGTCCTCGGTCGCCCGCGCGACCAGCAGCCGGGCGCGGACGGCAACCGGGTTCGCGGTCAGAGCGTCTCCGTCCACCAGACGGCGGCTGATCCGCAGCGCGGTCGCCGTGTCCCCGGAGGCCAGGGCGACCCGAGCCTGCAGGAGCCTGGTCGTGTCACGCAACGTGCGGGCACCACACTCGGCGTAGAGCTGTTCTGCGGCGGCGAGCTCGGTCTCCGCGGCCTCGGACCGTCTGAGCCGGAGCGAGGCGGCGGCGCAGACGAACGCCGCCCGGGCGGAGCGCTCCATCATGCCCAGGCTGGTGAAGACGCTCTCCGCGGCCGCGGAGCGGGAGTGGGCCTCCCCCGCGAGCCCGGCGCGGAGCAGGACCGTCGCCCGGACGAGATCCAGCTCCGCGAGCGCCGGCCCGTTCCCCGCCAGCTCCGGGGAGATCCGGTCGACCAGCTCGAGTGCCGCGACGACCTCACCCGTCGCGGCCAGAGCCTCGGCGATCGGGAGGACGGTGCTCGCGGCCGCGAGCACCGAGCCCACCTCGAGGTAGGTCCGCCGGGCTCGGCGAAGCTCGTCGATCGCGCCGTGGGCCAACCCCGCGGCCAGCAGAGCCGTCCCGCGGCGGCGGCCGACCTCGGCGACCTGGTGGCCGTCCCCGAGGTCGCGCGCGAGATCCTCGGCGAAGTCGTAGTGACGCCGGGCCAGGTCCAACTCGCCCCGCCCCGCGCGGGCGTCCCCGAGCTGCTGGTGCGCCAGCTGATGGATCCGTGTGGTGAGCCGCTCCTCGGGGTTCCCGAGCTCGTCGAGTCCGGCCTGGATCCGCCCCACGGCACCGAGGACGTCGTCGTACTCCCCCGAAGCCAGGATCACCCGCGTCCGGCCGAGCATGGCTTCGCGCGCTTCGAGCTGCTTCCCGGCGGCGAGCCACCCGTGGCGGGCGGACTGGTAGGAGCGCATGGCTCCGAGCCGGTCGCCGGCAGCGTTCTGGAGGTCCCCGCGCAGCTGATGTGCCCGCGCGGCCCTCTCCAGGTCGCGACGGCCGTCGATGGCGATCTCGACCCGGGTGATCAGTGACGCGCTCCGGACCGGGTCGCGGTACAGGAGCGCCGCGGCCTCGTCGAGCTCCTGGTCGAGGGTGTGGTCGAACGAGGTCCCTGCCGAAGCCGGGCCCGTGTGCTCCTCCACCCTCAGCGCTGCCGGAGGTCGAGCCTGGTTCGGACCCGCACCGCGCCGGTCGTGAGCCGGAGCTCGTCGACGGTCTCCGGGACGCCGGTCGCCTCGAAGCGGCCGTCCCGTTCGGCTCGCGCGACCCGGCGGACGACGCCCGCCTCGAGGAAGGTGAGGTCCGTCCCGGCCGACCCGTCGTTGAGGAGGACCAGGCCGACGACGTCCACGGCGCCCGTGCCGGCAGGCCGGACCTCGACCACGAACCGGCCGCCCTCACTGTCGAACGCGAGGTGCACGGAGTCGTGGACACCGGCCGATCGGACGCCCGCAGCCTGCTTGCGGGTGTCGTGCAGCAGGCTGGCGTCGGACCAGGAGTCGTCCTGCTGCGTGTGATGGCCGGCGAACAGATCGCGGAGCCGCGCCCTCAGCTCCGGCGGTGGCTCCTGCAGCGGCATCCGGCGGGCATCGTGGAGGAAGTCCTCGATCCAGGCGAACGTGAGGGCCGCCTCGTCGTCCAGGGCGATCTCGTCGGCGACGCGTTGCGCGTGATCGCGCTCGAGGCGGCCTTCCGCCAGGTCGAGCAGCTCGGTGAAGGTGGATCGGCGGGTCATCGCTCCTCCTCCTCGGTGAGGATGTCGCGCAGCTTCTCGAGGCACCGGCCGCGCAGCGGCCCGATCCCACCGATCGAACGACCGAACCGGTCGGCGATCTCGGCGTAGCTCGGGCTCTCGGCCTCAAAGTACAGCGCCTGCAGCAGGTCGCGGCAAGTGCCGCCGAGCTGGCCGAGCGCGTCATGCAGGGTCACGACGGTGTCCCAATCGGCGAGCGGGTCCTCCGTTGCCTCCGGGATGCTCTCGAGCTCGACATGGCGTCGGCTGAGATTGCGCACCCGCCACGACTGCCGCCGGGTGACGGTCATCAGCCAGGACGCCAGCCGGTCCTCATCGCGAATCCGATCGAGGGAGTCGATCAACGTCACGAAGGTGCCCTGCGTGACGTCGGCGGCGTCCTCCGGACTCAGGCCGTTGCGGAGTGCCACGGAGTAGACGAGTCGCTCGTACCGGCCGACCAGGAGGTCCCACGCCTCCGGGTCACGACGACGGCACCGAGCCAGCAGCTCGGCGTCGGTCGGTTGAGAGGGGTTCCGGTCGCGGATCCGTGACCGGAAGGGGACCACGTTCGGGTGCGCGGCCATGGGCTCGGCGGCCGGGGTGGAGGGCGCCGCGCTCGTCACTCGTGTCATCAGGGCTTCCGTTCGGGGGACTTCGAAATGGGGGGAACGATCTGCAGCCGCGCGCCCCGAGCGGCACGGTTGCATCTCAATCGAGCGCCGGCGATCCCTCCCCGACCGCTGTCCCCCACCCGCAACGGTCCCCGCTCGCCGGCGCTCGGATAGATGACTGGCGAGTAGCATTCTCATGACGCGGATTTCAAATCTTTCCAAAACATGTTCAGAAGCCCGTGTCACGCCCCGCAGGTTCGGTCGTTGTCTCTGCGGCACCACGGGTCGCCCCCTGCCCACTCGGCGGCGGCCCCTCGCGGGCGGACTCCCCCAACTGGTCCGCTCGCACGAGAGGACGGCATGAGCACACCTGCAGGCACCGGCGACGAGGCTGAGCTGCTGCTGCGCGCCCGCTCCGGCGACGCGACGGCGATCGAAGACCTCTACACGACCCACGTTCCCGCGGCTCGCCGGCTCGCGACCGCGCTCGCGGGATCCTCCGCCGCGGACGACCTGGTCTCCGACTCCTTCGCGCGCGTGATCTCCCAGCTGCGCGGCGGTCGGGGCCCGGCCACCAACTTCCGCGCCTACCTGTTCGCCACCATCCGCAACCGCTACCGCGACGCCGTCCGTCTCGCGAGCCGTGAGAACCCGGTCTCGGACCAGCCGTGGATCCTCGAGGACAACCACGCCCCGGTCGAGGCTCCGGAGACGTCACTGGACGACACGTTCGGCGACGTCGACGCGATCGCGGCCTTCAACGCCCTGCCGGAGGCGTGGCAGCAGGTGCTCTGGCACGTGGAGGTGGAGGGACGGCGTATCCCGGAGGTCGCGACCCTGTTGAGGACCAGCCCGGCCGCCGTGTCCTCGCTCGCCTACCGCGCTCGCGAGGGCCTCAAGCTCGCCTACCTGAACCGCCGCCTCGGGTCGCCGCCCCGCGATCGTCAGTGCCAATGGGTGCAGGACAGGCTCAGCCAGTACGTGCGCGACAGCGTCAGTCCGCGGGTCGTCTCGAAGATCGAGGCACACCTGCCCGGGTGCGCCGTCTGCACGCGCGCGCTTGCCGACCTCGAGCGGACCAACCGCAAGCTCGCCGCTCTCCTGCTGCCCATCCTTCTCGTGGGCGGTACCGCCAAGCTCACCGCGAGCGCCGCGACTGGCGCGGCCGGCGGTGCCGGCGGTGCCGGAGCGCCGCAGGACGGAGCGACGGGATCGTCCGGCGCCGAGG
>NZ_SSXI01000087.1 GCF_004803405.1 Nocardioides sp. | reverse complement strand
TCCGCCGCGGCACCCGCCGCCCACTCAACGCAGTCAGCTGACGATGGCGCCGGCCGGGGTCGGCCGCGGCCGGCCGTCGACTGGATCTCCGGATCGGCCCGAGCGGCCGGCCCGCCCGACCAGTTGGCAGGAGGCGTTGGACCGGCTCGAGGCGCACGCCGACCGGGCGGAGGGCGTGATCCGCGGACTCGCGGCACCCGACGCCACGGCGTGGGCTCCTCCCACCGACCTCGGTCCGATCCCCGACGAGTTCATCCCTCGCGCGCGGCTGTTGCTCGAGCGACAGCGGCTGCTGCTGGCCGCCGTGCCCTCGGTCCTCTACGCCGCCCAGGACCAGCCGGACGACGACCAGCTGGGGGCCTAGCCGACCGCTGGGATGACCCACTCGAGGCTGGTGCCGACTCCGGGCGCGGAGGTCACGGAGAGGTGCCCGCCGAGATCCTCCGCCCGGGTGCGGAGGTTGGTCGAGCCGCTCCCGCGCCGCACCGTCGCAGCGTCGAAGCCCCTGCCGTCGTCGGTGACCCGTAGGCGGAACCACGCCGACGACGCGGTCAGCTCGACCGACACCGACGACGCCTGGGCGTGACGGGCGACGTTCGAGAGAGCTTCGCGGAGCGCGGTGAGCAGCTGGTTGCAGGCCTCGGGCACGAGGGCGCGGTCGACCGGGCCGATCACGCGGAGGACCGGCTGGAAGCCGAGCACGTCGGCGTACTCGCTCAGCAGGGCGCGCGTCTCCTCGAGCAGCGGTCGACCGGTGCCAGTGCCCAGCTCGAAGATGGCGGCCCGCAGCTCCTTGATCGCCGCGTCGAGCTCGGCGACCGCGGCGTCCGCCCGCCTGCGCAGGTCGGCGGTGTCGAGGCTCCGGGCTGCCTGGAGCTGCATGCCGGTCGCGAACAACCGCTGGATGACGAGATCGTGGAGGTCGCGTGCGATCCGGTCGCGGTCCTTGGCGACCAGCAGCCGCGCCCGGTCGCGCACCGCCTGGTCACGGTCGAGGATCAGGCCGACCTGGTCCGCCGTGACGGTGACCAGGTCGAGCATCAGGCCCCGCAGCGACGGTGTCTCGCGGGCGTGGTCGACGACGACGGCGCCGGAGCCGACGAGTCGCGTCCGCACGGGTACGACGAGCGTGACCCGCCCTGCCCCGACCGGGAGCCGCGTGGGCGTGCCGCTGTCGACGACCCGGTGGATCTGGGCGCGCAGGGCCTCGACGACGTCGACGGCACCTTCGCCCTCACCGGCCACCTGCCTGATCTCGAGCAGGTCGCCGTCACGCAGGACGAACGCGGTGAGCCGCGCGCCGCACATGCCCACCAGCGAGGCCATGAGCTCGTCGATCGCCTCCTGCACACCTGCCGTTCCCGACAGGTCGGCACCGATTCTGGCGGTGCTGGCGAGCCACTGGCGGCGCCACTCGGCCTGCTCGTAGGAGCGCGCGTTGTCGATCATCATCCCGGCGGCTCGAGCCAGCGCCTCGACCAGCGCCTGGTCGGTGGCCGTGAACTCGCTGCCGCCGCGCTTGTTGCCGAGGTAGAGATGGCCGAACGCCTGGTCACCCAGCAGCACGGGCGCGCCGAGGAAGCGGTCGATCGTCGGGTGGCTGACCGGGAAGTCGCCGTCGGCCTCCGGGTGCTCAGCGACATGGTCGACCCGGATCGATCTGCGCTCCCGCGGGACCAGGCCCAACAACCCGTGTCCCTTCGGCATCATCCCGATCTCCTCGACCTGCGCCTTGGTCAGCCCGTGTGGCACCAGGTCGACGAACGCGAGGTCGTCGTCGAGGATGCCGAGCACGCCGTACTCCGCGTCGGTCAGGTCGCAGGACGCCTCCACGATGCGGGACAGGACGCCGCGCAGGTCCAGCTCCGAGCCGATCGCCACGACCGCGTCGAGCAGGGCCCGTGCCTCAGGCGGCAGTTCCAGGTCCATGGAGGCCGAGTCCTTCCGCAGTCGCTTTACGGACTGTCAGGCTATCGAAAAGGCGGGGCGCTAGGCGCGATTTCACGTCCATCATCGGCACCGGAACCCCATGGTTGAGGGAATCCTCACCTATCCCTGCTCCGGCGAGGGGACGGGGTTCAGAGCCTCCGCAGCTGGTAGACGCCCCTCGTCGTGGCCACGACGATCCCGGCCTCGTCGGTGACCTCGACCTCGAGCACGAAGTCCGACTTGCCGCGGTCCCGGGCCTCGGCGAGCACCCGCGTGATGTCCTCCTCGTCGAGGGTCGCCCGCGCGACGACGTCCGTCGTCGCGGGTCGCCGGAAGTCGATCTGCACGGACTTCACGATCGGGACCGCGCCCGTCATCACCAGCGACGTCCGGGCGAAGAGCCCGCCCAGGATCTCGGCAACCGAGAACAACGATCCGGCGTAGGACGTGCCGACGTGGTTGACGTTCGGCCCCGCCGGCAGCCGCGCGGCTACGGATCCGCGCTCCGCCTCCACGACCTCGACCCGCATGGCAGCCAGGATCGGGACGAGGCGGTGGATGTCGGTGGTGAGCTCGGCAAGGTCGATCACGCCGGACAAGGTAGCGCCGCCGCTGGTCGCGCCGGCTCACCCGAAGACCTCACCCTTTCGCTGGAGCCACCGATACCCATGTCCGCCGAGCTGGATCCGACCGTGGACGTCGCTGCGATCGGCGTAGTCCTGGTCGGCCACGATGTCGACGAGGTCGCGCATGTCGCTGTCCGGTACGTCGAACTCGACCGGCTCTGGTGCGAGGTTGACGACGGTCAGCAGCTTGCGCTCGTCGAGACGATGGAGCAGGCAGAGCACCGACGGACACCCGACGTCGAGCGGCTCGCAGGAGCCGTGTCCCAGCTCCCGTCGACCCACCCGCGCGCGGGCCAGCTCGCTCACCTTCGTCAGCAGGCTGTCGGGGCGGGTGATCTGCTCCTGCACCGACTCCCAGTCCATCGGGAGACGCACGGCCATCCGCTCCGGACGCGAGAGGTCGTCGTCGAGGGCGATCTCGTCGCCGTAGAGCAGCACCGGGCTTCCGGGGAGGCTCAGCAGGAGGGCGAACGCCATCTCGATGCGCCGTTCGTCGTCGCCGAGCATGGACGCCAGGCACCGTCGCACGCCGCGGTCGTAGATCCGCATCTCCTCCTCCGGCGCGAACGCCGCCAGCGTCTCCTCCTGCTCGGCGTCCGTCAGCCGCTCCAGGTCGAGCTCGTCGTGGTTGCGCAGGAACGTCGCGTACTGGCCGTGCGCCGGGGGTGCCGGCCGCTTCCGCAGGCCCTCCGCCAGCGGGCCCGCCTCGTTGCGGGCGAGCGCGAGCCAGAGGTGGTTGGTCCCCCAGAAGTCCAGCAGCATGCTGAGCCGGCGGCCGTCACCGAAGTACTCGGCATAGCCGTCGACCGGCACGTCGACCTCGCCCATCAGCACCGCGTCCGGCTTCCGCAGCGCGACGAACTCGTGCATGTGCTCGATCAGCCAGAGCCCGTCCTCGCTGGGGTCGACCGCCCGCGCGCGCTCGACCATGTAGGGCAGGGCGTCGACCCGGAATCCGGCAACTCCCATCCGGAGCCAGAACGCCATCACCCGCTCGAGGTGGTAGAGCACCTCCGGGTGTCCGACGTTCAGATCGGGCTCGTGGTCGTAGAAGGTGTGTCGGTAGTACTGGCCCGCGACCTCGTCCCAGGTCCAGACGCTGTCGTGCACCGTCGGAAAGACCTGCCTCACGTCCGTGGGTTCGGGCTCGTCGGCCCACACGTAGTAGTCCCGGTACGGCGAGTCCCGGTGCTCTCGCGCCTTCCGGAACCACGGGTGGTCGATCGACGTGTGCTGCGCTACCAGGTCGATGATCACGCGCAGGCCGAGGTCGTCGGCCTTGTCGAGCAGCAGGGCGAGGTCCGCGACGTCGCCGAAGCGCGGGTCGATCGTCAGGTGGTCCACCACGTCGTAGCCGCCGTCGCGGTAGGGCGTCTCGTAGAACGGCATCAGCCAGATGCAGTTCGCGCCGATGCCGCGGATGTACTCCAGGCGCTCGGTGACGCCCCTCAGGTCGCCCCAACCATCGCCGTTCGCGTCGTAGAAGCGGGCGATGTCGACCTGGTACACGACGGCGGTCCGGTACCACAGCGGCTGCATCGCTCCCCCTCGCGGTCGGCTTCCGCTCCCGCAGTACCCGCGGGTGGCGGACCCAGCCGCCGAGGTGCTGCTCTGCCAGGGCTAGGCCTGTTCGATCCCGACGATCTCGTGCCGTGGCACGGGGTTGGCACGATGCGCCTTGCAGGTCAGCCGGGTTGCGGTCGCCGGGTCGACGATCGTGCGGACCGTCACCCGGATCGAGCCTGCCGGCGAGGCGAAGGTCGCCGCCGTCACGTCCCCGTCGACCTCCCGTCCGGTCAGCCGGACCGCCGTGATCGCCGTCGCCCCGAGTGTGCGGCGCAGCTCCAGCTCCGCGGCCTGCACGGCCATCGGGTAGGACGACCGGCCGCGCAGGCTGTCGAGGTCCAGCTCGCCCTCGAGATGTCCAGCGGCCACCGCCGCGGCCCGCGCGGGAGTGAGCCGCCCGTAGTAGAGGCCGTGCGGCAGCACCACCATGTTGCCGGCGAACCGGTCGCCACCGATGTGGGAGACCTCCCACGTGTGGTCGGGATACTCGTCGTCCAGCGCGAGTGCCACCGGCCGCCCCAGCTCGGCACAGCACGCGTCATGACGGCCGTTGGTGCAGACCGCGAAGACGGGCCCGGGGTGCGCGTCGAGCCCCGTGGTGCCGCCGGCACGGAAGGCCGTGAGGTCGAGGTCGAGCACCTCGCGGAGGTCCGCGACCGTCCCGTGCTCGAGCCGCGGCTCGATCGGGTCGGCGGACGCGGCGAACACGTTGAGCCGCTGGGGGTCCCGCGACGCCCGCGCTCGGCGGACCAGGAGGATCTTGGCCCGGTGCGCCGTGGCCAGCTGCCGCAGCGACGCTCCCGCTCCCTCGGGCAGCCGGGCGTCGCGCAGTGCGACGTCGCCCCATGGCCCGGAGTGCTCGAGCAGCAGCCACGTGCGCACGTGCGTCGCGGTCCCCGCGATCGGCTCGTCGCGCGAGAGACTCGCCGCCGCGCAGCTGAAGCGGCCCTGATCGGTGCTCACCGGGTCAGTCAACGGCCTCGAGCAGGCCCTCGCGAAGCAGGCGACGACACAGGACGAGCCGGCTCTGGGGGTCCAGGAGCCCGGACAGGTCCGAGGGGGCGAACGACTCCAGGGCGCGAACCTGCTCCAGCGCCGGCCGGATCCACGCCGGCACCATCAGGGAGCGGTCGCCGAGCAGCACCTCGACCTGATCGCCCCGGTCGAGCAGGACGCAGGGGTGGCCGGGACGGCGGCGCAGCGCAGTGTCGTCGGTGACGTCCTGCCGAAGCGCGAGCAGGTCGTTCAGGCCACCGGGCAGCCGCGTCGGCCGGGTGGTGAGGAACCGTCGGATCTCCGTCTCCACCGCGGAGGCGGGGTCGAGCCGTCGTACCTCCTCGGCGAGGGACTCGAGCCGGCCGGCCAGTGCCTGGCGGAGCTGGGAGGGGTCATCGAGGTAACCGGCCGGAAGGTGGTCCTCTGGCACCGACTCCAGGGCCGGCGCGACCGCCCGCTCCACCAGACCCCGCCAGGTGAGCTGGTTGATGCCGAGGGTGACGTGGAGGGAGACGGTCTCCTGCGCGCGAGCGGCGTGGGGGGTGCCGGTGGGCAGGTACAGCGAGAGCCCCGGCTCGAGCAGCACCTCCTCGGGGCCGTCCTCGCCGTGCACCTCCCACCGCTTGGCGCCGGCGGTCTGGAACACGAACACGTCGTGGGCGTCAGAGTGCACGGCGAAGCCCTGCGCACCCGGCGGCGTCAGGTAGGCGTTGGCCTGGCAGGGGTGCCCGAGCTCCAGCTCGAGCTCGGCGATCAGCTGCGTGAGCGGCGGCCAGTACCGGTGCAGTCCCTGGAAGACGACGGTCGCACCCTCGTCGAAGAGCCTCAGCACCCGGCGCGGATCCACCAGCCCGGTGAGCGGCTTGCCGGCGAGCGTCGCGCCTGTGCGGGTGTACGACGACTCCGGCAGCACAGCACCGTCCCGGGCCAGCCGGACGGTCGGCGTGCGCAGGCCCGAGGACGTCAGCAGCTGGTCGGCGTCGGGCAGCGACAGCAGGCCGACGAGCCGCTCGGGGTCGGTCCGGTGCAGGTGGACGCGCGACGCCCAGACCTTCGAGAGGAAGGTCTGGGCGTCACCACTCAGCAGGTCGAGGGCCGACACTCAGCGGGCGCTCCCGTCCGTGCCGTCGCTGTCCGAGCCGCCGTCGGTCGCGTCGCCGTCGCCGCCCTCCCCGTCGGTGCCGTCGCTGTCAGTGGCGTCGCCGTCGGTGGTGTCCGTCGCGTCGCCGTCGGTGCCGTCGGCGTCACCGTCCTCGGCGAGCGGGTCGCCGTGGGGCGAGGTGCCCATCTGGTCGTCGCTCAGCGGCTCATCAGGGGTGTTCGTCATCGTCTTCCTCCTGGGTTCGGTGGCCGGTCCGGCCAGTCTGATGCGGCGCGGAGCGCGCCACAAGGACGCACCCCGCCGGCCAACAAGAGGTACCCGCGGCGGGCCGGGGCAGACAGGAACCGACTGGTTCGCGCGTCGGCGCGGCCGACCGCACCAGGGGCGGGCGCTACCAGGGGCTAGACGAGTGCCGAGCCGAGCCCGAGGACGGCACACACTCCGAGCGTCCGCAGCGTGGACCACCTGAGCCCGAAGATCATGAACAGGGCGGCGCCGGTGAGCGCGAACGCGATCGGGTCCCAGGAGCCGAGCACCGGCACGTGCAGCTCGACCGGTCCCCACCCCAGGACCCGTGTCCGGTCGAAGAGCGTGTGGAGGGCGAAGAACACGGCCAGGTTGGCGATCACGCCGACCACCGCGGCCGTGATGCCGGTGAGGGCCGCGGTGAGGTGCCGGTTGTTGCGGAGCCGTTCGACGTAGGGCGCCCCCAGGAAGATGAAGAGGAAGCACGGCACGAAGGTCACCCACGTCACCAGCAGCGAGGCGAGGACCGCCGCGACCCAGGGGTCCAGGTCGCCGGGCTGGCGGTAGGCGCCGACGAAGGCGACGAACTGGACGACCATGATCAGCGGTCCCGGCGTGGTCTCCGCGAGCGCCAGACCCCGCACCATCTCACCCGGCGCCAGCCAGCCGTAGACGTGCACGGCCTGGTGGGCGACGTACGAGAGGACGGCGTAGGCGCCGCCGAAGGTCACCACCGCGGCGCCGGAGAAGAACAGCCCCTGGTCGACGAAGACGCTCTCACGGGAGAAGACCAGGCCGGCGGCGAGCACCGGCGTGAACCAGAGCAGAAGTCCCAGCGCCAGGGTCTTCAGGCCGCGCGACGTCGACGGCGCGTCGTGGTGCAGCGCGTCGTCACTGATCAGCGGCTCCGGGCCGTCGGGCGCGGCGTCGTGCCCGGCGCCCGTTCGCAGCGCGGTGAACCGGAGACTCAGCAGCCACCCGAGCAGCCCTGCGGTGACGACCACCACCGGGAAGGGCACTCCGAGTGCGGTGAGCGCCACGAACGACGTGACGGCGAGCCCGACCAGCACCGGGTGGTGCAGCGCCCGCTTGCCGACCCGGGTGACCGCCTGGACGACGATGGCGATCACGGCCGGCGCCAGGCCGGCGAACAGCCCGCCGACGACAGCAGTGGAGCCGGCACCGACGTAGAGCGCCGAGAGTGCGAGGAGTGCGACGACACCCGGCAGCACGAAGAGGACGCCGGCGATCAGTCCGCCGAGGCTGCCGTTGAGCAGCCACCCGATGTAGATCGCCAACTGCTGGGCCTCGGGGCCGGGCAGCAGCATGCAGTAGTTCAGCGCGTGGAGGAACCGCTTCTGACCGATCCAGCGCTTCTCGTCGACCAGTTTGTGCTGCATGACCGCGATCTGGCCGGCCGGACCGCCGAAGGTCTGGAGCGAGATGGAGAACCATGCGCGGGTCGCCTCCCGCAGCGGGACGACGTCGCCAGATCGCTGCTCGCGCACTGCCACGGCGTCACCGTAGCCGCTGGGTGCGGCGACGATGTCCCCGGTAGCCTCCGCTAGGTGACCGTGTACGTCGACGACATGCGCCGCCCCGCCCGCGTGGGCCGGGTCGAGGGCGTCTGGTCGCACCTGCTCTCGGACCTGCCGGGGGCGGAGGGTCAGCGGGAGCTGGTCGCGTTCGCCGAAGGGCTCGGCCTGGACCGGGCGTGGCTCCAGAACGCGGGCACGCCCACCGAGCACTTCGACGTCACCGAGCCCACGCGCCAACTGGCCCTGGGAGCCGGCGCGGTGCCGATCAAGTACGGCCGAGCCGTCGCCGCGCTGACCATGGCGAAGCGGGCGCGGGCGTCGTGACCGACCTGAGCGAGATCTCGACGCTTCCGGAGATCGACGACCTGCGGCTCGTCGTCGCCGACCTGGACGGCACCCTGCTCGACGGCGACGGTGCGCTGCCTCCGGGCATCTGGCCGCTCCTCGAGCTGATGAGGTCGGCGGGCGTCGCCTTCGTGCCGGCCAGCGGTCGCCAGTACGCGACGCTCGCGCGCATGTTCTCCGGCGTCAGCGACGGGATGGCGTTCATCGCCGAGAACGGCGCACTGGTCGTGCGGGACGGTGTCGAGGTCAGCTCGTCGCCGCTGCCGCGGCGGACGGTGGCCGACGCCGTCGGGCGACTTCGCGAGCTGTCCGCCGGCCGCGACCTCGGCGTCGTCGTGTGCGGCAAGCGGTCGGCCTACGTCGAACGCACCGACCGGGCGTTCGTCGCCCACGCGGAGCCGTACTACGCCGAGCTGGCTAGGGTGGCCGATCTACTCGCGGTGGACGACGAGGTCATCAAGATCGCGGTCTACGACTTCACTGACGCTCGGGGCGTCGAGCCGACACTGGCACCGCTGCGCGATGCCCACCAGGTGGTCGTCTCGGGACGGCACTGGATCGACGTCATGTCGGGAGGCACCGACAAGGGCGTCGCGGTCCGCCGACTCCAGCAGGAGCTGGGTGTCACCGCGGCCCAGACGGTCGCGTTCGGCGACTACCTCAACGACCTCGGGATGCTCGACGCCGCGGACCTCTCCTTCGCCGTCGAGAACGCGCACGAGACCGTACGGCGTCGAGCGCGGTACTCGGCGCCGTCCAACCTCGAGCATGGCGTCATCACCACCCTCGAGCACCTGCTGGAGGGTCGCTGGCCGGTGCCCCGCTGAGCCGGGAACGGGTTCCTCCTCAGGCACGAGGAACCCGTTCATGTCGGTCGACCACGGGGCGCTCTCCTCGGCCGGCGAGGAAGGGCGGCCCGGGACCCGCGCGGCCAGCCACCGCAGCGGATCCCGGGCCAGCTCAGGGGCGGGCGGGGTGCTCCAGATCGAAGCGATGCGGACGTCCGACCTCTTCCTGTAGACCGCGCAGCGGCCCAGATCTGACGGGAAAACAGGAGAACCCTGCGAAATCGATGACCTCGACGCCGATCTGCCCCCGAGATACTTGACTGCGTCAGGCAATCATATTTAGGGTGGCTCAATGAGCCGTCTGGAGAACCTCCTCGGAGCCTGGTCGCTCACGGTCGCCGACCGGCTGGACGCCGTGGGTCGAGAGGCCGGGCTGTCGGCGACCGACCAGGCCGCGGTGGTCACCCTGCTGACCTACCCCGACCATGCCGTCTCGTGGCTCGGCGACGTACTTGCCCTGACCAGCTCCGGAGCGACGCGGCTCGTCGACCGCCTGGCCGGGGCCGGCTGGGTGGTCCGCTCCCCCGGCGACGACACCCGTCAGCGGCGCCTACGCCTGACCCAGGCGGGAGTGGACATCGCCGAGCGCGTCATGCGCTCCCGCGAGACCGCGCTGAGCGAGTGCCTCGCCCCACTCGACGACCGTGCTCGTGGCGAGCTCGAGCGCGCACTGGAGCGGATGATCGGCGCCTCGACCGGCAGCCTGCTCCCGGCGCTGCGGACCTGTCGACTGTGCGACCGCTCCGCATGTCGGTCCGGCGGTCGGGACTGCCCTCTGGGCCACACCCGTGGTGAGGATGCGGCCGATGCCTGAGTCCGCTCCCCCGGGCACGGGTACCTCGCGTCCGCTCACGACGGCCGCCGTGCTGCTGCCCGGGACGGCGATGATCGCGCTGACCTTCGGGCTCGCCCGCTACGGCTACGGGCTGCTGCTGCCGGACATGAAGGACGACATCGGCATCGGGCCGAGTGCCGCCGGTCTGATCTCCTCGGTCGGCTACCTCTCCTACCTGGTGGCCAACGCCGCCGTGGTGCCGCTCGTGTCGCGGCGCGGGTCGCGGGTGGCCCTCGCCGGGGCCGCGGCGTCGGCCGCGCTCGGCATGGCCATGATCGCCGTGGCCGGCAGCGTCTGGGTGGTGGCCGCCGGCGTGCTGGTGGCCGGCGCCGCAGCAGGCATGGCCTTCCCGCCCTATGCCGACATCGTGAACAGCCACGTCTCGGTCCGACGCCGCGACGTCGTGTGGTCCACGATCAGCTCCGGCACCGGCTGGGGAGTCGCCCTCGCCGGCCCGGTCGCCATCCTGGCCGGCGACCAGTGGCGGCTCGCCTGGGCCAGCTTCGTGGTGATCGCCGTGGCCGTCGGGATCGCGGCGACCAGGCTGGCCCCTCGCCACGACGATGTCGCCTCCCATCGGCCCCGGCTGACGCCCAGCTGGTTCTTCTGCCCACGGTCACGGCCGCTGCTGCTGTCCGCGGTGCTGGTCGGGGCGGGCAGCTCGGTGTGGTGGGTCTTCAGCGTCGACGCGATGCAGCACGACGGCATGGCGCCCACGCCGGCTCGCGTGGTCTACGCCGCCTGCGGTGTCACCTGCCTTCTGGGATCGCTGAGCGGCTTCGTGTTCACCAGGGTCGGACTGCGGGTGGGCTATCTCGGTTCGACCGTGCTGCTCTCACTGGCGCTCGGACTGCTCGGCGCCGGCACCGCGCACCTGCCGACCGCGTTGGCCGCAGCCGGGCTGTTCGGCGCGTTCTTCGCCGCCGTCATCGCCGCGCACGGCATCTGGAGCGCCCAGGTCTTCGAGGACCACCCGGCCGCCGGACTCGCCGCGGTCAGCACCGCGCTCACCCTCGGCACCCTGGTCGGTCCCGTGCTCGCTGGCGTCGTCATCAGCCACGGCAGCCACACTCTGGCCTTGGTCGGCGCGGCCGCTGTCGTCGGCGCGGCCCTCCCGTTCTGCCCACCGAGTGCCCGCCGGCGGGTGGTCCTGGCCGAGCACAGGCAGGAGTGCTCGGCCGCGCCGGTCCGACCCTGAGCCCCGCACACAGCGAGGCGTCCAGCGGCGCCGCGCGCTCCGGCTGGCGGACAGTCGGCTGCGCACCACCATCCGTCCCTGGGCCGTGGTGCGAGAGCCCGCCATCCGCGCCCAGCGACCGGTCGCCGTCCGCCGTTGCAGCACGACCCGGCGTCGTACCAGCGGGGCGCCGGTGTGGTCGCGAAGCACCGCCCTGATCAGGTCCGGGCTGCCGACCCGGACCGAGGCGGTCAGCCGGGTCGACCGCCTGATCAGCCTCGCCTGCGGCAGCGCTCCGGTCGGCTCCTCGAGCCGAGCGCTGGCGGTCAGCGTGATCGTCTTCTCGGCGTAGGCCGTCGCGGCGCTGATCTCGAGCGCCGCCACCACCGATTCACTCCTCGTCGACGAAGTACCCGTGGCGCCTCGCGGATCCTAGGGCGCCGATCCCTTCGTCCTTGGACGGGATGGCGCCGGTGCGTCACCTCAGGTCGTGCGTTGTCCCGGGGTCGGGCAGCGCGCGTGGGTGCAGGCGATGTCGGGGTCGATGCGCGACTGTGTCCCGTGCTCGTACACGTAGTGGAAGCAGACACAGTGCATCCGACCGTGAATCTCGAACAGTTCGGCGTTCCGCTCGACCGGCAGGCCGCATCTGAGGCAGACCGGCGGCCCGGCCGATGAACGGGCACTGCTCACCACGAACACCTCCCGATCGGCTGCTGGCACAGGGATCCCCTGCGGGAGCTCGCGGGCGGTCACCTGGGTCACCGCTGGGTCGGCTCGGCGTACCAGACCGTGCGGCGGCTCCAGCTCCCTGGACCCAGCCGCCTGCCGGAGCACACCAGGATGGCCAGCCGGGGCCGACCGGTGTACGCGTTGAGTCTCACGACCCCATGCCCTCCGGTACCCGGTTTGGGGTGCCGTGAGGCCCCTTGTCGGAGTTGGACCGGTCGCGTGGGGGACTCACAACAGTTCTCCTCGGAGGTGAGGAGCACATCGGGAGCGTCGAGACAACGCGCCCGCTTCCTGGGGCTAAGGTCGCACCGGCCGAGCACTGACGACCGAGATCACACGAAGTCAGTCCGTGAAATCACCCGCCACCGGCTCAGGCCGAGGCTTCGCACAGAGCAGGTGGGAACGACCTGCGGCGCGAGATGTCACGAATCTGGTCCGCTTCTGGTCCGCCAGGCAGGCAGACGCCACGGTCCGGCAGGTAGCAAGATCCAGGGGCGGTCATCCCGACCTTCACTCCGCCTTTCACCTCGTTTGTTCCGGGCTCCGGCACGGGAGGCGAGTTGGATGACGTCCGAGCGGCCGCTCCAGACCCCCCACCAGGCCGCCGCATTGCAGATCGCAATCTCGGGAGATCTCAATGGAACAGGAGAGTCATCTCGGATGCAACGACCCCACGCGAACTGGATCCCCCGCCTCCCCCAGCACATCGTCCAGCAGCGCCGAGCCCGTGCGCTTCTCGATCGCCGAGCCCCGATCACGGTCGTGCTCGGCCACCAGGGGTATGGCAAGACCACACTGGTCAACGCCTGGTTGCGCGAGCAGCCGGATCGCAGCGAGGCGATCTGGCTCAACGCGCGAGCCGGGCTGGACCTCACCGAGATGGTCAGCAGGACTCTCGATCAGAGGCCGAAGAGTGACCGGACGATCCTGGTCATCGATGACGCGCATCACGCACGCGACCAGACGCTTCTCGGCGAGCTGATCGAGCGGGCACGATGCCGTCATCAGCTGCATCTGGTCCTGTGCAGCCGAGGCTCTCATCCGATCGAGCCACTCGCCGACGGCGTGGTCGAGACCACCACCATCTCCGCGCGTCGACTGCTGTTGACCGTCGACCAGGTCCTCGACTTCGCTGCCGTCCTCAACGTTCCGCTGAGCACCGATCAGGCGAGGCGCATTCACACCGAGCTCGGCGGATGGGCGGCCGCCGTGCGGCTGGTTCTGGAAGAGATCGAGGACCCGGGCACAGAGTTGCCCCTGTCCAGAGCCCGTCACTACCTACGGGATGCGCTGCTCTCGGGCACCAGTGACACCAGGGCCCTGAGTGCTGCGATGGAGTTCTCGCTCACGGAGCGGGTGACGCACGTCCTGATCCGCGACATCGCCGACGGGGATGGGCCCGAGGACGGAGTGCGGCTCATCGAGTCGACCGGCCTCGCGGAACGGCAGTATGTCGACGATGACGTGATCCTCACGTTCCCACCGTTCATTCGGGAGGTCCTACGCGCGGCCTTCACCCGCCAGCGGCCGGCGCGAGCACGGAGTCTGCATCGCCGCCTCGCCCAATGGTTCGCGACACGTCAGGGTCCGAGCCATTCGGCGCTCGCCTTCAGCCATGCTGCCGCCGGCGAGGACTGGCAGCTCCTCGACGAGATCTGGCGACGGGAGTCCACCACGCTCCTCTTCGAGCACCCGCACGCGCTGGCCTCGACGATCGCCACCATTCCCGAGGACGTCCTTGATTACAGACCGGGCCTCTCGGTCGCCTACGACGTCTCCAGAGCAGCCGCCGTGGCCGACACCGACGAAGACGGCCGCATGGTGACCGTTCGCGCCTACATCCAAGCGACGCAGCGACTCTCGCAACAGCCACCTGGCCAGGTTCCTGTGCATGACCTCCTCGTCCTCGGCATCGGCCGGATCGTCGGCCAGCGGGTTGACGGCTGCTTCACCGCGGCCGACCAGGCAGCCGACGATCTCGAACGAGTCGTCGAGGAGCGCGTCGCCGCCGGAGAGGAACCCGGTGATGGGCTCCACTGGCTTCATCTACAGCGTGGGATCACCCATACCCTGCGTGGTGAGCACGCTGCGGCCGCTCACCGATACCGACTCGTGTGGCAGCACCGGGGGGTCGCCACGCGACACGGCGCAGCCACGGCGACGGCGAACCTGGCGCTCACGCATGCCTTGTGGGGTGACCCGCAGTCCGCACAAAACTGGTTGGATCGGCGGGCCGACCTCGAGACGGGCGGCAGCTGGATGCATGCCCTGTCCAGCATGGGTGCCCAGCTGGCGGTCGGGATGTCGGCACTCGACCGGCTTGATCTCGGTGCATGTCAAGAAGCCCTGAACGCGCTCGGTGACGGATCGACACCGACCGACCTGTGGCCCTATGTCGTCTATCTGCGTGCCCGGCATGATCTTCACCGCGGCCCCAGCAGCAGCGCGCTGGCTGTCCTGGACGCTGCGGTAGGCGGACATCACCCGCGCCTGGCCCAGGGTGGCGCCGCCCGGGTGCTGCTCGCACGCGCCCGCGCCGATCTGCTCCTCGCGCAGGGACAGGGGGAACGCGCGCGCGCCGTCATCTCCGGTCTCGACCCTGAAGGCTCTCCGATGCTGGCGATCCCGCTGGTTCGGCTGCATCTGCTCGCCGGCGACCCGTTCGAGGCGTTCCGCATCGCCGAGATCCTGACCTGGCAGGCCACCACCGACAACCGGTCGCGCCAGGAGCTGCTCGTCCTGGCGGCCGTGTCGGCCTACCGGATGGGCGACCACGTCCTCAGCGCGGACATCACGCGACGAGCCCTGGCTCTCTATCGACACACCAGGCTGCTGGCGCCGTTCACCTGCGTCTCCGACGACGAGCTCGACCGGCTCTTCACAGGTGCCGGTGAGTGGCTCGACGTGGGGGCGATCGACACGCTCCGGCGCCACCCCAACCCGTTCCCCGAGAGGCTGACGCTGATCCATCTCACCCCACGCGAGCAGGTTCTTGCGGACACTCTCGCCAGTGGAGCCTCTCGGCAGGAGATCGCGGACCAGCTCTTCGTGTCGATCAACACCGTTCGCACCCAGCTCGCTGCGCTCTATCGCAAGCTGAACGTCAACACTCGCGAAGCCGCCCTCGTCCAGATAGCCGAGCTGGGTCTCTCACACGCAGCGTCAGCTCCGAAGTCGTGACCTAGGGCGCACCGGTCGGAGGATCGTGCAAGCCCCGCGCGCCTCCGACCGGTGCGAATCAACGCGCCTCAGTGACTCGTCCCGGGTCCGAGCAGCCTCTGCTGCGGGGTCATCGGCCGGAACCCGGTGTTCGGGGGTGGGGGCACGCGGACCACCCGGACGCCTGCGACGTCGCGGTTGTTCGAGGACCTGACATCGCCGTTGCCACCGACCGTGGCGGTATTGAACAACCGACGCCCCGACGCCGACGCGGTGGTCTTGGCCACCACGATGATCGGGGGCGCCGTCCGGTCCGCACGCAGCGCGGCGTTGCGGACACAGCTGATGGTGTCGCTGGGTCGGTGGACCCGGCACCTCCAGCCCCGCCCCCGGGCCGCGACTGCCTCCAGTCCTCGCGGCAGGCGGTCGGTGACCGTGATCGGGCCGAGGGTTGGGTCCGGACCGTTGTTGGACACCCGCAGTGCGTACCGGACTCGGTCCCCGACCACGACTCGGCGCGGGCCGACCACCCGCTTGTCGAGCACCAGGTCGACCTTTCTGACCCGGTTGCAGGTGGAGTCCTCGCCCATCCGGGCCAGGCACTGCTGCGGCGTGGGCGGCGGGCTACCGGGCTCCAGGAGGTGGTTCCCGAGCATCCCGTCTCCCATGCGACGGGGCGTCCTGACCTGGACGGTGTAAGTGACCGTCACCGTCTGGCCCGGCTGGAGCGTGCCGGTGATCGTGAGCTCGCGACCGGTGACCGCCGACACTGCGAGGGCTGGGTCCGAGGCGGTGAGGCCCGCGACGATCTTGGCGTCGTCGAGCACCTGCGACAGGTTGTCGACCTTGTTCACCGAGCCGGCCGAGCTGCCGGAGTTGGTGAAGGTCAGGGTGTACGTCAGCCGCTGTCCCGAGTTCACCACTGAACCATTCCTCGGGTTCACCGACTTGCCGTCGACGATCCGCGGCACTCCGAACTCCTCCACGTCACACGTGCTGCCGGTCTCCGCGTCGTAGCCGTCGGCGGTGGGCGGGTCACAGTCCGGCTTGGGGTCTGGACCTCCCCAGGCCACGTTGCGAACCGCCAGGTCCCCGCCGGCGCGCAGCGTGACCGTGTAGGTCATGGTGACGGTCTGCCCCGCGGCCAGTGCACCGGTCCACTCGATGACCGGTGCCGCGTAGGACGTGGTGCCCGGCCGGTCGGCGGTGACGTCGTTGTTGTAGTCGGCGTCGTCGAGCACATCGGTCAGGTCGTCCCGGATGGTCGCCGGCACCTGGGCGGTGTAGTCGCCCTGCCCGACGTTGGTCGCCGTGATCGTGTAGGTGACGGCGTCGCCGAACCCGGTGTCGATGGTCCGGCTCGAGGCTTTGTCGATGTCGAGGTGGCGCACCGGGTTGCAGGTGGAGTCCTCGTCGGCCTCCGGCTCACACCCCGTCGGCGGCGTACTGCCGGGCGCGATCAGGAAGTTGCCGAGCATGTCGTCGCCGCCATCGGCCGCCCGCTGCGCGTCCGGCTTGACGCGCACCGTGTAGGTCACGGTCGCGACGTCACCGGGCCCCAGGGTGCCTCGGACCTCGATCAGGTCGTCGTTCACCGAGGCGCTCAGGTCGCCCTGCCCGGACACCGTCGGACCCGCGATGATGCTCGCGTCGTCCAGCATCATCCCGACGTAGTCGTTCCTCGAGACCCCGCCGGCGGCCGTGCCGTTGTTGGTGAAGGTGAGGGTGTAGACCAGATCCTCACCGGCGGCCACGGCCGCTCCGTCGGCCGGATCGACGGACTTGGCATCGGCGATGTTCGGCAGCCCGAACTGCTCCTCAGCGCACGGCTGCCCGGAGTCGGGGTCGACGCCGTCGGCGGTCGGCGGGTCACACGCCGGGGCGGTCCCCGGGCCGCCCCAGGCGACGTTGCGCACCAGCAGGTCGCCCTGACCGGTCAGGGTGACGCTGTAGGTGAGGGTCATCGTCTGCCGGGCTCCCAGCGCACCCTCCCATCGGATCACCGGCGGGTCGTCGTTCCGGGTCCCCGGCAGATCGGCGGCGAGGTCGTCGTTGAAGTCGGCGTCGTCGAGGACTCCGGCCAGGGTGTCCCGGACGACCGCCGGGTCGGCGTCGGTGTAGACGCCGTCGCCGAGGTTCGTCGCGGTGACGGTGTAGGTGACGACGTCACCGATCACCGTGCTCGCCGTGCGATCCGAGCTCTTCTCGATGTCGAGTGCCCGCACGGCGTGCTCGGTGACCTCAGGGGCACACGGCTGGGTCTCACCCGGCTGGCACTGCAGGGCGTTGCGCAGGACGTGGTCGCCCTGGACGGCCCAGGCCCGGACTCGCACCCGGTAGCTGACCTCGATCTCCTCGCCGACCGGCACGCTGCCGGTGACCAGTATCCGCTGCGTGAGCGGGTCGTACGCCGCGTTCAGACCGGCTCCGGTCGTGAGGCTGCCCACCACGAACTCGGCGTCGTCGAGCACGCCCGCCAAGTCGTCGGAGGTGTCGACCGTCGCGCCGGCCTGCCCGGTGTTGGTGAACCGCAGCGTGTAGACGATCTCGTCGCCCTCGTCCACGGCCGTGCCGGATGCGGGGGCCGCCACCTTGTCCTGGTCCAGCCCGGAACCGGGGACCCGGACCTGTGCACACGGATCCTGCGGGTCCTGTGCGTCCTCGACCGGCACGCACGCGTTGTTGTCGAGCTGGTAATCCCCCATCCCGGTGTAGGTGACGGTGTACTCGATCGTGGCGACCTCGCCCTCCGCGAGGACACCGGTCCAGGTCAGGTTGGGCGAGGTGAACGTCGCCTCGCCGACTGACGCAGAGATGGCCGTCGGGTCGGAGGTGTCGTCGATGACGTCGCTCATGTCGTCCGTCACCGTGGCGGGTGCGGCCACCGTGTAGTCGCCGGGGCCTTCGTTGGTCACGGTGACGGTGTAGGTCACGGTCTGCCCGACCGCCGGCAGGTCGGCGCGATCGGCCACCTTGACGACCGTGAGCTTCGGGAGCTCGAACTGCTCCGCGGCGCACGGCTTCCCGGTAACGGGGTCGACGCCGCCGACCGGCGGGTCGCACGCCGGGGTCGCCGGATCGCAGCTGGCGTCGGCGGGGTCGCACTGCTGGAAGGCGACGTTGCGGACGGCTCCGTCGCCACCGCCCGTCAGCGTCACGGTGTAGGTGATCGTGACTGTCGCGCCGGCCGGCAGGGCGCCGGTCCAGGAGACGGTGCCGGCGCCGTACGTCGGTGTCGTCGGGTCGCGGTCGGCGGTGGCGTCGTTGTTGTAGGTCGCGTCGTCGAGCACGCCCGACAGGTCATCCCCGACCCGGGCCGGGTTGGCGGCGGTGAAGTCGCCGGTCCCGGTGTTCTGGGCCGTCACCGTGTAGGTGATCGTGTCCCCCGGCCGGGCGTCCGCGGTCGCGTTGGAGGTCTTCTCGATGTCGAGCTGCGGCGTCAGCAGCGTCACCGCGTGGTCCTCGACCTCACCACCGGCAACGCCGCCGGTCGGTTGTGGGTCCGCCACGACCTCTCCGTAGATACGGAACCGGGCGTAGGTGTCGGTCATGGTCGTGCCGGACGGGAAGTCGAGCTGGTACTCGGCCGTGCCCGAGTTGGCCGGCACGGTCACCGTGACCCTCTCGTCGTCCTGGAACTGCCCGTCGCCGTCGAGGTCGACCCATCCGGCGAGGGTGGAGTCCTCGTCGGAGTCGTTGGTCGCCGACACCGTGAGGCTCGACGGCTCGCCGAACGTGATCTGCACCGGTCCGGTGACCCCGTCCTCGTCGGCGGTGTCCGTCGTGTCGTCTCCGTCGGCACCGGCACCGGGCGCCCCGTCGGCCTCGATGTCCACCTGGGCGCCGAGCATCGTGGGCGCGGTGCCCGTGGTCTCGTCGTAGCCGAGGGCCGTGTGGCTGGCTGCGCCCGATCCCGTCGTGCCGTAGCTGGCGGGCGCGTCGCCGTAGTCGGCCAGCGCGACGATTTCGAGTCGGTAGTCCTCGATCTCACCGGCGGTGGTGACGCCGGTGGGCTGGGCGATCGACGCAGCAGTGGGTCCGATCCGCAGCCGAAGGAACGTGGGGCCGCTCTTCGCGTCCGCCGGCACGTCCCACACCAGGTCGACGCTCGAGCCGGTGCAGTCCGGTTCGCTCGACCGCTCGCCGGCGTCGAATGTTCCGTTGCCGTTCCAGTCCAGCCAACCGGCGACGGCTCCGGGGCCGGTGCAGGCGACGCCGGGCAACGTGTAGGTCTCGCCCGGGGTGACGGTGATCGAGGCCGGGGGGCTGATGCCGTCCTCATCGGCGCCGTCGGCGGTCGCGTCCGCGCTGTCCTGGGCGTTCGCCTCGGAGTCCACGGTCGCCCCGAGCCGGGTCGCCGGCTGGGTCGGCGTGTTGAGGGTCGCCCCGAACAGGGAGCTGTCGCCCTGCGGCACGACGCCACCGGTGAAGTTCGGCGAGTAGAGCGCACCGGCGGCGCCGTACGAGGCCGGCGCGTCGCCGAAGTCGTTGAAGAGCATCACGCCGAGGGCGATCGCGGAGACGCCGCCGCCCTTGAGCGCGACATCCGCCGAGGTGGCGCCGTCCATGAAGGCGATGCCGTCCGGACCGGAGCCGCAGACCGAGGCCGGACCGGTGATCCTCAGGGTCTGGTCGGTGCGGTTCACCGTTGAGTCCGAGGTGCAGCCGGCGGAGCGGAACCGGTCGATGAGCCGCCACTCGGCACCGGCCGGGATGGTCGCCTGGATGTACTCGTTGGAGCCGCTCTGCTCGGCGTCGGCCATCACCAGACCTGCGAGCGGGACCGGGACGCCGTCGAGCGTGGTGGAGCAGGCGAAGGTGAAGGACGGGGTGGTCCCCCCGACACTGTTCGCGAGACCCGCGACCAGCTGGTTCGACCCTCCGGTGCCGCCGATGTTGTACATCTCGTCCATGCCGTCGCCGCCCCAGCTGCCGGAGCGATAGGCGCTGATGCTTCCGGAGAGCGAGCTGATCGTGCAGGTGGTGGCCAACGTGCCGCCCGCCACGGTGCGGGTGTTGGTCTCGGTCAGACCGGCGGCGGGGATCGCCGTACCGTGGGCGCCCCACTCGAACCAGTCGATGGCGCCCAGGTAGGCGCCGTTGCCACCGGTCGCGTACCTCGCCTCGGAGGGAGACGTGGGTAGCACCGCCAGCAGGGTGCCGGCGATGGCGGCTCCTGCGACGAGTGACAGACCGCGTCGCCACCTGGCTCGGCGGGTGCGCCGGCCTGCTGTGCCGGTGGGACGGAACTCGGCTGGGCGCTGGGTGCTCATGTGTCTCCCTCACGGTCGGTCAGCGGCCAGCGTTGGGTACGCGTGGTCGACGTCGCGACACGTGGGTGCTCGGGGGGTGTTCGGGGGGTCCGGGCCGCCGCGGAAGCGGCGCCTCGCCCGACCTTAGCCTCAAGGACCGGACTAGGTGCCGGAATCGTCAGACTGCGGGTGCCGTCTTCCACGTGGCCGCGCGGCCTCTGGTCCTGACCGTCGGCGCGCGCTACCGGACCGGCGTGGCCCACCAGATGGTGCGGTGGCTCCAGTTCCCCGGTCCGCGACGCTTCCCGGAGCAGACCAGGATCGCCAGCCGCGGAGGTCCGGAGTCGTGGTAGTACGTCGCGAACGCCGAGGTGCGCTCGGCGCGGACGCTCCTCCGCTTCGTCACCCGGTAGCACAGTCGCGCGCCGTCCGGACCGGTCGCCACGATCCGCGCACCCACCTGCAGCCGGGACAGCAGCCGGTTGCCCAACGCGGCGCCGGCGGAGCCGGGATAGGTGTGCGCGTTGAGCCGGACGACCCCGTATCGACTGCCGGCACGGGTCGCCTTGTCCCAGGCGAACTGCCACTTCCCTCGCTCGGTCAAGGGTGGAGTACGCGGGACGCCACGACGGTCACGACCCAGGGCCAGCACCCGCGTACGCTGCACGACGTTCGGGATGGTCAAGGCCGTGGGCTTGAACGGACGGGTCACCGCCGGGCAGGCCGCACGCGCTGCTGCTGGACGGCTCGCCGTGCTGTCCGTGCTGGCTCGCGCCGCGGTGGGTGCCGCCGCGAGGGCAGCGCCGAGCACGACACCGATCACCAGGGTCGCGCGCAGCTTGGTCAGTCTTCCTGCAGGCTCGGACATCTCAGGTGGCTCCTCACGCTGGTGTCGGCGACCGGCATCGAGGGACCGTACCGCAGTCCAGCGGTTCTTCTGGGGGAAAGACGCACTATGCCTGCTGCCTCACCTGTGCCTACCGGCGCCTGACCACGAGCGGGTCGGTCACCCGGACCGGGTAGTCGACGGGTCGGCGGTCACGTCGTCACGATGGATCGACATTGTGGTTGAGCCGAAACACGTTCTCAGGGTCGAACTCCCTCTTCACAGCCACCAAGCGGTCCCAGTTGTGCGTGCCGAAGCCGGCTCGGACCCGGTCGGCTCCCTCGTCGCCGATGAAGTTGAGATACACCGCGCCGGTGGACCACGGCCGCACCGCGTCGCGAACGGCACGGGTCCACCCGATCGCACGTTCGTCGTCCTCGGGGTCGGTCCACATCGCAAACGGATGGGCAACCCACGGCGCTGACCGCCACGGCAACGGGTAGGTCGGATTCTTCCGGCCGGCCGCCCCGCCGGCAGCGAAGAGCACATGCTGGGAGGACGAGGGCACCAGCATTCCTGAAACCGCGCCGGTGAAAGCGGACACGGCCTCGTCAGGAAAGGACGCAAGGTGCTCGGCCGACCAGTAGTTGCGCAGCCCCGGCGGGTCGTCGAGCATGCACTGGA
Source organism: Nocardioides sp. (assembly GCF_004803405.1). GTDB lineage: Bacteria > Actinomycetota > Actinomycetes > Propionibacteriales > Nocardioidaceae > Nocardioides > Nocardioides vastitatis. The sequence continues at coordinate 1,751 of NZ_SSXI01000087.1, read as the reverse complement.
GCTCGGCGTACGGCAGCTCCATCACGACCTCGGCGGCCGGGGAGAGCGCCAGCAGCGGGGCGATGAAGGAGCGGGCGTCGGCCTCAGTGCCGCAAAACGTCACCAGGACCAGGAGCGTCAGGTTGCCGACCAGCTGCTCGGGGACGAACTCCTCCGGCGGGCCGGTCAGGTAGATCGCGCCACCGCTCGCCTCGTCGGGGCCGGACTCGATGAGATCGCGGTAGGCGCGCAGCACCTCCTCCCCCGCCTCCGGCTCCCACAGAAGCAGGCACGCCGTGATCGAGCGGAGCTCATGGACCCGGAACGTCAGAGACGTGGCGACCCCGAAGTTGCCGCCACCGCCGTGCAGCGCCCAGAACAGTTCGGAGTTCTCGTCCTCGCTGGCGGTGACCAGCTCGCCGTCAGCGGTGACCAGCTCGACAGAGAGCAGGTTGTCGCAGGCGAGGCCGAACTTGCGGTCGAGCCAACCGGTGCCGCCGCCAAGGGTGAACCCGCCGACGCCGGTGGTGGAGACCCGGCCGCCGACGGCGACCAGTCCGTGTGGCTCCAGGGCTCGGTCGAGATGGCTCATCGTCGCACCGCCCGAGACTCGCACCGTGCGTGCCGCGACGTCGACGTCCACGGAGCTCATCGCCCGCAGGTCGACCACCAGCCCACCGTCTGTCGTGCTCATGCCCGCGACCGAGTGGCCGCCGCCTCGTACGGCGATCTCGAGCCCCTGCTCGCGGGCGTGACGGATGGCGGCCGCGACGTCCGCCGCGGAGGCGCATCGAGCGATCACCGCGGGCCGTTTGTCGATCATCGCGTTGAAGACGCTCCGTGCATCGTCGTACTCGGCGCTCCCGGGGTCGATGTGCTCCCCCACTCCGACAGTCATCACGAGGCCATCCCCAGCTGCCTGAAGAGGTCGGCGTTGTCGAAATACATGCGGTGGCTGATGACGTGGCCGTCCTCCATCACCGCGATGTCGCAGCCACGCACCTCGACCCGCTTGCCGGTGGCCGGCAGGGTCGAGCCGTCCGGAAGACTGAGCGGGCCGGTGTTGGTCCCGGTCAGGGTCCACTCGTCGCAGACCAGGTCTCCCGAGGTGATCTTGCTCCAGACGTTGACGGTGAGGTCGGGGAACGCGTCCAGGAAGTCGTCGACGTAGGCCGTGGCCGCCTCGCGTCCCTCGAACGTTCCGTCGGGTGAGCTGACGATGACCTGCTGGCTGTATCCGTCCGCGATCGCCGGTCGGTCGTGCTTGTTGAATGCCTGGGTCAGGCCGTCGAAGGCCTCGCGCGTGTCGGTCATGATGCCCTCCTTGGTGAAGGTTGGAATGTCCCTCCACGCTAGGAGTGACGGCCGGCCGGCCGCGTCGCATGACTGAGCCATCTGCACCCGTCCGGCCCCATGGCCCGATCGGGCCAGCAGGTCAGATGAGCCCGAGCGCCGATGCCTTCGCCACGGCTGCCGCGCGCGTCCTCGCCTCCAGCTTGGTCAACGTGTTCGCCACGTGCCGGTGCACCGTGTGCTCGCTGAGCACCAGACGGTCGGCGATGGCGGCGGTGCCCAGCCCGTCCGCGACGAGCCGCAGTACGTCGATCTCCCGCGGTGTCAGCAGGCCCGCCGGCGCCGACGGCCTGCAGAGGGTCCGCGCCCGCTCCGCCTCACCGCGGGCCCCCAGGTGGTCGAAGGCCCGTGCCGCTGCGTCAGCCTCTCGGCGTGCCGCCGCCCCGTCACCGAGCGCCAGCAGGACCCGCGCCAGCACG
>NZ_SSXI01000202.1 GCF_004803405.1 Nocardioides sp. | reverse complement strand
TTCACCGAGCGGGTCCGTCGCCGGCTGGCCGAGCGGGCCGCGCGCGGGACCCGGACCGAGGGCACCGGCGTCCTGCCCGAGCTGGTGCGGGTGTCGCTGCGCGTCGAGGCGGACGAGGAGGAGCTGGTCGCCGGCACGGTCCGGGTCGTCGTACAGGTGCATGACGAGCGGGACCCGCTCCACGTCTGCGACGCCGCCCTGCTCTGGACCGCCGACGAGGGCGTGCACGGGTTCGGGCCGCGAGCGCGGATCCACGCGAGCATCGCGCTGCGCGCGGCCGCCGACGCGTGGCCGGTGCTCGATCGGCTGCTCGCCCTGGCCGTCCCCGACCAGATCACGCTCGACGGCGAGGAGATCGCCAGCCTTCTCGAGCGCGTCGGCCCGCTCCGCGAGGCCCGTGCCGACGTGCACTGGCCCAGGTCCCTCGGCCCCGAGCTGACGACCCGCGCCGTGCTCGACCGTCGGGACGGGCGGGCTGAGAAGCCCGGTGAGAAGGAGCGCAACCCGGAGCTGCCGCTCCAGGACAGCCCCTTCTCGGCGGAGGGGCTGTTCTCGTTCTCCTGGCAGGTCGCGCTCCACGGCGAGCCCCTGACCGACGAGGAGCTCGCGGAGCTGGCGCAGGCCGCGAGCCCGGTCATCCGGCTGCGCGGGGCATGGACCGTCGTCGACCCGATGACGGCCCAGCGCGCACGCAAGCGCCTGATCCGCAAGGCGAGCGGCGCCCAGGCGCTGGCTGCTGCGCTCACCGGGGTCACCGAGCTGCCGGCGTCGGTGTCGGGGGAGGACGGGCCGGCCACCGAGCAGGTGGTCGTCGGGGCCAGTCTCCTCAAGGTGCGCGAGCAGCTGCTGGCGGCAGCGACCCGCGATCCGCTGGCCGAGCCGGCCGGCCTCGCCGCGAGGCTGCGCGACTACCAGCGTCACGGCCTCACCTGGCTGGCCGATCTCACCGGCCTGGGCCTCGGCGCGTGCCTCGCCGACGACATGGGCCTCGGCAAGACGGTCACCCTGATCGCGCTGCACCTGCACCGACTCGAGCAGGGCATCTCGGGAGGCGGCCCGACGCTCGTCGTCTGCCCCGCGAGCCTGCTCGGCAACTGGGAGGACGAGATCGAGCGGTTCGCCCCGGGCGTGCCGGTCCGGCGCTTCCACGGGGGAGCCCGGTCGCTGGACGGTCTCGACGGATTCGTGCTCACCACCTACGGCACGCTTCGCCGCGACGCGGAGGCGCTCGCCGCCGTCGAGTGGGACCTGGTCGTCGCGGACGAGGCGCAGCACGTCAAGAACTCCCGCACCTCCACCGCCCGGACGCTCCGGCAGCTGCCCAACCGGGCGCGGGTCGCGCTCACCGGCACGCCGGTCGAGAACGACCTCACCGAGCTCTGGTCCATCCTCGACTGGTGTGTGCCCGGGCTGCTCGGCAGCCGCCAGGCCTTCCGCCGGGTCTGGGCGGCGCCGATCGAGTCGGGCACCGAGCCCACCAAGGCGCTCCAGTTCGCCGACCTGATCGGCCCGTTCCTGTTGCGGCGCCGGAAGTCCGACCCGGGCATCGCGCCCGAGCTCCCGCCCAAGACCGAGACCGACCATCTCCTCGGGCTCACCCGCGAGCAGGTCGTGCTCTACGAAGCGTTCGTGCGCGACTCGATGGAGCGGATCGAGAAGCTGCCCGCAGACGACCCGGGGCGCCGCGGCCTCGTGCTGGCGCTGCTGACCGGCCTCAAGCAGATCTGCAACCACCCGGCGCAGTTCCTCAAGCAGTCCGGAGCGGTGCGTCTCACCGGGCGGAGCGAGAAGCTGGAGCTGCTCGACGAGCTGGTGGCCACGGTGCTGTCGGAGGACGGCGCGGTGCTCGTGTTCACGCAGTACGTCGCCATGGCCCGGCTCGTGGAGCAGCACCTCGCCGCCACCGGCGTCCCTTACCAGTTCCTCCACGGCGGCACACCGGTGTCGGAGCGCGAGGCGATGGTGCGGCGGTTCCAGGCCGGCGAGGTGCCGGTGTTCCTGCTCTCCCTCAAGGCCGGCGGCACCGGGCTCAACCTCACTCGGGCCGACCACGTGATCCATCTCGACCGCTGGTGGAACCCGGCCGTCGAGGAGCAGGCCACCGATCGCGCCTACCGGATCGGCCAGACGAAGCCGGTCCAGGTGCACCGGATGGTCACCCGCGGCACCATCGAGGAGCGGGTCGCCCAGCTGCTGGAACGCAAGCGCCAGCTCGCCGACGCCGTGCTGGCTCGCGGGGACGCCGCGCTGACCGAGCTCAGCAACGAGGAGCTCCTCGACCTCGTCAGCCTGCGCAGGGAGCATCGCCGGCAGGCGCTCCTCGACGAGCGCACCGCCGAGCGGGTGGAGGCATGAGGACCACCTTCGCCCGCCAGGCGCCCGCCCGCGGCGGGGTCCGGTCGTGGTGGGGCAAGGCGTGGCAGCGGGCCGTCGAGGAGTCGGCCTACTCCGAGGCCGAGCTCCGCCCTGGTCGCACCCTGGCACGGCGCGGCGAGGTCGGCGGGATCAGCGTCGGCGCCGGCACCCTGCTGGCCGCCGTCCGCGAGGGCGACGACGCCTGGACGGTCCAGGCCGTCGTACCCACCTTCGACGACGACACCCGCAACGCGCTCGTCGACGTGGTCGCCGCGGAGGCGGGGCGGATCGCGTCGCTCCTGGCCGGCGAGCTCCCCCACGACCTCGTCGAGCATGCCGAGGAGGCCGGCGTCGAGCTGCTCCCGTACGGCGGCGAGCTCGCCGCGACCTGCACCTGCCCGCACTACATCGACCCGTGCTCGCACGCCGTCGCGATGCTGACCCAGGTGGGCTGGCTGGTCGACGCCGACCCGCTCGTCCTGTTCGCACTCCGCGGGCTGGACCGCGAGGCGCTGATGGCCGCCCTTCGCCACCACGCCGAGTTGGGACTTCCCGGACGCCGAGTTGGGACCTCCGGGGCGCCGGGTTGGGACCTTCCCGACGCCGATTCCGGACTCTCCACCGCCGAGCTGGCCGACGACGTCGAGATCGCAGTCGACGCGGCACTTCGCGCGCGCCGGGCGCTCGAGCTGTTCGAGGCCGGTGGCGAGCTGCCCGACGGCCTGGTGTGAGGGTCAGTCCCCGAGCGCCAGCGCTCGCAGCTCCTCCTGGTACGACGCGTAGTCGGCCCGCATCTCCGAGGCCGGCCAGTCGGCCGGGAGGATCTCGGCCGGCAGCAGCGGGTCGCTCGTGAGGTGGCGGACCAGGTGGGCGGCGACCGCCAGTCGTTCGGCGGGGTCCCCGGTGTGGCGGAGCAGGCGCACCACCTCGCGGCCGTGCCGCGCCCAGGTGTCCAGGTCCCACAGCTCGGCGGCCAGCCTGGCCGGGTCGCCGTCCGGTTGGGCGAGGTAGGTCGCCAGCACCGGGTGGTCGGCGTAGGTCCGAGGTCGACGGAGGTTCGCCGGCCGCGTCCAGACCCCCTCGCGCAGCTCGGCGAGCCGGTGAGCGGCCAGCAGGTCGCGCAGCGCGGCGCGCTCGGCTCCAGGTCGCCCGCTCACCACCACGACCGCCATCTCCCAGGTGCCGTCCCAGGCCGTCTCGGCGTCGAGCACCGCCTCGTCCTGGTGTTGTTGGCGATGGGCCAACCGATCGCCGAGCACATAGGCACCGGCGGCGCGGCGCAGGTCCCCGGCCGCGACAGCCCGGGTCAGCGCCACCCGGAGCGTGGAGTCGGGTATCCCGAACAACCGACCGGCGCGGGTCAGCGCGGCGGCGCTCATCCGGTCCGGGTGGGAGCCGAGGAGCAGGCTCAGCACCACCGACCGCGCGGAGAGCGGGGCGATCTCGATCGGCACGGCGGACACCCTGTCATGCTACAGATCTCGACACGACTGGCGCGCGATCTGTAATGTGACGGCATGACGCACGAGGTCACCAACCAGGTCCCGCCACTCGTCGACCACGACACGGCCGCCGACCCCGCGCTGCTGGAGGGGATCGAGCGGGAGGGCGCGGGCTGGGCGCTGGAGGAGATCCACCGGCTGGGCCGGCTCGCCGGGACCGCGGAGGCGCAGGCGTGGGGGCGTCTGGCCGAGCGGGTGCCGCCGACGCTGCACACCCACGACAGGTACGGCCGGCGGATCGACGAGGTCGAGTACGTGCCGTCGTACCACCGCCTGATGGAGACCGCCATCAGCCACGGCATCCACGCCGCTCCCTGGGCCGACGACCGACCCGGTGCGCACGTCGCGCGCGCGGCGAAGTTCTACGCCTGGAACGTCGACGCCGGGCACGGGTGTCCCATCTCGATGACCTACGCGGTGGTGCCTGCCTTGCGCGCGAGCCCCGAGCTGTCGGCGAGGTTCGAGCCGCTCCTGACCAACCGTGTCTACGACTTCGGCCTGCGCGACCCCGACACCAAGCTCGGCCTGATCGCCGGGATGTCGATGACCGAGAAGCAGGGCGGCTCCGACGTCCGCGCCAACACCACGACGGCGACGCCGCGGACGACGGAGACCGACGGGTCCTATGTGATCCGCGGTCACAAGTGGTTCACCTCAGCCCCGATGTCGGACATGTTCCTCACCCTCGCGCAGGCGCCCGGCGGGCTGTCGTGCTTCCTGCTGCCGCGCGTGCTGCCGGGCGGCGAGGCCAACCCGATCCGATTCATGCGGCTGAAGAACAAGCTCGGGAACAAGTCCAACGCGTCCTCCGAGTTCGAGTACGACGACGCGACCGGCTGGCTCGTCGGCGAGGAGGGCCGCGGCGTGAAGACCATCGTGGAGATGGTCAACATGACCCGTCTCGACTGCGTGATCGGTTCGGCTTCCGGCATGCGCGCCGCGCTCGTGCAGGCCACGCACCATGCCCAGCACCGCTCCGCCTTCGGCAGGCTGCTCATCGACCAGCCGCTGATGCGCAACGTGCTCGCCGACCTCGCGCTCGAGTCCGAGGCCGCGACCACCGCGATGATGCGCCTCGCCGGTGCCAACGACCGCGCGATCCGTGGCGATGACGGCGAGGCCGCGCTCCGTCGACTCGCCCTCGCGGCCACCAAGTACTACGTCTGCAAGCGGGGCCCGGCCGTCGCCGCCGAGGCGCTCGAGTGCCTCGGTGGCAACGGCTACACCGAGGACTTCGACCTCGCGCGGATCTACCGCGAGCTCCCGCTGCTCTCGATCTGGGAGGGCTCCGGCAACGTGGCCGCGCTCGACGTACTGCGAGCCATCGGCCGCGAGCCGCACACGCTCGACGCCTTCTTCGCCGAGGCGGAGCTGGCGCTCGGCGCCGACAGGCGGTACGACGACGCGCTGGTCTCGCTCAAGAAGGAGCTGACCATCTCCAGCGACATGGCCGACATCGAGCTCCGCGCCCGCCGCCTGGTCGAGCAGCTCGCTGTGGTGTTCCAGGCCGGCCTCCTGCTGCGGCATGCGCCCGGTGCCGTCGCGGACGCCTTCTGTGCCAGCAGGCTCGGTCGGGACTGGGGCTCGGCCTTCGGCACGCTGCCCGCCGGTCTCGACCTGGACCCGATCCTGGAGCGGGCGGCGCCGGGGTTCTAGCTCGCCCGCCGAGTTGGGACTTGGTGGATCCCGAGTTGGGACTTGCGGGCCGTTGAGTTGGGAGACGGGGCGGCGTCGTACAGGTGAGCTCCTGATTCGGCCCCCGGGAAGTCCCAACTCGGCGGTCAGGAAGTCACAACTCGGCGGTCAGGGGGCGGGGACCCCCAGCGCCGCGAGCGCCATGGATCCCAGCAGTTCCCGCAGCTCGGCGTCCGGGATGTCGTGACCGGCCCGCGGGGTGGAGTTGAGCAGCCCGAACGCCGCCTGCGCGCCGGCATGGGCCGCTGCTCGTGACAGTCCCGGCCGCAGTGCCTGGAGCTGCTCGGCCCACAGCTCGATGTACGAGCGCTGCAGGCGCCGTACCTGCTCGCGGGCATCCTCGGGCAGCGACTCCCAGTCCCGGTCCTGTACGACGATCAGCGCGCGCCGCGACAGAGCGAACTCCACGTGCCAGTCGACCAGGCCGCGCAGGGCGGCGCCCGGGTCGCCGTCGCCCGCGGCCACCCGCTCGCGCCCGACCTCCAGCAGCCGCTCGCTGATCGAGACCAGCATCTCGGCCAGCATCGCCTGCTTGGACGCGAAGTGCTTGTAGAGCGCGGGGCCGGAGATCCCGCAGGCCGCGCCGAGCTCGGCGACGGACACCCCGTGGAAGCCGCGCGCGGCGAACAGGTCGGCCGCGGTGGCGAGGATCTGCTCGCGTCGGCTGGTCTCGCTCACGCGAGCAGGTTAGCGGTCGTTCACCGAGGCGGGGCTTTACAGAGGTGGTTAATGATCGTTAACCTGCTCGCGTGAGCGAGACGACCAGCATCGAGCCGACCCTTTGCGAGCTCACCGCCGACCTCCGCGAGCGCCTCGCCCGGGTCCGGGAGGGCGGCAGCGAGTCCGCCCGCAAGAAGCACACCGGCCGCGGCAAGCTGCTCGTCCGAGACCGGGTCGACCGGCTCCTCGACCCCGGTAGCCCGTTCCTCGAGCTGGCCCCGCTCGCCGCCTACGGCATGTACGGCGAGCCCGGCGACGACTACGCCGTTCCGTCGGCCGGCGCAGTGGCCGGGATCGGCCGGGTGCAGGGCCGCAACTGCATGGTCGTCGCCAACGACGCGACGGTGAAGGGGGGCACCTACTACCCGGTCACGGTCAAGAAGCACCTCCGGGCGCAGACCGTGGCCGCGGAAAACCGGCTGCCGTGCATCTACCTCGTCGACTCCGGCGGCGCGTACCTGCCGATGCAGGACGAGGTGTTCCCGGACAAGGAGCACTTCGGCCGGATCTTCTTCAACCAGGCCAACATGTCGGCCCGCGGCATCCCGCAGCTCGCCGCGGTGATGGGCTCGTGCACGGCCGGCGGCGCCTACGTCCCGGCGATGTCGGACGAGTCGGTGATCGTCAGGGACCAGGGCACCATCTTCCTCGGCGGGCCGCCCCTGGTGAAGGCCGCGACCGGCGAGGTCGTCTCCGCCGAAGACCTGGGAGGCGGCGACGTGCACGCCCGCAGGTCCGGGGTGGTCGATCACCTCGCCGAGAACGACCCGCACGCGCTCCAGATCCTGCGGGGCATCGTCGCGACCCTGCCCGACCAGGCACGGTCCTCGGACGTCGCCGACCCGGAGGACCCCCACGAGTCGCCGGAGAGCATCTACGACGTCGTCCCGACCAGCACGCGGACGCCGTACGACGTGCGCGAGGTGATCCGCCGCCTGGTCGACGGCAGCCGGCTCCAGGAGTTCAAGCAGCTGTACGGCGAGACGCTGGTCTGCGGCTTCGCGCGGATCCACGGCCACCGGGTCGGCATCGTGGCCAACAACGGCATCCTGTTCAGCGAGTCGGCGCTCAAGGGCGCGCACTTCGTGGAGCTGTGCAACCAGCGTGGGATCCCGCTGCTGTTCCTGCAGAACATCTCCGGCTTCATGGTCGGGCGCGAGTACGAGAACCGCGGCATCGCCCGCGACGGCGCGAAGCTCGTCACTGCCGTCGCCTGCTCGGTGGTGCCGAAGCTCACCGTCGTGATCGGTGGGTCCTTCGGCGCCGGCAACTACGGCATGTGCGGCCGGGGCTACGACCCGCGGTTCCTGTGGATGTGGCCCAATGCGCGGATCTCGGTGATGGGCGGCGACCAGGCCGCCGGCGTGCTCGCGACCGTGAAGCGCGACGGCATCGAGGCGCGCGGCGGCGAGTGGAGCGCCGAGGAGGAGGAGACGTTCAAGGCGCCGATCCGGGACCAGTACGAGACCCAGGGATCGCCGTACTACGCCACCGCCCGCCTGTGGGACGACGGTGTGATCGACCCCGCTGACACCCGTCGGGTCCTGGGCATGGCACTGGACGTCACCTCGACGACTCCGACCCCGACGCCGTCCTACGGCGTCTTCCGCATGTGACTCCACCGGAAAGGCTGGGCACGATGTTCCACTCAGTCCTCGTCGCCAACCGCGGCGAGATCGCCCGACGGGTCTTCCGGACCGCCCGCGCCCTGGGGGCTCGCACGATCGCGATCCACACCGACCTCGACGTTCAGGCACCGCACGCCCGCGAGGCGGACGACGCCGTCCGGGTCACCAGCTACCTCGACGCCGACGCCGTGCTCGCCGCCGCGAAGGAGGCCGGCGCCGACGCGATCCACCCCGGCTACGGGTTCCTGTCCGAGAACGCGGCCTTCGCCCGAGCCGTGACCGACGCCGGCTTAGCCTGGGTCGGGCCGAGCCCGTCAGTGATCGAGCGGATGGGCCGGAAGGACGCAGCCCGCGACATCGCGGTCGCGGCCGGCGTGCCGGTCGTGCCGTCGTACCGGCTCGACGAGGATCCGCAGAGCTTCGCGTTCCCGGTCCTGGTGAAGGCGGCCGCGGGTGGCGGCGGCAAGGGCATGCGCGTCGTCCACTCCGCCGCCGACCTCGAACCCGCGATCGCCGCGGCCAAGCGCGAGGCCGCCGGCGCCTTCGGCGATGACACCATGCTGATCGAGAAGTACGTCGAGCGCGGCCGCCACATCGAGGTGCAGGTGATCGGCGACGCCCACGGCAACGTGGTGCACCTCTATGAGCGCGACTGCTCCACCCAGCGCCGTCACCAGAAGGTGCTCGAAGAGGCGCCGGCGCCCACGCTCACCTCCGAGCAGCGGACCGCGATCACCGATGCGGGGGCCAAACTCGCGGCGAGCGTGGGCTACGCCAACGCCGGCACTGTGGAGTTCCTGCTCGACGCGACGTCCGGCGAGTTCTACTTCCTGGAGATGAACACCCGCCTGCAGGTGGAGCATCCGGTCACCGAGGAGGCGGTCCGTATCGGCGGCCAGCGAGCCGACCTGGTGGCGCTCCAGCTGCGGGTGGCCGCGGGCGCCGAGCTCGGCTTCAGCCAGACGGACGTCACCCTCGACGGTCATGCGATCGAGGCTCGGGTCTACGCCGAGGACGCGTTCGGCGGGTTCCTCCCGCAAGCCGGCCGGGCGACCCTCGTGCAGTGGCCGGAGAGCCTGGCCCGCGTCGACCACGCCCTTGAGAGCGGCCAGATCGTGAGCACGTCGTACGACCCGATGCTCGGCAAGGTGGTCGTCCACGGTCCCGACCGCGAGGCCGCGCGACTCGCCCTGGTCGCTGCGCTGGACCACACGGTCGTCCTGGGCCTCACCACCAACACCGGCTTCCTGCGCGAGCTGGCGGCGGGCGCGGCGTTCCGTGACGCGAGCATCGACACCGCGTGGCTCGACCGCACCGAGGTGCCGGCCCCGGATCCCGCTCCGGCGCGGGAGCTGGCCGCGTGGGCCTGGCATCGGGCGCAGGCCGCGGCCT
>NZ_SSXI01000099.1 GCF_004803405.1 Nocardioides sp. | reverse complement strand
GATCCGCCGGCTGGAGACGCCCGCGGCCTACGCCGGCACCCAGGACACCGACCGCCGCCGGTCGCCGTGGCCCGCCGCGGTCGCGGTGCTCCTGCTCGTGATCGCCGCCATCGTGGTCGCCGCTCTGCTGCTGGGCAACGACGACGAGGAGCCCGCCGCCGCGGACCCCACCACGACGCCGGCGACCAGCGCGACCACCGAGTCGTCCTCGCCGACCGAACCGACGACCACGCAGACGACCGAGGACACCACGGTGCAGGTGGACGCCGACGACTACATCGGCCGCGACTACCGTGAGGTCGAGGACGAGCTGTCCGACCTGGGGCTCCACGTGCGGCTGCAGCCCCAGGACAACGACGGCTCCCAGGAGCCCGACCTGGTCAGCCAGGTCGACCCGTCGGGCACGCTGCAGGAGGGCGACACCGTCACCGTGCACTACTGGGGATCGGCCCCGCCGCCGCCACCGACGACCACCGAGACCACGCCCACCGAGACGACGACGCTGCCGACCGAGGTCACCACCAGCCCGGCGGCCGGGGAAGGAGAGACCGGATGACCACACCTCCGACCGGCTCAGCCTCGGGTCGGCCGACGGTGGGCGACCGCTACGAGCTGGCCGAGCTGCTCGGCCGCGGCGGCATGGCCGAGGTCCGCAAGGGCACCGACACCCGCCTGGGCCGCGTGGTCGCGGTGAAGCGGCTGCGCACCGACCTGGCCAGCGACCCGACCTTCCAGGCCCGGTTCCGCCGGGAGGCGCAGTCCTCGGCATCCCTGAACCATCCCGCCATCGTCGCCGTCTACGACACCGGCGAGGAGCGGACCACCCACCCGGACGGCACCAGCGAGGTCGTCCCCTACATCGTCATGGAGTACGTCGCCGGGCGGACCCTGCGTGACGTGCTCCGCGAGGGACGGAAGATCCTCCCCGAGCGCGCGCTCGAGATCACCAGCGGCGTGCTCTCCGCGCTCGACTACAGCCACCGCGCGGGGATCATCCACCGCGACATCAAGCCCGGCAACGTGATGCTGACCCCGTCGGGCGACGTGAAGGTGATGGACTTCGGTATCGCGCGGGCGATGAGCGACGCGCAGTCGTCGATGACACAGACCGCGGCGGTGGTGGGCACCGCGCAGTACCTCTCGCCCGAGCAGGCCCGCGGCGAGACCGTCGACTCCCGCTCGGACGTCTACTCCGCCGGCTGCCTCCTCTACGAGCTGCTGACCGGTCGGCCGCCGTTCGTGGGGGACTCGCCGGTCGCGGTCGCCTACCAGCACGTGCGGGAGCCAGCCGTGCCCCCCTCGCACCACGACGGCGACCTCACGCCGGAGATCGACGCCATCGTGATGAAGGCGCTCGCGAAGCGCGTCGAGGACCGCTACCAGTCCGCCGCGCAGATGCGCGCCGACATCGAGCGCTACCTCGCCGGCCGCCCGGTCCAGGCCGTGGTCGCCGGTGCCACGTCGGAGACTGCGGCGGTCACGCCCGCTCCGCCGCCGCTCTCCGACGCCGAGACGGCGGTCCGGCCCGCCGTGCCCGCGGCCCGCGACGACGACCCGCGCAACCGGGTCGGGCTCTGGGTGGTGCTCGGCCTCCTGGTCCTGGCCCTGATCGCGACCGCCTACCTGGTGTGGCCCAAGCTCTTCGACAACACCGCGCCCGACGTGCGGGTGCCCGACGTCTTCCGGATGAGCGAGGACGACGCGCGCAACGCGATCGGCGACGCCGGGCTCGGGGTCGGCACGGTGAGCATGCGCAACGACGACGAGATCGCGGCGGGCCTGGTCATCGAGCAGGACCCCACGGGCGGCGACTACGTCCCGGCCTCGACCAAGGTCAGCCTCGTGGTCTCGCTCGGGCCCGGTGAGTTCTCCCTGCCCAAGGTCACCGACCAGCTCAGACGCCTGGCGGTCCGCGAGCTGGTCGGCGCCGGGATCGCGCGCGGCAACATCACCGAGACCGAGTGCGACACCGACGAGCCCAAGGGCACGGTGGTGGAGCAGACCCCGGCACCCTTCACGTCCGTGGACCGCAATGCCACCGTGGAGCTGTGCATCTCCGACGGCCAGGAAGAGATCCCCGACGTGGTCGGCAGGCGGCAGGCAGTGGCGATCAGCATGATCAAGGACGCGGGCTTCAACCCGGTCGTCCGCCAGGCGGCCGCCGACGACGACAGCCAGCCGAAGGGCCGGGTCACCGAGCAGGTGCCTGCTCCGCACGAGCTGCGCGACCAGGGCACGGATGTGGTGATCTTCGTGTCCGTCTACGAGGAGCCGCCACCGCCGGTCGACACCGACCAGGACGGCCTCACTGACTCCGAGGAGACCGCCGCGGGGACCGATCCGAACAACCCCGACAGCGACGGCGACGGCATCCAGGACGGCCAGGAGGTCAGCGACGGGACGGACCCGAACGACCCGTTCGATCCGGTGCCGACGACCGATCCCACCGGCGGCGGCGGTGACGGCGGCGGCGGGTAGTCGCCGACCTGTTCCGCGGTCCGGTCAGCGCAGCGGCTCGGCGTACTGCACGTCGACGACGCCGTCGTACGCCGGGGCGTCGATCTCGTCCTGGAGCTCCATGGTCCAGCCGATGGCGTACGTCGGGTCGGCCGCGTCGTTGCGATAGCCGCTCACCAGGGAGTCGGCCTGGAGGGCCGCCATGAGCGCAGTCTGGTCGCCGACCGCCTCGATCTCGTAGGGCTGGGGGTAGGGCACTCCTTGGAGCTGGACGACCGGGCCCTCGCACTTGATGCCCGTCGTGGAGATCACCCGCTGGCCCTCGATGGTGACCGCGGTGGCACCGCCGGTCCAGAGCGCGTTGACGACCGCCTGGATGTCCTGCTGATGCACGACGAACCGTTGGAGGTTGATCGGCTCCTCGTCGCCGTCCAGGTCCTTGTTGTGCTCGACCGCCTCCTGGAGCAGCTCGGCGGGCGAGTCGAACAGGGTGATCCTCACGCCGGGCCCCTTCCGTGGCGTCAGCCCGGCGGGGTCGCTCAGCTCGGCGACCTCGCCTCGGGCGCGGTCCACGCCCTCGTCGCTGACGTCGCCGCCCAGTCGGTCGACCTCGGCAGCGAGCTCCTTGTAGCGCTCCTCGATCTCCTCGTAGCTCGCCGCCTCCCCCTCCACCAGCGTCGCCAGGTCGGTGTAGCGGCCGGGCCGCAGGTCGGCCCCGTCGCTGTTCGTCGCCGACACCGCCATCAGCGCGCCGCTGAGCAGGGCGACCACGGGAGTGCCGACCCGCCAGGCCAGGGATCGGCTCGAGCGGCGGCCGGTCGGTCCGCCGGAGTGCGCACCCGTCATACTGACAGTGTCCCCTACTGTCCTCGACAGCGTGACGTCGCACGCGACACGCTCGGACGATCAAACGAATGAGGAGCGATCCGTGGCCAAGCTGCACCGCCTGTCGAAGCGCAAGGAGCGCGAGGTCTTCGCCGACCCCGACCGCGGCCCGGTCATGAGCATCCGGTTCGCGCTCGCGCTGCTGCTGATCGTGGGCGGCATCACCTGGATCCTCTACTACTACTTCGGCGTTCGGCCGCTCGACGGATTCGGCAGCATCAACGCCGACGGCCAGCCCAACCAGCCCACCGGGCCGACCTTCCTCCAGGACCTGGAGGGCAAGAACTACCTGATCGGCTTCATCGCGCTGTTCCTCGGCCTGACCATCGCCGCGCACCCCTCCACGCCACTGGGTCGCGGCCGCGGCGTCGTGGTCGGCATGCTGGCGTGCTTCCTGATCGGCCTGCTGTGGATCTGCGTCTTCTACATCTTCCTCACCGGCGAGAACCCCAAGGACATCCCGATCTTCAACGACCTCGGCCAGAAGAACCTCTTCGTCGGCATCTCGTTCATGGCCGTGGGTTTCGCCTTCGCCACCCGCTGGGAGTGAACCGCGCCTCGACCGCGCACGCCTCGTTGAGCGCCCGCTGACCCCACGGTCGGCGGGCGCTCGCACGTTGTCCACAGGTTCCTCCACAGCTGGGGAGAACTACACCTGTGTAGTTCCTCCACATCGGTGGAGAACCCTGGGGATATCCGCTATTGCAGCGTCAGGGTCCGCACCACGGTGGCCGCGACCAGC
The DNA here is from genome assembly GCF_004803405.1 of Nocardioides sp. GTDB lineage: Bacteria > Actinomycetota > Actinomycetes > Propionibacteriales > Nocardioidaceae > Nocardioides > Nocardioides vastitatis. The sequence goes on along the minus strand of NZ_SSXI01000099.1, from coordinate 3,638 downwards.
ACCAATGCCAGTGCGGCGAGCCCGGCTGTTTGCAGCACCGTGCGTCGCTCCTTCGGCGCGAACACCAGGATCGCGGCGATCAGCGCACCTCCGGCGAGTCCCCCGAAGTGCCCCTGCCAGGAGACGTTGGGCACGGTGAAGGTGATCACCACGTTGAGGCCGATCCAGAGCATCAGCCCCTGCACCTGGCCGCCGACCTTGAGGCCGACGACCAGCAGGCCACCCAGCAGCCCGAAGATGGCGCCGGACGCGCCCACGGTGGCGCCGTACTCCGCCGACAGCCAGTAGACGGCCACGGAGCCGGCGAGGCCGGACAGCAGGTAGAGGACCAGGTACCGCACCCGGCCCAGCACCGCCTCGAGCTGCGGACCAAGGATCCACAGGGCGAGCATGTTGAAGCCGATGTGCCACGGCTGGACGTGGGTGAACATCGAGGTGAGCAGCTGCCAGTAGGCACCGTCGCTGACGCCGCTCACCCAGTAGCCGCCCGCGCCGCAGCGCCGCTCGGTGATCGCCTGGAGGCCGTCGCCGACCTGGCACACGCCCCGCGCACGCAGGGCGAGCAGGTCCATCAGCCGGGAGCCGAATCCGCCGCTCGCCATGATCGCGATCCACACCAGGGCGTTGATACCGATCAGCACCTTCGAGGCGAGACCGGGGTTCGCGGAGCGCTTGCCACCGTAGGGCCCCTTGGCCTGGCGCACGGACCGGCGGCCCTCGGCCACGCACTCGGGGCACTGGAAGCCCACGGACGCGTCGTTCATGCAGTCCGGGCAGATGCTGCGCTCGCAGCGCTGGCAGCGGATCCAGGTCTCGCGGTCGGGGTGCCGGTAGCAGGTCGGCACCCCGACCGAGGGTTCGTTCACGAGCGGTGGGTCAGCCCTTGATCTCGACCGACTCGATGACGACCGGCTCGACCGGGCGGTCCTGACGACCGGTCGGCACCGCGGCGATGGCGTCCACCACGTCGCGGCCCGCCTGGTCGGCGACCTCGCCGAAGATCGTGTGCTTGAAGTTCAGCCAGGTGGTGGCGCCGACTGTGATGAAGAACTGCGAGCCGTTGGTGCCCGGGCCGGCGTTGGCCATCGCGAGCAGGTAGGGCTTGTCGAAGGTGAGCTCGGGATGGGGCTCGTCCTTGAACGTGTAGCCCGGCCCGCCGGTGCCGGTGCCGAGCGGGCAGCCGCCCTGGATCATGAAGCCGGGAATGACCCGGTGGAAGGTGAGGCCGTCGTAGAACCGGCCGGACCGACCGTTCCCGGCGTCGTACTCCTTCTCGCCGGTCGCGAGACCGGTGAAGTTCGCGACCGTCTCCGGAGCGTGGTTCGGGAACAGGTTGACGGTGATGTCGCCCTTGTTCGTCTTCAGGACGGCCTGCGTCTCTGCCATGGGGAACGCCTCATTCTGCATCTGCGGTTGGGAACGCCTCGATCCTACGGGTGCCTGTGGCGACGCGCTGTCGCACATGGTGGGATGGTGGGAAGGGGTCCGACCGGACCAGGACAGGTACGTCTAAGGAGTGTCGGGATGAAGAAGCTGAAGACGCTGGTGCTCGTCGGTGCGTTGGGTGGGATCGTGGCCGCGGTGGCGAAGAAGCTGCAGGCCGGGGGTGCCGGCACCGGCTCCAGCTGGCAGTCGGCGACCGGCTCCCGCCCGAGCGCTTCTGAACCGCCCCCGGCCCCGATGGACGTGGACGCAGCGCCCGAGGAGGTGCTCGTCGACAACGCGCCCGCCCCCGCGGACCTGCCCGATGAGCTGCCCGAGGACTCGGCCGAGCGCCTCGCGCCGGACCCGCTGACCGACCCGCTCCCCGAGGTCACCGGGGAGGACGACGAGCCCCGGCTCTGACTCAGGAGCCGACGAGCTCCGGGTGCTCGGCGCGCAGGCGATCGGCCACCCGGCGCTCGACCCAGAAGATCAGGCCGGGGATGAGGCCTGCCACCAGCATCAGCAGGAACTGCGGCATCGTCCAGCGCGCCTTCTGGGTGAGCACGAACGCGATCGCCACGTAGACCATGTAGATCCAGCCGTGGATCAGCCAGATCGGGGTGAGGTCGTCGCCGACCTGCTGCAGGGCGGATCCGTCCTCGAGCAGGTACTTGAGGATCGAGCCGATCGTTCCGACGGCGAGGAGCACGCCGACCACGAGTGCGAGGACGCGGTAGACGTTGAACAGGGTCTTCACTCGCCCGAGAGTACGGCGTCCTCGGGGTCGTCCCCGGCGCCGGCCTCCTGGGCCGGGGGTAGCCGCGTGGCGTCGCGCACGTAACGCCACCAGATGAACCCGGCGAAGGCCGCGAACACCCACCACTCGATCGCGTAGAGCAGGTTCCGCAGCGCGGTGAACCGGCCCGCCGGCGGCAGCTGGTCGAGCGTCGCGGGGGCCAGGCCGGCCGCCGCGTCCGTCTGCGTGGGCGCACGGGCCACGACGTAGGCGCCGTAGAGGTCCTGGTCGACCCGCTGCACGATGTCGGCGATCCGCAGCTGCGGAAGGACGTCGTCGGACGGGTCGTCGTCGGCCATTCCGCTGCCCTCGGGCGGCTGCAGCCAGCCGACCAGCTCGGCCTCACCGGGATCGGGAGCAGGGAGGTCCGCGACGTCGGTGTCGTCGGGCACCCAGCCGCGCACCACCGGAACGGCCGGATCAGCTGGCCCACCGACGGTCAGCGGCGTGACCACCCAGCGGCCGGCGCGGCCGTCCTCGTCCTCGCGGCCGGTGACCAGGGCGGTCCCCTCCGGCAGCCAGGTCCCGGCGAGCCGCACCGGGCGGCCGACGTCACCGGCCGGGAACGGGTCGTCCGGTCCGAGCACCTCCGCCAGCGGGACGGGCTCCGCCTCGGTCAGGTCGACCCGCTCGGCCGCGCGGCGCTCCTGCCACGCGTCGTGCTGCCACACGCCCATCCCGGTCGCCGCCGCCACGCAGATCAGCCCGAGCAGGTGCGCACCCCACATTCGGAAGCTCCACCATCGGACCACCCCCGCAGCCTACGAGTCGACCGCTGACCGTCGGCGGGCGACTCCTCGGACCCGCGCCGAGGTCAGACCCGGCTCCCGGCAGGAACGGACCCCCGGGCACCGGGACCCGCTCAGGACCGGACGACCGGCTTGGCGAACCAGATCGTGCGGTGCGACCAGTCCCCGGGGCCCCGGCGCCTGCCGGAGCAGACGAGGATGGCCAGCCGGGAGGGACCGGAGTTGGAGTAGTAGCCGTGGAGCCAGCCCCCGGGGCGGACCCGGACGCGTTTCACGACGCGGTAGCACAGCCGTTGGCCCTGCGGGCCGGCGACGACGATCCGGTCGCCGGTGTGGAGGCGGCGGAGCAGTCGGTTGCCGAGCGCGGTGCCGTAGGCACCGCTCCAGGGGTAGGTGTGCGCGTTGAGCCGCACCACGCCGTACCGCTCGCCGGGGCGGATCCCGGAGGCGCGGTCCCAGGCGAACTGCCATCGTCCGCGGGCGGTCAGCGGTGGCGTCCTGGGGGTCCCGTAGCGGTCGCGTCCCAGGGCGAGCACCCGGGCGTTGGTGATCACGCCGGGGATGGTGACCGACGCCGGTCGGAATCCCCGGTTGACGGCACGGCACACGGCTGCGCGGGAGGCCTGTCTCGTCGGCACGGCCTGTGCGCCGGCCGCCGCCGCCGGTCC
>NZ_SSXI01000295.1 GCF_004803405.1 Nocardioides sp. | reverse complement strand
CGAGGTTGGTCAGCGGGCCGGTCGGCACCAGTGCGACCGGCTGGGTCGCTGCGCGCAGCGTCTCGACCAGCCACTCGACCGCGTCGCCCGACGCGACGGACTCCGGCTCCGGCAGGTCGAGAACGGGATGCAGGTCGGCGCGGCCGCTGGGCAGGGGCTCGATCCGCGGCCGGATCGGCGCGTTGCGACCCGCGTGCACACCGACGGCCCCGCGGCCGAGGAGGTCCAGCACTCGCAGGGTGTTGTCGGTGGTGTGGGCCACGTCGTGGTTGCCCCACACCGTGGTGACCCCGAGCAGGTCCAGGTCGGGGTGCAGCGCGGCGAGCATCACCGCGACCGCGTCGTCGGTGCCGGTGTCGCAGTCGAGGATGACCGGAAGGCGGTCACTCATGCCACGCCGCCGGGTCGCGGAGCGACCGGTAGGCCACGCGCGCGCTGACCGCACGCTCCAGCTCGCGGGTGACGACCGAGAAGAACTGGCGCCGGTAGAGCTCGTCGGTCACCGCGTAGACGGTGAAGTACAGGCCACTGAACGCGGCGAGGAAGGTCGAGACCCGGACCAGCTCCTGGCTGAGCCGCTCGCCTGTCCACTCGCCGACCGGTCCGGCGATGGCGTGGACGGTGCCCTCGCTGGTCCACGAGCCGACGACCTCCGGCTCCATGACCACCACGCCGAACACGATGAAGAAGGCGAACACGGCCAGAGCCAGCAGCAGCACCTGGACCGACTGGGCCACCAGCAGCACCAGCACGAGATTGGCCTTCTGCAGGCCCGAGACCTCTGCGTCGACCGCGCCGACGCGGTCAACCCGCTCCGCCAGGCCGCGCGCCGCGGACTCGAGCGGGGTGCCGGCACAGGCCTCGATCAGCTGCGCGGCCTCCACCTCGTCGTCGACACTGTCGAGCTCCTCGGGCAGTCGCGCCAGCAGGAAGCCCACGGCCACCGCGGCGAAGAGCAGCACGGTGACCCACAGCACGCCGCCGTCCAGGCTGGCCGCGACCTGCCAGACCTCCGCGTTGATGAAGAGGAAGGTGATGAAGAGGAGCAGCAGCGGCAGGGCGCGCGTGACGAGGGGGAACATCAACCCGAGAGACCGGAAGGTGCGACCCACCGCCCAGGTGACGATCAGCCACGCGCGCAGCGTCGCGACGGCGTAGACGGCGAGTACCGCGACCGCGACGGTCAGGCCACTGCCGAGGCCGGCGGACGGACCCAGCGACATCCCGGCGAGCACTCCCGAGACCGTCCCGAGGAGTACGGCGACCGCGACCACCGCCGCGATCCGCCCCCTGCGCAGTCCCCTCGCCACCGCCTCGCGGTAGCCGTCGACGAAGTAGGGCAGGCCGTGGTCCACGAACCACCTCTCGGCCGCGGCCACGTCGGACACGTCGGACGACCCGTTACCCGAACGAGTGCCGTCAGCCACGTCAGGCGCCCAGGATCGTCCGGGCGCGGGTCACGTCGTCGGCCATCGCCTCGAGCAGTGCGTCGACGGAGTCGAAGCGCACCATGCCGCGGAGCCGCTCCAGGAACGCCACCTCGACCTGACGGCCGTAGAGCTCGAGGTCCGTGCGGTCCAGGACGTAGGACTCGACCCGCCGCTCACGCTCCCCGTCGAACGTCGGGTTGGTGCCCACGCTGATCGCCGCGGGGTGGACGGTCCCGGCGTCCGGGCCGTCGAGCACGGTCAGCCGGCCGGCGTAGACGCCGTCTGCCGGCGCGGCCGCCCCGGGGCCGACGGGCACGTTGGCCGTCGGGAAGCCCAGCTCGCGGCCACGCTTGTCACCCTCGACGACGACCCCGCGCGCGGTGAAGGGACGGCCCAGCGCCTCCGCCGCGCCCGCCACGTCACCCGCCGCGAGGCAGGTCCGCACGTACGTCGACGACCACACCTGGGGCCCACCGTCGAGGCTGACCTCCTCGAGCACGAAGTCGTTGTCCTTGCCGGCCTCACGCAGCAGGTTGCAGTCACCCGCGGCACGGTTGCCGAACCGGAAGTTGGCCCCGACCACGACCGCCTTCGCATGCAGGGTGTCGACCAGGATCCAGTCGATGAACTCCTCCGGCGTCCAGGCCGCGACCTGACGTGAGAACGGGATGACCAGGACGTCGTCGACGCCGGCCTCCCCCAACAGGCGCAGTCGCTCGTCGATCGTGGTGAGCGTCGGCGGCGCGTGCTCGGGCCGCAGCACCGCGATCGGATGGGGATCGAAGGTGACCGCGACGACGTCGGCGACGCCGACCTCCGCACCCACCTCGCGCGCCCGCTGCACGACGTGCTGGTGTCCGAGGTGCATGCCGTCGAAGTTCCCTATCGTGACGACCGTGCGCCCGAGCTCGGCCGGGACATCGGTCAGGTCGCGCCACACTCGCACGGCGGCAACTCTCCCACACCGCTGACCGGCCACGCAGGCTGACCGCGCGCCACCTGCCATGATCGAGAGCATGCGGTGGCGGCAGTGGCTGGTGCCGGCACTTCTCTGGGTGCTGGCGCTGACGGCGTGCACGACACCGAACGCGGCGCCGGACGCGGTCCCTGCGGCGACCTCTACCGCGACCTCGACCGCGACACCGACCGCCCCGCGTGCGTCCTCCGCCGCGACGTCGACCGAGTGGGCCGCGCGGATCCCTGCCAGGACCCGTCAGGTGGTCCGCACGATCTCCAGCGACCGGTGGTGCACCCGGGTCCACTGCACGGTGACCCAGGCGTGGGCGAAGAGCCACGGCCGCTGGACCATGGTGCGGGAGTTCCGCTCCTCGATCGGGCCGCAGGGCTGGGGCAAGACGAGGAAGGACGACGGGCGCACGCCCGTGGGGGTGTTCCGGATCAAGATCACCTTCTCCACGACCGCCACCAACCCGGGCCGGATGCCGTGGCGCCGCCGACTGCCCACCAGCAACGTCACCGACGACAACGGCCGGCTCTACAACACCTGGGTCGAGGAGCCGTGGCGTACCGACGGCGACCGGCCGTCGATGCGGTCGGGCTTCGTCGTCGACTACAACCACGTCCGCCTGCGCGCCGGCGCCGGGCCCGCGCCCGTGCAGGGCGCAGGGAGTGGGATCTTCTACCACACCTCGCGGCCCGGCCGGCCCTGGGAGCCGAGCGAGGGCTGCACCCGCGTGGGCGACCCGCGGGACATGCGCTGGCTGCTCACATGGCTCCGGCCGGGCACCCGTCCGCGAGTCGTGCAGAACCTCTGAGTCAGCCGACGAAGACCGCGGCCGGCCGCGCCAGGTCGCCCTCGGGCCGGTAGAGCGCGAGGAACTCGCCGTCCGGGGCGAAGACCGCGGTCAGCTCGTCGATCGCGACCGGCAGTGGTCGCCCGTAGCGGACCCCCTGGGCCTGGTCCTCGTCGAGGTCGAGCGCGGGGAACGACGCCCGCGCAGCGACAGCGAGCGGCGTCACGAGCAGGTGGTCGAGGTCGGTGTTGGCATCCGCCAGCGTGAACGAGCCGACCGAGTGGCGCCGGAGGGCGGTGAGGTGGCCACCCACACCGAGAGCGTCGCCGAGGTCGCGGGCGATCGCGCGGATGTAGGTGCCGCTCGAGCAGGCCACCCGGATCTCCAGGTCGAGCATCTCGCCGTCGAGGCGGAAGTTGTCAGCCGCGATCTCACGGATGGTCACCGGTCGCGGCTTCAGCTCGACCTCCTCGCCCGCTCGGGCGCGCGCGTAGGCACGCTGGCCGTCGACCTTGATCGCGGAGACGGTCGACGGGACCTGGAGGATGTCCCCCTCGAACGCGCGCAGTGCGTTGCGGACCGTCTCTTCCGTCAGGTGGGCCGCTGACGTCGTGGCGACGACCTCACCCTCGGCGTCGTCGGTCGTGGTGCTGGCACCGAGCCGGACCGTGGCGGAGTAGGTCTTCTCCGTGAGCATCAGGTGGCCGAGCAGACGCGTGGCGCGCTCGACGCCGAGCACGAGCACGCCCGTCGCCATCGGGTCGAGGGTGCCCGCGTGCCCCACCTTGCGGGTCCCCATGGTCCGACGTACGCGGGCGACGACGTCGTGCGACGTCATTCCCGCGGGCTTGTCGACCACGACCAGCCCGGACTCCGCCACTTAGGCGTCGTCCCCGAGGTCGTCGGCGTCCGACTCATCCCCGTCGACGTCGTCGCCGATCTCGCGCGGCTTCTTGTACGGGTCCGGCTCGCCCGCCGGCTGCGCGCCCTCCCGGGCCGCGGCGACCGCGGCGTCCGCCTCCTTGGCCCGGGCCAGCACCTCGTCGAGGTGCCGAGCGGACTCCGGGATCCCGTCGAACTCGAAGGCCAGGGACGGCACGTGGCGCATGCCGAGCTGCTTGCCGACCTCGGAGCGGAGCAGGCCCTTGGCCGACTCCAGGGCGGCCGCCGTGGACTGCTGGTCGGCGTCCTCGCCGAGCACGGTGTAGTAGATCGTGGCGTTCTGCGCGTCGCCGGTGAGGCGGACGTCGGTCACCGTCACGAAGCCGAGTCGAGGGTCCTTGATCCGTCGCTCGAGCATCTCGGCGACGATCACTCGGATCCGGTCGGCGATCTTGCGCACGCGGGGGCTGGCCATTCTCAGTTCCTATCAGTAGGACGACTGCGCCGCCCGCCCCGGACGGGAACGGGCGGCGCAGCCATCATGTGCAGCAGCTCAGCTGCGGGGGATCTCTCGCATCTCGAAGGCCTCGACGATGTCGCCCTCCTTGATGTCCTGGAAGTTCCTGAGCACGAGACCGCACTCGAAGCCTTCCCGGACCTCCGACGCGTCGTCCTTCTCCCGCTTGAGCGAGGCGAGGTCGAGGTTGTCGGCGACGACGGCGCCGTCGCGGAGCACCCGCACCTTGGCGTTGCGCCGGATGACACCACCGATGACCATGCAGCCGGCGATGTTGCCGATCTTCGACGAGCGGAAGATCGCTCGGATCTCCGCCTGGCCGAGAGTCGACTCCTCGTACTCCGGCTTGAGCATGCCCTTGAGGGCGGCCTCGATCTCCTCGATCGCCTGGTAGATGACCGAGTAGTACTTGATCTCGACACCCTCGCGGTCGGCGAGCTCGGCGGCCTTGCCCTGCGCGCGGACGTTGAAGCCGATGATGATGGCGTCCGACGCCGCGGCCAGGTTGACGTTGGCCTCGGTGATGGCGCCCACACCGCGGTCGATGACCCGGAGCGAGACCTCCTCGCCGACCTCGAGTGCCGCGAGCGCGTCCTCGAGGGCCTCCACCGAACCGGACACATCGCCCTTGAGGATGAGGTTGAGCTCCTGGCTCTCGCCCTTCTCCATGGAGGCCATGAAGTCCTCGAGAGTACGACGCACGCGGCGCTTCGCCTGCAGGGCGGCCCGCTCGCGGGCCTCCCGCTTCTCGGCGATCTGACGCGCCATGCGGTCGTCCTCGACCACGATGAAGTTCTGACCCGCACCCGGCACCGACGAGAGCCCGAGGACCATCGCGGGGCGACCCGGGTCGGCCTCGGCCATCTCCACGCCGTGCTCGTCGAGCATCGCCCGGACCCGGCCGTGAGCCGGACCGGCGACGATCGAGTCGCCGACGCGCAGCGTGCCGCGCTGGACGAGGATCGTGGCGACCGGGCCGCGACCGCGGTCCAGGTGCGCCTCGACCACGAGGCCCTGCGCGTCCTGGCCGGGGTTGGCCCGGAGGTCCAGGGAGGCGTCGGCCGTCAGGACGACCGCCTCGAGCAGCTTGTCGAGGTTGATCCCCGACTTGGCCGAGACGTCGACGAACATCGCGTCGCCGCCGTACTCCTCGGGGACCAGGCCGTACTCGGTCAGCTGGCCACGGACCTTGGTCGGGTCCGCCTCCGGCTTGTCGATCTTGTTGACCGCGACCACGATCGGGACACCGGCGGCCTTGGCGTGGTTGAGCGCCTCGACCGTCTGCGGCATCACGCCGTCGTCCGCCGCGACCACGAGGATCGCGATGTCCGACGACTGCGAGCCGCGGGCACGCATGGCGGTGAACGCCTCGTGACCCGGGGTGTCGATGAAGGTGATCCGGCGGTCCTCGCCGTCGACATCGGTGTGCACCTGGTAGGCACCGATGTGCTGGGTGATGCCACCTGCCTCGCCGGCCACCACGTTGGCACCGCGCAGCGCGTCGAGCAGCTTGGTCTTTCCGTGGTCGACGTGACCCATCACGGTCACGACCGGCGGGCGGATGACCAGGTCGTCCTCGTTGCCCTCGTCGGCACCGAACTCGATGTCGAAGGACTCGAGCAGCTCGCGGTCCTCGTCCTCGGGCGAGACGACCTCGACCACGTAGTTGAGCTCGTCGCCGAGCAGCTCGAGGGTCTCGTCGCCCACCGACTGGGTGGCCGTCACCATCTCGCCGAGGTGGAAGAGCATCTGCACGAGGGAGGCCGCGTCCACGCCGATCTTGTCGGCGAAGTCGGTCAGCGAGGAGCCGCGGGCGAGACGAATGGTCTCACCGTTGCCCTTGCGGACCCGCATGCCGCCGATCGTCGGGGCCTCCATGGCCTCGAACTCCTGGCGACGGGCCCGCTTGGACTTGCGGCCTCGGCGGGCGGGACCGCCCGGGCGACCGAACGCACCCTGGGTCTGTCCACGCTGGCCGGGACGACCGCCGCCGGGGCGACCGCCAGGACCGGCGAAGCCACCGGGAGCGCCACCGGGACGACCCGGAGCACCGGCACCGGCACCGGGGCCGCCGCGACCGGGAGCACCGGTCCGCGCACCGCCGG
>NZ_SSXI01000112.1 GCF_004803405.1 Nocardioides sp. | reverse complement strand
ACGCTCGAGGTCACCGACCCAGACGTCGGGCACCGAGATCGGCGCCTGCCCGGCCGCCGCGTCCAGCCGGGCCGCGGCGGCGCGGAGGTCGGCCTCGACCCGGAGCGTCACGCTCCGCTTCTCCTCGACCCGTCGCCGGATCGCGGTTCGCAGCTCGTCGATCCCGGTCCCGTCGCGGGCACTCGTGGCGAGGACCCGCGCGTCCCGGATGCCGTCGACCGTCAACGTCGACCGTACGTCGCGCAGCATCGTCTGCCGGAGCTCGTCGGGGACCGTGTCGATGTGGTTGAGGACCACCATCACCACGTCCGGGTGACCTGCGAGCGGTCGCAGGAACCGGTGGTGGATCGCGGCGTCAGCGTACTTCTGCGGGTCGACCACCCAGACCAGGAGATCGGCGAGGGCGACGACCCGCTCGGCCTCCTCGTGGTGGGCGAGCTGGACCGAGTCGTGGTCGGGAAGGTCGAGGAGGACGAGGCCGTCGGGCAGGCGACTGCGTGGCGGGCACGGGGACAGCGTCGCCCGGTGGTGTCGGTCGGCCGTCGGCACGCCGAGCCAGTCGAGCGTCTCGTCCACGTCCTCGTCGCTCCAGACCAGGGCCTTCACGGTGGAGGTCGTCGGACGCTGCGCACCGGACGCCGACAGTTCCACCCCCGCCAGTGCGTTGAAGGTCGTCGACTTCCCGGACCCGGTGGAGCCGGCGATCGCGACGATCGTGTGGGTCGCGGAGGTTCGGAGTCGCTGCGTGGATCGAGCCACCGAGGCCTCGACCTCGTCCAGCAGCTCGTCGTCGAGCCGTCCGCGCGCAGCTGCGACCGCTGCCTCCAGCCCGTCGATCCGGCGCTGGAGGTCGCCGCCCTGCGGGGACACCCGCGGCGGCGCGGCCCGCCACGAGGAGCCAAGGCCTCGAGCTGTCACGCGCGCACTCCCTCTGCTGCCTGAAGACGAAGCGCCCGCTGGACGCCGGTCGCCGCGGCCCGGAGCCGATCCGGGGCATCCGGGACCAGGCTCCAGCCCAGCACCGGCTGCAGATAGCGGTCCCGCTCCTCGGCCAGGATGGCGACCAGCATCCGGGTCACACCCTCGCCGGCCTCGGTGACCAGCCTGCGCGCACGCTGCGGCTCGGCCGGATCGGCTCGGCGAGCGATTCCAGCGCCGGTGGAGGCCGCTTGCAGCACCAGCGCGATCGCGAGGCCGCGAGACCGGGGGCCGCCGATCCCGCCAGCCGTGCCGGCGTCCTCGATCTGCTCCGCGACCACGGCGACCAGCTCGCGCCGCCAGCTGCTGATCGCGCGGCGTGCCCGGGTGCCCAGTCGCCGGCTCGGCCGTGAGAGGTCCTCGGTGCTCCAGTCCAGCAGCGCCGAGCCGTGGACTGTGTCGCGAAGGGCGCGGCTGGCGCTCTCGGCAGCCCGCTCGGCGTGGTCGAGGACGAAGGTCTGGAGCGCCAGGTCGAGGGCGACGCCCAGCTGGTCGATCTGGGCGATCTGCTCCGGCGCCGAGCCGGTCAGTCGCTCGCGCAGCGCGCTCATGGTGTCCGCGATCGGCGGTAGGTCGTCGCGGCCGAGAAGCTCGTGCCACTGCGAGGCCAGGTCGCCCCGCACCAGGGATCCGTCACCCAGCGCGGCGCGCAGCGTCTCGGTGGCGGCGTCGTAGGCGCGGTCCACCACGCTCAGCAGCTCGCTGACGGCTTCGACCTGCAGCTCGGCGGCATCCGCCACACGAGAGGCCACCTGCGCGGCTCGGTGGATCGCACCGGTGACGGCCTGGTTCGCCCCGACGGCGCGCACCCGGGCCTCGATCGCGGTCGTGTCCAGCCAGGACCTGATGCTGGCCACGCGGGACCCCGGCAACCGGCCGTCCTCCCCGATTGGACCCCGCTCGACGAAGAACAGTCGCTCCTCCCCGACCGTGCTGGACAGCATCCCGGTCAGGTGAGCGGACACCGTGGGCAGGTCCTCCGGCGGGATGCGGTTCATGACGACGGCGACAGGGAGGTCGCGCTCGACGGCCAGGGACAGCTGCTGCCAGGGGACGAGGTCCGAGTAGCGCGCAGCCGAGGTCACGAACAGCCAGAGGTCCGCGGCGGCGAGGAGCCTCAGCGCCAGCGCGCGGTTGCCGTCGTCGACGGAGTCGAAGTCCGGCGCGTCCAGGATCGCCAGCCCCCGCGGCACGGTCGGCGCAGCGACCAGCTGGATCGCCTCCTGGGTGCTCGTCGGGCGGTCCACCCGCTCCAGGGTGGGCAGCAGCCCGCCCGGGCCGAACCAGTCCCGGTCCGCCGGATGGTGGACGAGGACCGGCGAGCGGGTCGTCGGCCGCAGCGCACCCGGCGTGGTGACCCTGCTGCCGACCAGACTGTTCACGAGCGTCGACTTCCCGACTCCGGTCGGTCCGCCCACGACCACCAGCATCGGGGCGTCGAGGCGCGCGAGTCGCGGGAGGACGTAGTCGTCGAACTGGGTGATCACCTGTGCCCGCTCGACCCGCAGCTCCCCTACGTCTCCGAGCTCCAGCGGCAGGGGTGCCGCCAGGTACGCGGCGTGGAGCGCGGTGACGGCGCTCCGCACCTCACCGGCCAGGGCGCACTGACTCGGCAAGGGTCGTGACCCAGGGGACATGCACCTCCAGTGCTCGCCGCTGCGGGTCCTGATCCATCAGCGTGCAGAATTTCTCGGCCAGTAGGGTGACGGCGTGCCGGTGCTCGTCCTCGCGTCCGCGTCCCCCGCGCGTCTCGCCACACTGCGCGACGCGGGCTTCGACCCCCAGGTGATCGTCTCGGGGGTCGACGAGTCGCAGGTCGCGGGCGTGCCCCCCGCCGAGTTGGCCCTCCGGCTCGCCGAGCTCAAGTGCAGCGCGGTCGCCGGACGACCGGAGGTCCCCCTCGATGCCCTCGTCCTCGGCTGCGACTCCGTGCTGGAGCTCGACGGCGAGGCGCTGGGCAAGCCGGCCGACGCGGACGACGCCGTACGCCGCTGGCACGCCATGCGCGGCCGGTCCGGCGTGCTGCACACCGGGCACTGCCTGCGCGATGTCGCGGCGGACCAGCAGTCCGCCGCCACCGCGTCCACCGTCGTCCACTTCGCCGACCTCGACGACGACGAGATCGAGGCCTACGTCGCGACCGGTGAGCCGCTGCACGTCGCGGGCGCGTTCACCGTCGACGGCCTCGGCGGCGGGTTCGTGACCGGCATCGAGGGCGACCACCACAACGTGGTCGGCGTCAGCCTTCCGCTGCTGCGCGGACTGGTCCGCGAGCTGGGGCACCGGTGGACCGACCTCTGGTCGCGCTGACGCTCCGGTCGGACTACTCGACCGGGAGGCCCAGACCCCGGGCGATCAGCATCCGCTGCACCTCGGAGGTGCCCTCGCCGATCTCGAGGATCTTGGCGTCGCGGTAGAACCGCGCGACCGGGTACTCCTCCATGAAGCCGTAGCCCCCGAAGACCTGGGTCGCGATCCGGGTGGCCGTCACGGCCGACTCGCTCGTGTAGAGCTTCGCGACCGACGCGGCCTGCTTGAACTGCTTCACCGACGGTCCGGCACCGCCGCCCGAGGCCGCCTCCATCATCCGGTCCTTCATGGCCGCGGCGCGGTAGGTCAGGAGCCGCGACGCATGCAGCATCACCTCGAGGTCGGCGACCTGGAACGCGACGCCCTGCTTGCGCCCGATCGGGCCGCCCATCGTCTGGCGCTCGAGGGAATACTCGACGCACAGGTCGACGCACGCCTGGATCAAGCCGACGGCGAGTGCCGCGATCGCCACCCTGCCGTCGTCGAGGATCGCCAGGAACTGCGCGTACCCGCGGCCGCGCTCGCCCACCAGGTTCGCCTCCGGCACCCGGCAGTCGGTGAACGTCAGCGGGTGGGTGTCGGAGATGTTCCAGCCGAGCTTGTCGTAGGCGGCCTCCGCCACGAAGCCGGGCGTGCCCGATGGCACCAGGATCGTGGAGATCTCCGGGCGTCCCGACTCCGAGACGCCGGTGCGCGCGGTGACGGTGACCAGCGAGGTGATGTCCGACCCGGAGTTGGTGATGAACTGCTTGGCACCGTTGATCACCCACTCGCCGTTCTCCAGGACCGCCTTGGTCCTCGTGGCGCTCGCGTCGGAGCCCGCGCCCGGCTCGGTGAGACCGAAGGCGGCGAGCCGTCGACCGGCGACGAGGTCGGGCAGCCAGGTCTCCTTCTGCTCGGCGGTGCCGAAGGTCAGGATCGGGTTGATGCCGAGACCCACCCCGGCCTCGAGCGTGATCCCCAGTGACTGGTCGACTCGACCGAGCTCCTCGATCGCGAGGCACAGCGACGTGAACGGGCCGTCGGCCGCGTCGAGCCCGGCGCCGCCGTACTCCTCGGGGGCGGTGAGGCCGAACAGGCCCAGGTCTCCCATCCGCTGGACGACATCGGTCGGGAAATGGTGTGACCTGTCCCACTCGGCGACGTGTGGACGGATGGTGGCGTCGGCGAAGTCCCGGACCGTACGGCGGAACTCCTCGTGCTCACGAGACAGCTCGAACTGGGTCATGACGAGCATCCTAGATGATGAGGTTAACGTTTGTTAACCATTGCAGGGTCCTAGACTCCGGCGGTGGCTTGGAACCACGCCACCGCCCGCAGATGAGGAGATCCCGTGTCCCAGTCCGTGCAGCCGTTGCGCAAGGTCCTCATCGCCAACCGCGGTGAGATCGCCGTCCGAGTGATCCGCGCCGCCAAGGACGCCGGCATCGGTAGCGTCGCGGTGTACGCCGAGCCCGACGCGAACGCGCTCTTCGTCCGACTCGCCGACGAGGCCTACGCCCTGGGCGGTTCGACGCCCGCCGAGTCCTACCTCTCGATCGAGAAGATCATCGACGTCGCCAAGCAGGCGGGCGCCGACTCGGTCCACCCCGGTTACGGCTTCCTCGCCGAGAACGCACAGTTCGCCCAGGCGGTGATCGACGCCGGACTGATCTGGATCGGGCCGGGCCCCGACGCCATCGAGGCCCTCGGCGACAAGGCCAAGGCCAAGCAGATCGCGCAGAAGGCCAACGCGCCGCTGGCCCCGGGCCTCAAGGAGCCGGTCAAGGACGCCGAGGAGATCATCGAGTTCGCGCAGGAGTTCGGCCTGCCGGTCGCGATCAAGGCCGTCTTCGGCGGCGGCGGTCGCGGTCTCAAGGTCGCGCGCACGCTCGAGGAGATCCCGGAGCAGTTCGAGTCGGCCGTCCGTGAGGCCGTCGGCGCCTTCGGCCGAGGTGAGTGCCTGGTGGAGAAGTTCCTCGACCGCCCGCGCCACGTCGAGACCCAGTGCCTCGCGGACCAGCACGGGAACGTGGTCGTGGTCTCCACCCGCGACTGCTCGTTGCAGCGCCGTCACCAGAAGCTGGTCGAGGAGGCGCCCGCGCCGTTCCTGACCGACGACCAGGTCAAGCGCCTGTACGAGTCCTCCAAGGCGATCCTCACCGAGGCCGGGTACGTCGGCGCCGGCACCTGTGAGTTCCTCGTGGGCCGCGACGGCACCATCTCCTTCCTCGAGGTCAACACCAGGCTCCAGGTCGAGCACTGCGTCTCCGAGGAGGTCACCGGCATCGACCTGGTCCGTGAGATGTTCCGGATCGCCGCAGGCGAGGAGCTCGGCTACGACGACCCCGAGATCCGTGGCCACTCCATCGAGTACCGGATCAACGCCGAGGACGGCGGCCGCAACTTCATGCCCGCCCCCGGCACCCTCACCGAGTGGTCGCCGCCGCAGGGCCCCGGCGTCCGCGTCGACGGCGGTTACGAGAAGGGCGAGACCATCCCGGGCTCGTTCGACTCCCTGATCGCCAAGCTCATCGTGACCGGCCGCGACCGCACCCAGGCGCTCGAGCGCTCCCGGCGCGCGTTGGCCGAGTTCGTCGTCGACGGCATGCCGACGGTGATCCCGTTCCACAAGGCTGTGATCGAGGACCCGGCCTACGTCGGCGCCTCGACCCCCTCCGGCGAGGGCGAGTTCACCGTCTACACGACCTGGATCGAGACCGAGTTCGACAACCGGATCGAGCCCTACTCGGGCGAGGCCGGCACGGCCGACGAGGCCGGGGAGAAGCAGACGGTCGTGGTCGAGGTCGGCGGCAAGCGGGTGGAGGTGGTCATTCCGGCCGGGCTCGGCGGCCTGTCCGCCGGTCCCGCCGCGGGCGCGAAGAAGCCGAAGCGCACGGCTGGCAAGAAGGCCGGCGCGGCCGCCAGCGGCGACGCTGTGGCCAGCCCGATGCAGGGCACCATCGTCAAGGTCGCCGTCGAGGAGGGCCAGACCGTCGCGGAGGGCGACGTGATCGTGGTCATGGAGGCGATGAAGATGGAGCAGCCGCTCAAGGCTCACAAGGCCGGAACGGTCACCGGTCTCAAGGCCGAGGTCGGCGCCACGGTGACCAACGGCGAGGTCGTCTGCGAGCTCAAGGACTGACGCTCGTCGTCCCGCTGCCGCCCGACGCCGTCGGCAGGCGGCCGTCGTACCGCATCGCCCGGTCGCGACCCGGGTGCGTCCAGGGCGCCGCGGCCACCGGTCGCAGCGAGGTACGCGGCCCCGTGCCGAGCACGGACCGCAAGGCGCGCTGGATCCGGGACATCGTCCTTCGGACCGTAGGCTCGCCCCGTGAGTGAGCTGCGCGACCCGGCGCACAGGGTCAGTCCGCGAGCCCGGACCATGTGGCACGTCGAGATCGGCCTCCAGGGGATCGTGACGACAGCGGTGCTCGGCCTTGCTGCCGTCATGTGGGCGCCGGAGGCCGCGCGCTGGTGGCTCGTGGGCGCGGTGGCCTGCGGCAGTACGGCGGTCGTGGTCGTCGTACCGCGGTGGCGGTACCTCGTGCACCGATGGGAGGTCTCACCGACCGCGGTGTACACCCAGCGAGGCTGGTGGGCACGTGAGCGGCGGATCGCGCCCATGTCGCGCGTGCAGACCGTGGACTACGCGCAGGGACCGCTCGCCCGGCTGTTCGGGCTGGCGAGCGTCACCGTGACCACGGCCTCGGCCGCCGGGGCGTTGCGTATCGACGGCCTGGACCGTGACGTAGCCCTGGCACTGGTGGACGAGCTGACCCTCAAGGCAGACCTCGTGGAGGGCGACGCGACGTGACCTGGCAGCGCCTCGACAGGCGGATGCTGCTCGTCCACCCGATCAAGGAGATCGGCAGGTTCCTGCCGGTCCTGATCGGAGTCCTGGTCGCCGGTGGCGCCTCCGGAGCCGGTCCGTGGTCACTGCTCGGCGTCATCGTCCCGGTCGCACTCGGCGTCGTGCGCTACCTGACCACCACGTGGCGGATCGCCGAGGGCCGGGTCGAGCTGCGCCGCGGCCTGCTCCAGCGTCACACCCTCTCGACGTCGGTCGACCGGGTGCGCACCGTGGACCTGACCGCCTCGCCGGTCCATCGGCTGTTGGGTCTGGCGACCGTCGTCATCGGCACCGGCAGCGTCGCCAGCGACGCCAACGAGCGGCTCGAGCTGGATGCGCTCCCGTCGGAGCAGGCGGCGGCGCTGCGGACCGACCTGCTGTGGTCCCGAGCCGTCGCCGCGGCCGCGGCCGTTGACGAGGACGCGCCCGCCGATTCGGCTGCGGAGGAGGTGCTCGCGAGGTTCTCGGCGCGCTGGCTCTGGTACGCGCCGTTCAGCAGCGCCGGCCTGGTCGCCGCCGGCGCGGCGGTCGGCGGTGCCCTACAGCTCACCGAGATCGTCGACATCCGGCTCACCGAGGACGCCCTCGCCGCCGTGGCCGGCGCGTTCGTCGGCCTGCTTCTCGGAGCGGCTCTGCTGCTCGCGGCGCTGCTCGCCGTCGCCGGCTACCTGGTCACCAACGGCGGCTTCGTCCTCGCTCGCCAAGGGGCGGCCTGGCACGTGCGCCGCGGTCTGCTGACCCGACGTGAGACCAGCATCGACACCGCCCGACTCGCCGGCATCAGCCTCGGTGAGCCCGCCGCCCTGCGCATCGCGCGCGGCCGTCGACTGGCCGCGATCGTCACCGGCCTGCCCGGCGCCTCCGCCAGGTCGGCCGTGCTGCTGCCCCCGGCTCCGACGAGCACCGTGGTGCCGGCGGCGGTGACGATCCTCGGCTCCGCCGGACCGGTCACCGGACCTCTCCTTCGGCACGGACGGACGGCGACGGTACGTCGCTACTCGCGCGCGATCCTCGCCGTGCTCCCCGTCGTCCTCGGCCTCGCCGCGGCGGCGCTCTCGGCGTCGTACTGGCTCCTGGCCGCTGTCCCGATCGTGCTCGGCCTCGCCGTCCTGCTCGCCCACGACCGCGCTCGCTCGCTCGGCCATGCCTTCTCCGAGGGCCACGTCGTGATGCGGTCGGGCTCGGTCGTGCGCAGCCGCGACGCGCTCGCTGCCGGGCACGTGATCGGCTGGAACCTCCACGACACCTGGTTCCAGCGCCGCTCCGGGCTGGTCACCGTGGCGGCCACCACCGCGGGCGGGAGCGGCCGGGTCCAGGTGTACGACGTCACGACCGCCGCCGCCCTCGCGCTCGCCGAGGCGGCGACCCCCGGGCTGGTCGGTCAGTTCACCGACCCGGACGATCCAGCCCCCTCACCCTTCTGAAGGGCGGACCGTTCATCGGGCTGTGACCCGGGCCACCTAGGGTGGGGCCGTGTTCTCGAAGGTCCTGGTCGCCAACAGAGGTGAGATCGCCGTGCGGGCCTTCCGCGCGGCCTGGGAAGTGGGGGCGACGACGGTCGCGGTCTTCCCCTTCGAGGACCGGTGGTCGGAGCATCGGTTCAAGGCCGACGAGGCCTACGAGATCGGCGAGCACGGCCACCCGGTCCGCTCCTACCTCGACCCGGACGCGATCGTCGCCGCCGCCGTGCAGTGCGGTGCCGACGCGATCTACCCCGGCTACGGGTTCCTCTCGGAGAACCCCGCCCTCGCCGAGGCCTGCGCCGCCGCGGGGATCACCTTCGTCGGGCCGGAGGCCTCGGTCCTCGAGCTGACCGGCAACAAGGCGCGCGCGATCGCGGCGGCGAAGGCCGCAGGCGTGCCGACGCTGGCCGGGGTCGAGCCGTCCACCGACGTCGACAGCCTCGTCGAGAGCGCCTCGAAGCTGCCGTTCCCGCTGTTCGTCAAGGCCGTCGCGGGCGGCGGCGGACGCGGCATGCGCCGGGTCGACGACCCGAAGGGGCTCCGCGAGGCGATCGAGACCTGCATGCGCGAGGGCGAGGCCGCGTTCGGCGACCCGACCGTCTTCGTCGAGCAGGCCGTCGTCGACCCTCGTCACATCGAGGTCCAGGTGCTCGCCGACGCCACCGGCGCCACGATCCACCTCTTCGAGCGCGACTGCTCCGTGCAGCGGCGCCACCAGAAGGTCGTCGAGATCGCACCGGCGCCCAACCTCGACCCGGAGCTGCGCGAGCGGATCTGCGCGGACGCCGTGCGCTTCGCCAGCTCGATCGGCTACCGCAACGCCGGGACCGTCGAGTTCCTCCTCGACCCCCGGGGCAACTACGTCTTCATCGAGATGAACCCGCGGATCCAGGTCGAGCACACGGTGACCGAGGAGGTCACCGACGTCGACCTGGTCCAGGCCCAGCTGCGGATCGCGGCCGGTGAGACCCTCGCGGACCTCGGCCTGTCGCAGGACTCGATCCGGCTGCGCGGCGCCGCGCTGCAGTGCCGGATCACCACCGAGGACCCGGCCAACGAGTTCCGGCCCGACACCGGCAAGATCACGACCTACCGCTCCCCCGGCGGTCCGGGCGTCCGGCTGGACGGCGGCACCACGTACAACGGCGCCGAGGTGAGCCCGCACTTCGACTCCATGCTCGCCAAGCTGACCTGCCGTGGCGCGACGTTCGAGAAGGCCGTGCAGAAGGCGCGCCGCGCCCTCGCCGAGTTCCGGATCCGCGGCGTCGCCACGAATGTCGCCTTCCTCCAGCACGTGCTCGCCGACCCCGACTTCGCGGCCGGCACGATCACCACGTCGTTCATCGAGACCCACCGGCACGTGCTGTCCGCCGGCTCCACGACGGACCGCGGGTCCGGCCTGCTGCAGTACCTCGCCGACGTCACCGTCAACAAGCCGTACGGCGACGCGCCGGTGTCGCTCACGCCGAGGGCCAAGCTCCCCCAGATCGACCTGGCGACCCCGCCGCCGAACGGCTCGCGGCAGCTGCTGCTGAGTGTGGGCCCGGAGGAGTTCGCGCGTCGGCTGCGCCAGCAGGACCGGGTGGCGGTCACCGAGACCACGTTCCGCGACGCGCACCAGAGCCTGCTCGCCACCCGGGTCCGCACCGTCGACCTGCTCGGCGCCGCCGGGCACGTGGCGCGGATGACACCGCAGCTGTGGTCGGTCGAGGCCTGGGGCGGGGCGACCTACGACGTCGCGCTGCGCTTCCTGGCCGAGGACCCCTGGGACCGGCTCGCATCGCTCCGCGAGGCCCTCCCCAACGTCTGCCTGCAGATGCTGCTGCGAGGCCGCAACACGGTCGGCTACACCCCCTACCCGACGGAGGTGACCAACGCCTTCGTCGAGGAGGCCGTGGCCACCGGGCTCGACGTGTTCCGGATCTTCGACGCGCTCAACGACGTCGAGCAGATGCGGCCCGCGATCGACGCGGTGCGCGAGACCGGCACCGCGGTCGCCGAGGTCGCGCTCTGCTACACCGGCGACCTCTCCGACCCGGGCGAGCGGCTCTACACCCTCGACTACTACCTCCGTCTGGCCGAGCAGATCGTCGACGCGGGCGCGCACGTGCTGGCGATCAAGGACATGGCCGGCCTGCTGCGGGCGCCGGCCGCCAGGCGCCTGGTCACCGCACTCCGCGAGCGGTTCGACCTGCCCGTGCACCTCCACACCCACGACACCCCGGGTGGCCAGCTGGCCACACTGCTCGCCGCGATCGACGCCGGCGTGGACGCGGTCGACGCGGCGGCGGCCTCCATGTCCGGCACCACCTCGCAGCCCTCGCTCACGGCGCTCGTCGCCGCGACCGACCACAGCGACCGCGAGACCGGCCTCGACGTCGCTGCCGTGGGCGCGCTCGAGCCGTACTGGGAGGCCGTGCGCCGCGTCTACGCGCCGTTCGAGTCCGGCCTGGCCTCCCCCACCGGCCGCGTCTACCGTCACGAGATCCCCGGCGGCCAGCTGTCGAACCTGCGCCAGCAGGCGATCGCGCTCGGCCTCGGCGAGAAGTTCGAGCAGATCGAGGACATGTACGCCGCGGCCAACGACATCCTCGGCAACGTCCCGAAGGTCACCCCGAGCTCGAAGGTGATCGGCGACCTCGCCCTCGCGCTGGTCGGCCTGGGCGCCGACCCGGTGGCGTTCGCGCAGAACCCCCAGAAGTACGACATCCCCGCCTCCGTCATCGGCTTCCTCCACGGCGAGCTCGGCGACCCGCCGGGCGGCTGGCCCGAGCCGTTCCGCACCAAGGCGCTCGAGGGCCGCACGTGGGAGGCCCCCGTGGCCGAGCTGACCGAGGAGCAGCGGCATGGACTCGCCACCGACCGCCGCCACACGCTCAACCAGCTGCTCTTCCCCGGCCCGACCAAGGAGCTCGACACCGCCCGGGCGTCGTACGGCGACCTGTCGGTCGTGCCGACGCTGGAGTTCCTCTACGGCCTGTCCCAGGGCGACGAGCACGCGATCGACATCGAGGAGGGCAAGCGGCTGCTGCTCGAGCTCGAGGCGATCGGCGAGCCGGACGAGCGCGGCTTCCGGACCGTGATGTGCCGTGCGAACGGCCAGCTCCGCCCGGTGAGCGTGCGGGACCGCAGCGTCGCCTCCGAGGTCACCGCGGCGGAGAAGGCGGACCCGGGGAACGACCGTCACGTCGCGGCGCCGTTCCAGGGCGCCGTGACGGTCGTGGTCGCGGAGGGCGACGAGGTCGAGACCGGCACCACGATCGCCACCATCGAGGCCATGAAGATGGAGGCCGCGATCACCGCGCCTCGCGCCGGCAGGGTGGAGCGACTGGCGATCAAGGGCACCCAGCCCGTCGAGGGCGGCGACCTGATCCTCGTGCTGGCCTGACCACGCCCACGTGTCCGAGGAGAGCACCCACGGTCCAGCCGTCGCCGGGGTGGTCACGGCGGTGGTCGGGTTCACCAGCACCTTCGTGGTGGCGCTGGCCGGCCTGGCGGCCGTCGGCGCCACCGCCGAGCAGGCCGCGTCCGGGCTGCTCACGCTCTGTCTCACCCAGGCCCTCGGCATGCTCTGGCTCAGCCTCCGTCACCGGATCCCGGTCACCCTCGCGTGGTCGACGCCCGGCGCGGCGCTGCTCGCGTCCTCCGCCGGTGTCGCCGGTGGGTGGCCGGCCGCGGTCGGCGCGTTCGTCGTGACCGGCCTGCTCATCCTGCTCACCTCGCTCGTCCCGCGGCTGGGCGACCTGGTCGCCGCGATCCCGCACACCCTCGCGATGGCGATGCTCGCGGGCATCCTGCTCCCGCTGTGCCTGGCGCCGGTGACCGCCCTCGTCGCCTCACCCACGGTCGTCGCACCGGTGGTGCTGACCTGGGTCGTGCTGCTGCGGCTTGCCCGGCGGTGGGCGGTGCCGGGCGCGCTGGCGGTCGCCCTCGGCACGGTCGTCGTGACGGCCGGGGTGGACGCCGCCACCCTCGCGCCCCAGCTCACCT
>NZ_SSXI01000031.1 GCF_004803405.1 Nocardioides sp. | reverse complement strand
CACCGTCACGGCCAGGTCGACGCTGCCAGGGGTCCGGCCCGCGGTGATCCGGGCGAGCGCCGGAAGATCGGCGGTCCTCACCACGAGCGGGCCGACCAGGGTGGAGTGCGGCGCCTCCCGGTGGGCGAGGTGGGCCGCGACCGCCCGGTGGAGAGGCAGGCTGCCCGGTGGGAAGATCGCGGCGTCGTCGCACAACCCGGCGAGGACGGCGGTGTCGAGCACGGTCGGCGTCATCACGAGTCCTCCGCCGTCCGTGCCCACGTGTAGACGTACTCGCCGTCGTCGGAGGCCCGGCCGCCCTCGCCGAGCTCGAGCGGCCGGAAGGTGTCGACCATGACCGCGAGCTCGTCGAAGAACTCCGCACCGATGGAGTTCTCGTACGCGCCTGGCTGCGGCCCGTGCGGATAGCCACCCGGATGCAGGCTGATCGACCCCTGGCCGATCCCCGCTCCCTTGCGCGCCTCGTAGTCGCCGCCGCAGTAGAACATCACCTCGTCCGAGTCGACGTTGGAGTGGTAGTACGGCACCGGGATGGACAGCGGGTGGTAGTCCACCTTGCGCGGGACGAAGTTGCAGATCACGAAGTTGGTGCCCTCGAAGACCTGGTGGACCGGCGGCGGCTGGTGCACGCGCCCTGTGATCGGCTCGAAGTCGCTGACGTTGAAGGCGTAGGGGTAGAGGCAGCCGTCCCAGCCCACCACGTCGAACGGGTGGTGCGGCAGGACGTGGACGGTGCCGGCGAGACCGCCCGGACCCCGGTGCTTGATGAGGACCTCGACGTTCTCCCCCTCGACGATCCGCGGCTCGGTGGGGACCCGAAGGTCCCGCTCGCAGTACGGAGCGTGCTCGAGGAGCTGGCCGTAGCGGGAGAGGTAGCGCTTCGGTGGGCCGATGTGGCTGTTGGCCTCGATCACGTACAGACGCAGCGGCTGCTGCTCCCCGGGGACCCAGCGGTGCGTGGTGGCCCGCGGCAGGATGACGTAGTCACCCGGCCCGACCTCGAGGTCGCCGAACACGGTCTCGACGGTGCCGGACCCGGCCTCGACGTACACGCACTCGTCACCGACGGCGTTGCGGTAGAGGGAGGAGGTCTCGCCGCAGACGACGTAGCTGATCCGGACGTCGGCGTTGCCGAGCACGAGGCGGCGTCCGGTGACGGCGTCGAACGACTTCCACTCCTGGCCGGCGAACAGCTCGTGCAGCTTGAGGTGGCGTGGGATCAAGGGGTGGTTCGGCATCGTCGCCTGGTCGCCGAGGTCCCAGGTACGGGCCTCGACCACGGCGGAGGGAATGTGTCGGTGGTAGAGCAGCGAGGAGTCCGACGAGAACCCCTCCTCGCCCATCAGCTCCTCGTAGCGGAGCCTGCCGTCGTCGCCGCGGAACTGGGTGTGCCGCTTGGGCGGGACGGTCCCGCTGCGTTGGTAGTGCGCCATGTCGTTCTCCTCGCCCGGGACGTCAGACGTTCCCGCGCTTCTCCTGCTCGCGCTCGATGGCCTCGAAGAGGGCCTTGAAGTTGCCCTTGCCGAATCCGAGCGAGCCGTGCCGCTCGATGAACTCGAAGAACACCGTGGGCCGGTCGCCCAGGGGCTTGGTGAAGATCTGCAGCAGGTAGCCGTCCTCGTCGCGGTCGACGAGGATCCGCCGCTTCTGCAGCTCCTCGATCGGGACGCGGACCTCTCCGATCCGCGCGCGCAGCTCGGGATCCTCGTAGTAGGAGTCCGGGGTCTGCAGGAACTCGATCCCCTCGTCACGCAGCGCGTCGACCGTGCGGAGGATGTCGTTGGTGGCCAGCGCAAGGTGCTGGGCTCCCGGGCCGTCGTAGAACTCCAGGTACTCGTCGATCTGGGACTTCCGCTTGCCGACGGCCGGCTCGTTGAGCGGGAACTTCACCCGGTGATTGCCGTTGGCCACGACCTTCGACATCAGCGCGGAGTACTCGGTGGCGATGTCGTCACCGATGAACTCGGCCATGTTGGTGAAGCCCATGACCCGGCGGTAGAAGTCCACCCACTCGTCCATCCGGCCGAGCTCCACGTTGCCGACGATGTGGTCGAGGGCCTGGAAGAGCCGCTTGGGCGCCCCGTCCCTCTTGCGGTACGACGACGTGCGGGCCACGTAGCCCGGCAGGTAGGGACCGTCGTACCGGGAGCGGTCGACGAGGGTGTGCCTGGTCTCGCCGTACGTCGCGATCGCGGCGACTCGGACGGTGCCGTGCTCGTCGCTGACGTCGTGGGGCTCCTCCAGCACGGTGGCGCCCGTGGCGCGTGCGTGCTCGATGCAGCGGTCGACGTCGACCACCTCGAGCGCGATGTCGGTGATGCCGTCGCCGTGCCGGCGATGGTGGTCGAGGATGGGGCTGCTCGGACTCACTCCGCCCTTGAGCACGAACCGCACCGCACCGCTCTTGAGCACGTAGGCCGCGTGGTCGCGGTTGCCGGTCTCGGGCCCCGAGTAGGCAACGAGCTCCATGCCGAGTGCGGACTGGAAGAAGTGGGCGGACTGGGCCGCATTGCCGACCGCCCACACGGCCGCGTCCCAGCCGATGACGGGGAACGGGTCGTCGTGGTCGTCGTACTCGACGAGACCGACGAGCTGCTTGAGGGTCTCCAGGTCCAGCTCGGCGAGTCGCTCCTCGCTGGTCAGCGTCTCCTGCAGGGACACGGTGGGTCCTTTCGTGCGCCGGAACGGGGTGATGAGATGAAGGCAACACCCGTTCTCGCAACATGACAACCTGCCCATCCGTAGGTAGGCAGAGCGCCGGATCTGGCCCGGTAGGGGGTCTAGCAACTATGCAGATCGTCTATCGTGGCGGGCATGGAGCGAAGCGCCTTGCCGCTGGACCGGCTCGACCTGGCGCTGCTCACGGCGCTGACCGAGCACCCCCGCGCTGGTGACCTCGAGCTGTCCCGCCTCACCAAGGTCGCCCGCGCCACCGTGCAGAGCCGGCTCCGCCGGTTGCAGGAGGCCGGGGTGATCGCAGACTGGGATCCCTCGATCGACGTTGCCGCCGCCGGGTTCCCGGTGCAGGCCTTCGTGACGCTGGAGATCGCCCAGGGAGCCCTGGATGAGGTCTCCCAGGATCTGGCGTCCATCCCGCAGGTGCTCGAGGCCTACGTGACGACCGGATCCTTCGACGTCCTCTGCCGGGTCGCGACCCAGTCCCACCCGGAGCTGCAGGCGACCCTGGTGAACATCGACAAGTCGCCGTCGGTCGTGCGGTCGACCAGTGTCATGGTGCTGTCTGTGCTGGTCGAGCCTCGGGTGCTTCCTCTGCTGGCGAGTGCGGAGCCGGCGCCGAGCCGGCGAGCTCCGGCCTATCGGAAGCACTGACCACGATCCGATCGCGCCCCTCGCCCTTGGCCTGGTAGAGGGCGCCGTCGGCCCGTCCGACCAGGTCGGCCGGCGTTTCGCGGTGGTCCCAGGTCGCTAGCCCGATGGAGCATGTCTGGTCGTGGGTGACCGCTCGTCGCATCTGGTCGAGCAGCGCCTCGGCCTCGGTCAGGCCCATGTCGGGAAGGAGCACGGTGAACTCCTCGCCGCCGTACCTGGCGAGGAAGCCGCGACCCTGGACGAGGTCGGCCCATGCCTGCGTCGTCCCGCGGAGGACCATGTCGCCCATGGTGTGGCCGTGCTCGTCGTTGAACCTCTTGAAGTGGTCCATGTCGAGGACGGCGATGTGGAGCGTGGTGCCCTCCTTGCGGGCGGCGTCGCAGACGCGGGACAGCTCGTAGTCCCACGTACGACGGTTCGCCAGCCCGGTCAGCCCGTCCCTGCGGGCCAGAGCAGCCAGCTCGACGGCCTTGTACTGGAGCTGCTGGACCAGGTCGGCCATCCGGAGCACCACGAGAAGCGCGATCAGGCATCCGCCGGCTAGCATCACCACCGAGCCGTGGTGATCGGTGTCGGCGTCTTGTCCGGCGACGAACTCGGTCACCGGGGTGAGGATCAGTGCCGCACCGAGCCACGCAAGGCGAGCGAGGCTGCGGCTGCTGCGGATCGGCGTCGGCTCCGACAGGGCCTGGGCCGAGGGATGCACGGCGGCGAAGCCGATCAGCAGGTAGGACGCCAGGTAGCCCAGGTCGATCCACGCGGGGTGCGAGGTGTCCGTGAGTGCCGAGGCGACGTAGCCGAGGTCAGCGACCAGCAGTGCGACGATCCCCCCGACCAGGGCCCATGACGCGACGTTCGCTCGCATGCCCGCGATGAACATCTGCACGAGCAGCGCCAACAGCAGCACGTCGGCTGCCGGGTAGGCGCCCGCGACCACGTTCTCGAGCACACTTCCGCCGCCGGCCGCGGCCGACGGCTCCACGATGAAGACGAATCCAGCGGTGGCCATGGCCGTGGTGAGGATCGCGGCGTCGAGGAGGGCCGCGCGCTGACGCCCGCGTTGCCTGATCCGGACCAGCCACAGCAGTCCGGCGGCAAGGGCGGGGTACGACGCCAGGTAGGCCGCGTCGGCCACGGAGGGGTAGGGGTCGCCGCCCAGCACGTTCTCGATCAGCACGTACAGCACGTCTCCGAGCAGGAACAGAGCCTGTCCGGCGGCGAGCGCCCACCAGATGTGGCGCGCGCCCGGCGGCATGCGCGACGCGCCCACGCAGCACAGCGCCGTGCCCGAGGCGGCGCCCAGCAGGTAGAGCACCGCTCCCTCAGGCTCCGCGGCCCGGGATGCGTACAACGCGCAGAGCAGGAGCCCGCCGCCCAGTGCCACGTAGGCGGGGCGGGCTGTCGGTTGCACTGCCCGCATGGTCACGAGATCGGATCTCGGGCGTCGACGACCGAACCAGGGGGAGCCACCGGCTTCGTCGGCGACGAGCCGATGGCGGGCGCGGGAGAGGTCTCAGCGCTCATCGCGTTCCCAACGTCGGAGGTCCACTGCCTCTGGAGTCTGCACGCACTCGCGCTCCGGTACCAAGGGGCCGTTCGGTCCTTGCGACGGGGACCAAGGCCCCGCTGGTGAATGCCGCAGTGCCGGGGGCGAGATGGTCGGCGCAAATGGTAGCCGCCGCAGGAGTCTCGGGTCTCCTGCGGCGGCGAGAGAAGACTGACAGATCGCGCCGCCGTTGTCACCGGAATGAAAGTAAAATTCCTCACAGCTTGAAGGAGGGCGCGAGGCGGTCGTCGGCGTTCATGTAGGTGACCATTCGACGTGAGCCGCTTGTCCCGCACCTTGGTGTTCGTCGTGCCGATGGTGACCCCGATGAGGTTGCCGTAGACGCTGGAGTTCCACCGTCCCTTGACGAACGACGGGAACGTGCTGCCAGCGGGCAGCTCGAGCTCTTCGGAGGCCAGCTCCTTCTGGGCCGCCCTCGCGTGTCGCTCGGTGTCGAAGACGAGGAGGACGGGGGCGGGTAGCTCATCGCTGTTCCTATCGCGTGGTGTCGACGGCACTGTGGGTCCTACCCATCGGGGCGCGGGCCAACCCGCCCGGAGTTGGACGCCGCACGCCCGGGCCCCGCGCCCGCTGAGAGGGTGTACTCCGAAGCTCGGAGCACACCCTTCAGTCGTGCAGGTTCAGCGGTGCCCGTCCAGCTGGGCACACAGCGGTTCAGGCCAGCTGGGTCTGTCGGCGGCGACGCGGTGCCGACGGTCTCGAAGTCGTCGGGGATCCTCACCGAGAAGGTGGCGGTTCCGGTCCCGGCCCGCCGCACGATCGCCCGAGAGGCGGGCGACCCGGTCGCGCGCGGCCTCAAGACTCGTGCGGCCCGAGACCGTGGGCAGCAGCGTGGCACGGGGAAATCTGCGGCCCGATGGTCGCGCGCCGAGCCCTCGACCTGGTGTCGACCGAGGCCGCGAAACCGCCCGAATGCGCTCTGGATCGATCCAATCGCGCGTTCGGTATGGAATGCCTCACTCCGGCCCCCCCGGATGTGCGCGCCGCCCTTGCGTGGTGCCATGGTGACCCCAAGACGGACGACGGTGTCCATGGATCGGGCGATTCGCGCCCCGGCTGGAGCCGGGTGCGCTGTGGGGTAGCGTGCCCACACCCTTAACAAGGACCGAAAGGCTGGCGAGAAGCATGGTGGATGTGGAGCGGACGCTCGACGAAGCGGGACTCACGAACCCGCACGTTCGGGAGTACGTCGCACACTGGGCCGCGATCACGGGGGCCGCGCGGGTGGAGATCGTCTCCGCGGCCGACGACGCGCGGCTGGTCCAGGAATCCCTCGACGCGGGTGAGCTTCTGCCCGCTGGTGACGGCCTCTACTACTCGCGCAGCTACTTCAAGGACACGGCACGCGCCGAGGAGCGCACCATCGTCGCCACCAACGACGAGGCGGACAGGGGTATCTACAACAACTGGCGTCCGTCGTCGGAGATGAAGCCGAAGCTCGTCGAGCTGATGACCGGCGCCTCCGCTGGCAAGACGATGTATGTCATCCCCTACCTGATGGCACCGAAGGGCTCCCCGCTGGAGAAGTTCGCCGCGGGTGTCGAGCTCACCGACAACCGCAACGTCGTGCTCCAGATGATCCGCATGTCCCGGGTGGGCGTGGAGTTCATCAACGACCTGGGCGACTCCTTCGTCAAGGCCGTGCACGTGACCGGTGACCTGGAGAACCTCGGCCAGGGGACGCCGGACGACAAGCGCTACTTCGTGACCGTCGCCGACGAGCGCACCATCCTGCACTTCGGCTCGTCCTACGGCGGCAACGCCCTGCTGGGCAAGATCGCGCACGGCCTCCGCCAGGGGTCCTACGACGGTTGGAAGAACGGCTTCCTCGTGGAGCAGTTCATGCTGCTCGGGATCACCGACAAGGAGACCGGCAGGAAGTACCACA
The DNA here is from genome assembly GCF_004803405.1 of Nocardioides sp. Lineage (GTDB taxonomy): Bacteria > Actinomycetota > Actinomycetes > Propionibacteriales > Nocardioidaceae > Nocardioides > Nocardioides vastitatis. Next base: position 1,243 of record NZ_SSXI01000031.1, on the reverse strand, counting down.
TCTGCGGTGGCTTCCCCTCGGCCTCGGGGAAGACGAACCTCGCGATGACGCTGGCCCCCGACGCGCTCGGTGACCGCTACTACGTCGAGTTCTACGGTGACGACATCGCGTGGCTGTGGGTCGGCGACGACGGCAAGCTCTACGGGATGAACCCGGAGTACGGCGTCTTCGGTGTCGCCAAGGACACCAACGAGAAGACGAACCCGACCGCGATCGACTCGATCGTCCCGGGCACCGGCGCCATCTTCACCAACGTCGCGTACAACGAGAAGACCCAGGAGGTCTGGTGGGAGGGGAAGACTCCCGAGCCGCCGACCGACCTGGACGGCTGGACGGACTGGAAGGGCGACGTCATCGCCAACCGGACCTCCGACCAGGCCGGCGACCCGTGGGCGCACCCCAACAGCCGCTTCACCACCACCCTCGGCAACGTCCCCAACGTCGCCAAGGACGTCGAGGACCCGGCCGGAGTCGAGATCCACGGCATCATCTTCGGTGGCCGCACCCGTGACCGGGAGCCGTTGATCCGGGCCATCCACGACGTCGCGGAGGGCGTGTACGACGGCCTCACCCTGGGCGCCGAGGCGACCGCTGCCGCGGACGGGTTGGAGGGCGTGCTCCGCTACGACCCGATGTCGATGCGCCCGTTCATGTCCTACCCCGAGGCCGACTACGCCGCGCACTGGCTCGAGGTCATCGGCCGCGCGACGGACAAGCCGATCTTCGCGCACGTCAACTGGTTCCAGCGCGGCGACGACGGCCGCTTCCTGTGGCCCGGCTACCGGGAGAACCTCCGCCCGCTGGTGTGGCTGATGCAGTACTTCAACGGCGAGGTCGAGGGCCAGCAGACCCCGGTCGGCGTCCTCCCGAAGAAGGAGGAGCTGCTGCTCGAGGGCCTCGACGAGCAGGCGCTCGCCGATCTCGACACGGTGCTCACCATCGACATCGAGCGCTGGCAGCAGGAGATCGGCTTCCGTGAGAAGCACCTGGCCCAGTTCGAGGGCCTTCCGGAGGAGATCTGGGAGGCGCACCGCCGCGTGGCGGACGCGCTCGACAACGCCTGATCCATCGAGCACGGCCTGCCCGTGCTCGCCGGACGGCCCGCACCCTTCGGGGTGCGGGCCGTTCGGCGTCTCGCCCGCGCGGCGTCGTCGCGGGACTCAGCCCACCGGCACGGCGAGCCGCGTCTCCTCGGTTCGGCCCCGCAACGTGGTGGCGCCGTGCTCGCGCCACCGCTCGGCCT
>NZ_SSXI01000183.1 GCF_004803405.1 Nocardioides sp. | reverse complement strand
GCCACCGGAGCCACCGTCCAGCAGCCGGCCGGCTCGGCCGCGCTCAGCCGCGTGCTGGCCTCCGCGCTCGAGCTCGCGCAGTCGATGAAGGACGACTACATCGCCTCCGAGCACCTGCTGATCGCGCTCGCCACCGTCGAGTCCTCGGCGAAGAAGGTGCTCCAGGACGTCGGGCTGACCGCCGAGGGGCTGCGCGAGTCGCTCACGGCCGTCCGGGGCAACCGCCGGGTCACCTCCCAGGACGCCGAGTCGACGTACGAGGCGCTCGAGAAGTACTCCGTCGACCTGACCCAGGCGGCCGAGGAGGGGCGCCTCGACCCGGTCATCGGGCGCGACGCCGAGATCCGCCGCGTGGTGCAGGTGCTGTCGCGCCGCACCAAGAACAACCCCGTCCTGATCGGTGAGCCCGGGGTCGGCAAGACCGCCGTCGTGGAGGGGCTCGCGCAGCGGGTCGTCGCGGGCGACGTGCCGGACTCCCTCAAGGGGCGCCGGGTCCTGTCGCTCGACCTGGCCGCCATGGTCGCGGGCGCGAAGTACCGCGGCGAGTTCGAGGAGCGGCTCAAGGCCGTGCTCGAGGAGATCAAGCAGGCCAGCGGCCAGATCATCACCTTCATCGACGAGCTGCACACGGTCGTCGGCGCAGGCGCCGGCGGCGACTCGGCGATGGACGCGGGCAACATGCTCAAGCCGATGCTGGCTCGTGGTGAGCTGCACATGATCGGCGCGACCACCCTCGACGAGTACCGCGAGCGGGTCGAGAAGGACCCGGCGCTGGAGCGACGGTTCCAGCAGGTCTTCGTCGGCGAGCCGTCGGTCGAGGACACGATCCAGATCCTGCGCGGCCTCCAGGAGAAGTACGAGGCGCACCACGGAGTGCGGATCACCGACGCCGCCCTGGTGGCCGCCGCGACCCTGTCGGACCGCTACATCACCGGCCGCCAGCTGCCCGACAAGGCGATCGACCTCATCGACGAGGCGGCCAGCCGGCTGCGGATGGAGATCGAGTCCTCTCCGGAGGAGATCGACCAGCTGCGCCGTCAGATCGACCGGATGAAGATGGAGGAGTTCGCCCTCGCCAAGGAGTCCGACGACGCGTCGGTCGAGCGGCTCGCCGCCCTGCGCAAGGACCTCGCCGACCGCGAGGAGGAGCTCCGCGCGCTGGACGTGCGCTGGGAACGCGAGAAGTCCTCCCTCGAGGGCGAGGGGGAGCTGCGCCGCCAGCTCGACCAGCTGCGGGTCGAGGCCGACCGGCTGACCCGTGAGGGCAATCTCGCCGGCGCCAGCGAGATCCTCTACGGCAAGATCCCCGAGCTCGAGGCGCAGATCCGGCAGCTCGAGGCGGTCGCGGACGACCCGAGCGCGGGCGAGCCGCAGGAGAAGCTCGTCGGTGACGAGGTCGGGGCCGTGCAGGTCGCCGAGGTGGTCGAGGCCTGGACCGGCATCCCCACCGGCCGGATGCTGCAGGGGGAGACCGCGAAGCTGCTCGAGATGGAGTCCGTGATCGGCGCCCGCCTGATCGGCCAGCGCGAGGCGGTCGGCGCGGTCAGCGACGCCGTACGACGGGCGCGGGCCGGGATCTCCGACCCGAACCGCCCGACCGGGTCGTTCCTCTTCCTCGGCCCGACCGGAGTCGGCAAGACCGAGCTCGCCAAGGCGCTCGCGGACTTCCTGTTCGACGACGACCGGGCGATCGTGCGGATCGACATGAGCGAGTACTCCGAGAAGCACTCGGTCGCCCGGCTCGTCGGTGCGCCTCCGGGCTACGTCGGGTACGACGAGGGCGGCCAGCTCACCGAGGCCGTGCGGCGCAGGCCGTACTCCGTGGTCCTTCTCGACGAGGTCGAGAAGGCGCACCCCGAGGTCTTCGACATCCTGCTCCAGGTGCTCGACGACGGCCGGCTGACCGACGGCCAGGGCCGCACCGTCGACTTCCGCAACACGATCCTGATCCTGACCTCGAACCTCGGCTCGCAGTACCTCGTCGACCCGACCCTGGACCCGGAGAAGCAGAAGGAGTCCGTGCTCGCGCTGGTGCGGCAGAGCTTCAAGCCGGAGTTCCTCAACCGGCTCGACGAGATCGTCACCTTCGACGCCCTCGGCAAGGACGACCTGGCGAAGATCGTCGACCTGCAGCTGGTGCTGCTCGAGAAGCGGCTCGCGGCGCGCCGGGTGTCGATCGAGGTCACGCCGGCTGCCCGGGAGTGGCTGGCGGATGTCGGCTACGACCCGGCGTACGGCGCCCGGCCGCTGCGCCGCCTGATCCAGTCCGCGATCGGCGACCCGCTCGCCAAGCTGCTGATCGGTGGCGACGTGGCCGACGGCGGGTCGGTGACGGTCGACCGGGGCGAGGACGGGCTGGTGTTGGCCGCCGGCTGAGGGTCATCGGCTGCTGCCGGGCCGGGAGGCCGGACTCCGGGCTCCGTCGGTGCTCTGGTGGAATGGACCGCATGAGCCAGGAGACCCAGCCGCGCCCCGGACAGGCGACGCTTGCCGGAGCCCTGATCATCGGGGGCTCGATCGTCGTCCTGCTCGCCGCGTGGCAGCGGATCTCGACCCTGCACACGATCGAGTCCCAGGAATCCCTGCGGCAGGCGCTCTCCCGGCCCCCGTTGGACAGCCTCGGCCTGAGCCTCGAGGCGCTCGAGGTCACGGTGCGTGTGCTGTGCCTGATCGCCGCCGGGGCCGCGACCGCCGCGGCGATCCTCGGGTTCCAGGTCTTCAAGCGCTCGACGAGCGCCCGGATCGGGCTGAGCGTGCTCGCGCCCCTGCTGCTGGTCGGCGGGTTCGCGACGGAAGGGTTCTTCGCGCCGATGGTGGTCGCCGGCATCACCCTGCTGTGGCTGCAGCCGACACGCGACTGGTACGCCGGACGTCCGTGGCTTCAGCGCTACGAGGAGCGCCGGGCCGAGCGGCTCGCCGCGATACGGTCCCCAGCCCGGACCGGGCAGGACTCGGTGGGCGCCCCGACGCCACCGGCCGCACCGCCGGTCGCCCCGACCGAGCCGGGCCTCCAGGGCGTCCTCGGCGCGGAGGACACCATCCTCCCGGACGCGTCGCACGGACAGCACCAGCCGGGCGTCGTACGACGACGGCCACCGGCGCTGGTCTGGGCATGCGCGCTGACCTGGGTCACCTCCGGTCTCGTCGCGGCGGGGCTCGTGGTGTCCGCCCTCGCGATGACCCTCCAGCGGGACGAGTCCATGGCGGAGATCCGCAAGCAGCAGGGCGAGGCCCTCGATACGTACGGCCTGACCGAGGCCCAGCTCCTGGCCGGCGTCTACGTCGTGCTCGGCGCGCTCGTGCTGTGGGCGCTCGCCGCGATCGTCGTGGCCTACCTGACCTTCCGGGGCCACAACTGGGCGCGGATCACGCTCGCCGTCTCGAGTGCGGTCGCGGGGGCCACCTGCCTGGCCTTGGCGCTGGGCAACCCCGGGCTGATCGTGCTCGTCGTGGTCCTCGCCACCTGCACCTGGCTGCTGCTGCGGGCCGACGTGACGGCCTGGTTCCAGCGCTGACCCACTGGCCCCCGCCTCAGGCGGTGAGGTCGGCCTCCGCGAGGCGGCGCACAGCCTCGTCGATCACCGCCGCGTCCTTGCAGAAGGCCCACCGCACCAGCCGCCGACCCGACCCCGGGGCGTCGGGGTGGTCGTAGAAGACCTCCGTCGGGATCGCGACGACACCGGCGCGCTCCGGCAGGGCGCGGCAGAAGTCGCGGCCGCTGGCCCAGCCCAGCTCGCTGACGTCGGTCGTCGCGAAGTACGTCCCCTGCGGGCTGTACGACGTCAGCCCGGCCGCGCGCAGGCCGCCGACCAGTTGGTCGCGACGGGCCTGGAGCTCCTGACACAGCCGGTACGGGAACTCGCCGTGCTCGTCGAGCGCGACCGCCACGGCCGGCTGCAGCGGGGCCCCCGAGGTGTAGGTCAGCCACTGCTTGGCACCCATCACCGCGGAGACCAGCTCGGCGGGACCGGTCGCCCAGCCGACCTTCCACCCGGTGACCGAGTAGGACTTCCCGGCGCTGGACAGGGTCAGGGTCCGCTCCTCCATCCCGGGCAGTGTCGCGATCGGGACGTGGGCGTGACCGTCGAAGGTGAGGTGCTCGTAGACCTCGTCGGTCACGACGAGGAGGTCTCGCTCTCGGGCGACCCGGGCCACCGCCGCCAGCTCCTCGGCGTCGAGGACTCGTCCGGTCGGGTTGTGCGGTGTGTTGAGCAGGATCAGCTTGGTGCGCGGCCCCACGGCGGCCTCGAGCTCGTCGGGGTCGAGGCGGAAGCCCGGTGCTCGCAGGGTCACCGCTCGTCGTACTCCTCCGGCGAAGGCGATCATCGCGGGGTAGGAGTCGTAGTAGGGCTCGAGCACGATCACCTCGTCGCCGGGGTCGACCAGGCCGAGGATGGCGCCCGCGATGGCCTCGGTGCAGCCGGTGGTCACCAGGACCTGGGTATCGGGGTCCAGCTCGATGCCGTAGTGCCGCTGCTGGTGGCGGGCGATGGCCTGCCGGAGCGCGGGGATCCCGATCCCGGGCGGGTACTGGTTGTGGCCGCCCCGGAGTGCGTCGACCGCCGCGGCGATCACCTCCGGTGGGCCCTCCGAGTCGGGGAAACCCTGGCCGAGGTTGACCGATCCGGTGCGGACGGCGAGCGCGGACATCTCGGCGAAGATGGTCGCGGGGAGGTCGGCGACGCGACGGGCAGCGGGGTGCACGTGCTCGACGATAGATAACCTTCGGGCGTGACGACCACGGACACCGCCCTCGCCGCCGACATCGACGCCACCTGCCGCCTCACCGGCGAGTTCACGCTCCGGTCCGGTCAGGTCAGCAACGAGTACTTCGACAAGTACCTCTTCGAGGCCGACCCGCAGCTCCTGGCCCGGGTCGCGCGCGAGGTCGCGCAGCTGCTGCCGAACGAGAAGCACCTGCTCGGCGGACTGGAGATGGGCGGCATCCCGATCGCGACGGCGGTCAGCCAGCTGATCGGCCTGCCGACGCTCTTCATCCGCAAGAAGGCGAAGGAGTACGGCACCTGCAAGCTGGCCGAGGGCCCCGACTTCGCGGGCAAGCAGGTGGTGCTGATCGAGGACGTGATCACCACCGGTGGTGCCGTGCGGGACGCCACGATCGCGCTGCGCGAGGCCGGGGCGATCGTCGAGTACGTCGTGTGCGCCATCGACCGCAGCCCGGAGGGTCGGAACCCGCTCGCCGATCTCGGGCTGGAGATCCGGGCGGTGCTCACGAAGGCCGAGCTGGACGCGGCGCGGGCGGCCAGCTAGGTCGGCAGCCCGCCGGCCGGCGGTCAGGCTCGACCGACTACGTGTCGAGGCCCGCGATGTCGCGGTCGGGGATCCCGTCGGCGTCGTTGTCGGCGGCCTCCGGGCCCGAGGTCCGCTTGTGCCGCCACCACTCGTAGACGATCGGCACCGCCGAGAACGCGAGGATCACCAGGATCGCGTAGTCGATGTTGTTGGAGAGGAACGGCCCGAGCACCGGCACCCGGCCCAGGAAGTAGCCGAGCAGGAGGATCGAGGCGACCCACAGCACCGCGCCCACCAGGCTCCACTTGAAGAACCGGAACCGGTCCATCCGGGTGACGCCCGCGACCACGGTGACGTAGGTCCGGACGAACGGCACGAACCGGCCGATCACCAGGGCCTTGTTGCCGTGCTTGTCGAAGAACGCGCTGGTCTGGTCGAAGTACTTGCGCTTGAGGATCCGGCCGTTGCGCTCGTAAAGCGGTGGCCCGATGGCCCGGCCGATCTCGTAGCCCGCGACGTTGCCGAGGAACCCCGCCACCGTCAGCAGCAGCAGCGCGACCAGCATCTCCACGAGGGGTGGTCCCGGGAAGATGTCGATCCGCTCGCCGGCGATGAAGATGCCGAGCGCGAAGAGCAGGGTGTCGCCGGGCAGGAACGGGAAGAACAGCCCGCACTCGACGAAGATGATGAGGAGGCTGAGCCAGAAGAGCTCGGCGCCGAACTCCTTGAGCAGCCAGTCCGGCTCCATCCACTTCATGCCGAGAAGGAATGGCTCGGCGACAAGTGGGTCGAGCAGGTGCACGGCGCCACGGTACCTGCCTCCACCCAATCGCGGGCGCGGACGGTCAGGTTAGGGTCCGCGTGTGTCGGACCAGGACCAGCGGGCGCCGTACGACCCGATGCCCCACGGGCAGCCGGAGGTCGGCGTCGGGCCGTGGCAGGGACCGTGGCCGGAGGGCCCCGGCAGCGAGGTGTACGACGAGCGCCTGCTCCAGGAGGGTGACCGTCGCAACGTCGTCGACCGCTACCGCTACTGGACGGTCGAGGCCATCGTCGCCGACCTCGACCGGCGCCGGCACGACTTCCACGTGGCGATCGAGAACTGGCAGCACGACTTCAACATCGGCACGATCGTGCGCACCGCGAACGCCTTCCTGGCCGCCGAGGTGCACATCGTCGGCAACCGACGCTGGAACCGTCGCGGCGCGATGGTGACCGACCGCTACCAGCACGTCCGCCATCACCCCAGTGTCGAGGACCTGCATGCCTACCTGGCGGAGGCCGAGGGTGGCCCGGTTCCCCTCCTCGGCATCGACAACCTGCCGGGGTCCGCGCACCTGGAGACCATGGAGATCCCGCGGCGCGTGTGCTTCCTCTTCGGTCAGGAGGGGCCCGGGCTCTCCGAGACGGCCCGGGCCTCCTGTGACGGCACGTTCTCGATCGCCCAGTTCGGGTCGACCCGGTCGATCAACGCCTCCGCTGCCGCGGCGATCGCGATGCACGCATGGGTCCGTCAGCACGCCGACCTGTCCAGCGAGGAGGCCTGGCGCGGCTGAGAGGACCTCTCAGGGCCGCCGTACGTCGTCGCCGCGCGTCAGCGTGCGGTCAGGACAGTTGTTGATGACCTGCCCGTGCACGACCAGCGGGTGGGCGAGCGTCACCTCGGACTCGAACCCGCGACCCAGGACGCTCCCCGCGACCAGGATCCGCTCCCACATGTCCGCCGACCGTTCGTGGTAGTAGCGGCAGTTGTCGAAGCGCATCGTCCAGGTCACCTCGGCGGTCCCCCAGGGCTCGAGCCGCACCGGCAGGCCGGCGCCGACCGGCACCAGCAGCGGCCGCGGCTGGCCCTCCAGGCGGATGTCGTCGACCGAGAGCGGCAGGGGGCCGGTGTTCCGGAGCGGCACGGTCAGCGTGACGGTCTCGTGGTGGCGGTAGTGGAGTGCGTAGGTGCCCTCGGCGCCGTACTCCGAGACCATCAGCCCTGCGTCCACGGGCAGCTGCGGGGCCACGCCCGGGTCCAGCCGCACCAGGGCCGGCGAGAACGCCCACCCGACCACCAGGCCGGTGACCACCACGAGCGCCCACAGCCCCCGCCGCCGTCGGGACGGCACGTCGCCAGCCGTCGAGGACAGGTCGTACGACGCCTCGTGCTCGTGCCGGACGAGCAGGCTCATCGCGAGTTCGCCCGTCGGGCGGACCCCAGCCGCAGCGCGAGCGCGCCGGCCAGCCCGACCCCGACCACCACGGCCGGCATCACCGGGGAGGCCGGCTCACGGGCGGTGGGCGCCGCGGCGGCCGCGATGCTCTCCTCGGTCGGCTGCGCCGGCGTGGTGACCCAGGGGCAGCCGGTGGGCTCGGGGTTGGTGTACCGGTCGTAGCGGGCGCAGGGGAGCAGGCTCGTCGTCTTGACCAGGTTGCTGACGGGCAGCAGCGACCGCTGCTCGCAGCCGGGCAGCTTCCCGAGGGTCGCGTTGTGGGTGAACTCCTTGCCGGGTGCGACCTCGTTGTCCTCCCAGCAGTTGCCGACGCCCGCGTCGTCCCACCACATGTCGAGCCCGTTCGGGACGTACTCGCCGTCGGGCGAGATCCCCATCTGGTTGCCGGTGAAGTGATTGTGGTTGGAGTTGTCGGTCTGGTGGAGCGGGTCGTAGTCCTCGCGCATCAGCGCCGGCGGGACCCAGAAGAGCATGAAGCCCTGGCGCCAGTTGTCCCAGACCTGGTTGTCGTTGACGAAGTTGTGGTTGCCGATGATCATGCCGCCGGTGCCGACCGGCAGCGGGAGCGGCGGGCAGACGACGCCCCGCTCGTGGCCGCGGTCGGCGGGCCGCTCCTCCTGGCAGGGCGCGTCGTCTCCCTGCACGTTGGCGTAGTAGTTGATGTTGTTGGAGTAGATCTTGTTGCCCGTGAACCAGCCGTGGTCCTGCGGCATCCCCGGGTGGCCGGCCAGGATCGACTCGACGACGAAGCCGATCCCGTTGTGGTGCATCAGGTTGTCGTGCACGTAGACGGAGTTGCCCGCCGTGCCCGAGAAGCCGAGGGCGTTGTGGTGCATGTCGCAGTTGCGCACCTCGACCGCCCATCGGGTCAGCGGCCCGGTGCTGGAGCTCGTCGCGTTGACGTCGGCGGCGCTGCCGGGGTAGATGCCGGAGTCGCCGTTGTGGTGCGCCTCGCAGTTCTGGATCAGGCCGTGATCGGAGGTGAACGCGAGGACGCCGTACAGGTCGTTGTAGCGGGTGACCACGCCGTCGACCACGTAGCCGTCGGTCTCGTGCACGTAGACGGCGTTCTCGCGGAACAGCTCGAGGGTCATGTTGGCGAGGTAGAAGCCGTCCGCCCGGTCGGCCTTGATCCCGTTGTGCTTGACCCAGTCGCCGTCCTCCCGGAAGCCACCACGGAACAGCACGTCCTCGGGCGTCGCGCCGGTGCCCTCGATCTGCAGGTTGCAGCGCGGCCCGTCGCAGACGATGTCCTCGTCGTCCGGATCGTCACCGGCGATCGTCACCAGGTTGACGATCTCGCCGCAGGCGTAGGTGAGCTCGTAGCTCACCACCCCGCCGTCGTACCCGCCGTCGCAGGTGGGGTCCCAGGACGGCTCCTCGCGGTAGACGCCCGGCAGCACGTAGATGTTGGTGCCCTGGGTGTCGACGGCGTCGACCGCGGCCTGCAGGTGGTCGAACCCGCACCGGCGCAGCAGTGCCCGGTTCTGCCGCCGGACTCCGGGGTCGGCGATCGCCGCGATCCGACTGGCCGAGTCCGGCTTGCACACGACGAGCACGTCCGCGGCCTGCGCCAGGGATCGGTGGACCGGAACCGACCCGTTGCCGGGTGGGAACTCGGAGTCGCGCTCCTCGTGCGCCACTGCGGGGGGCGTGACCAGCACCGCGGCAGCCAGGCCGACGAGGACAGGCGCGAATCGACTCATTGGGGGGCCTCCTTCGGGCGCGGCCGAGCCGCCGAGCCCTGCTTCACGAGGCCCAACGCCGGGGCCGTCCGGATGTTACGCACGTCACATCCGAGCGACCGCGACCGACAAGCGAGCCAGTCTGGGGACGCGGGTCCCCAGGATCAAACCCCTCACCAGCGTCGGGCGCACTCCTTGAGGTGGACCTTCACCTGCTGGCCGCGAGCGACGATGACCGGCACCGTCCCAGCACCTTCCCGGCCTTCTCGCAGGTCAGCGTGTACGCCTCGATCAGCCCCGAGGTCTCCTCGTCGGTGGCGTCGAACAGCGCCGCGGTCAGGGGTGTAGCTCGGTGTGACCGCCGCGTCGTTGGTGACCGCGAGGACGTAGGTCCCCGGCGTGGGTCGGCGATCATGGCCTCCTCCTTCAGCCCGGGGGCGTTCCCCGAGGAAGCGACCTCGGTCCGGCTGCCGTGCTCGGTGGTGGCGTCGACCGCGCCCGGTGTGCCGGAGCAACGGACGGCCACCGCCGGGGTCACGGCCTCCGGTATCGCCGGGACGGAGACCGGAGCCGGCCGTCGGTCGCGGTAGGTTGAGAAAAGTCGATCCCGTCACCAACCGCTGGAGACCGCAGCATGCCCATCGCCACTCCCGAGAAGTACGCCGAGATGCTCGACGCCGCGAAGGCGGGCGCCTTCGCCTTCCCCGCGATCAACGTCTCCTCCTCGCAGACCCTGAACGCCGCTCTCAAGGGCTTCGCCGATGCCGGTTCCGACGGCATCATCCAGATCTCCACGGGTGGCGCCGAGTACCTCTCCGGCCCCTCGGTCAAGGACATGGTCACCGGCTCCGTCGCCTTCGCCGCGTTCGCCGCCGAGGTGGCGAAGAGCTACCCGGTCAACATCGCGCTGCACACCGACCACTGCCCCCAGGGCAAGCTCGACGGTTTCGTCCGGCCGCTGCTCGACATCTCCGCGGAGCGCGTGCAGCGCGGTGAGCAGCCCCTGTTCCAGTCCCACATGTGGGACGGCTCGGCCGTGCCGCTCGACGAGAACCTCCGGATCGCCGAGGAGCTGCTGGCGAAGGCCGCAGCCGCACGGATCATCCTCGAGATCGAGGTCGGTGTCGTCGGCGGCGAGGAGGACGGGATCGTCGGCGCGATCGACGAGAAGCTCTACACGACCCCCGAGGACGCGCTGGCCACGGTGCGGGCGCTCGGCATCGGCGAGAAGGGCCGCTACCTGACGGCGCTGACCTTCGGGAACGTCCACGGCGTCTACAAGCCGGGCAACGTCAAGCTCCGCCCGGAGATCCTCAAGGCCGCCCAGGAGGCGGTCGTCAAGGAGCTCGGCCTGGCCGCGGACGCCAAGCCGTTCGACCTCGTCTTCCACGGCGGCTCCGGCTCCTCGGCGGAGGAGATCGCCGCGGCTGTCGACTACGGCGTGGTGAAGATGAACGTCGACACCGATACCCAGTACGCCTTCACCCGACCGGTCGCGGCGCACATGTTCAGCAGCTACGACGGCGTGCTCAAGGTCGACGGCGAGGTGGGCGACAAGAAGGCCTACGACCCGCGGGCGTGGGGCAAGGCGGCCGAGGCCGGGATGGCCGCTCGGGTCGTCGAGGCCGCCGAGCACCTGCGGTCGGCCGGCAAGACGGTCGGCTGAGTCCACCGTTGGTCGAGGAGGTCGCGCAGCGGCCGTCACGCGACCCGCTGCCGACCGCAGCGGACGTCGACCGAGCGGCCGCGCTGCTGGAGCCGGTGATCGACCCGACCCCGCTGCAGCGGGCGTCGCGGCTCTCCGACCTCACCGGCCTGGACGTCTGGCTCAAGCGTGAGGACCTCACGCCCGTGCGGTCCTACAAGGCCCGCGGTGCCTACACGGTGCTCGCCGGACTGACGGACGAGCAGCGCGCACGCGGCGTCACCTGCGCGAGCGCGGGCAACCACGCGCAGGGCGTGGCGTTCGCCTGCGCCCGCGCCGGCGTGCGCG
>NZ_SSXI01000059.1 GCF_004803405.1 Nocardioides sp. | reverse complement strand
AGGCACGACGATCCGGAACGCGACCTTGGGCGAGAGCGGCGAGTCGGCCGACCGATACCGCTGGGAGGCGCGCAGCACATGAGTGCCCCGCCGCAGAGCGGATCGGGGAGTGCACGACCACCGCCCGCTACGGGGCGCCACTGCGGCACAGATCTGCCGACCCCGGTCGAAGACCCGCACGCGGGCACCGGCGACCGCACGACTGCCCTTGATGCGCGGCGTCCGGTCCCGGACCCGCGCCCCCGGGCTCGGAGTGGAGATCACGGGCGCCGGCGGTGCCACCAGGAAGGTCACCGACGCCGCCGGCGACTCCAGCTGACCGTTGTCGACCTGGACCGCGACCAGCCTCACTCTGCCGACCGGCAGATCAGTCGAGGGCTGGCACTCCCACGTCCCGTCCGGCTTCACCGGCGTGTTGTGGCAGACCTCGGCACCCGCCAGCCTCACTGCGACCTTGTTGGCGGGCACGCCTGTGCCACGGATCGCCGGCCGGCGCTCGGTGATGACCTCGCCGGACGCAGGTGCGTCGATCGTCGGTGCGGGCGGCGGCGCCGCAGCGGCCGCCCGTTCGATCGCGCCGCCCGAGGTCGCCACAAGCACGATCGCGATCGTCGCTAGGGCGAGTGCGTGGCCGTGGTGAGACGGTGTGCCGCTTCCACCGCCGCCCGCCCGGCGCAGGCGTGACCAGACCATGTCGAGTCCTCTCTTCAGTCGAGCTGTGCCGCAGGACCTGCCGCCTCCTGCCCCGTCGTCGGGGTCGGGTCCTCGGGCGCCGCCGCAGTGACGGTGCTCTGCATGATGGCGGCGAGCAGCCCGATCACGAGGACAAGCAGCACCGCGCACGCGACGCCGGCGCGTACGACGGAGGGTTGGACCGACCGCGCTCCCCGGCGGTGCTTGCCGGGACGCTGGGGGGACGCGGACCGGTCGAAGAAGCCGCTCAATGAAAGATTCTCCTCGTAGGTGCGGGGACAACTCGGACGTGCCGAGGCGACGCGTCCGCTTGGGGCTCAACGTGGCAGCACCTGAGGGCATTGGGGAGGTCCGACGCCGACTTCATCCGCAATTTCATCTGCGGCTGGTCCGCAGCTGGTCCACTGAGCGACCCCACGGTCGGATGCCGTGGCGCCGATGGTTAATGACCGGGAGATGGTGGCCGATGGGGACCACCAAGGAAAGCGGAAGCGCTTGACCTTGGCCCGCCCTACGGGATGGGCGGCGCGAAGGTCGGTGAGCGTGCACGGCTCATCGACCATGAACGGAACCACGAGAGGACATGCGCCATGTCGGTCGTTCTTGTTGTCGATGATGATGCCGCGATCCGTCAGTACGTGAGCGACTTCCTCGAGATGGAGGGTCACGACGTTCGCTTCGCCACCGACGGCCCCAGCGCGTTGGCATCGATCCGGGCGGAGCGCCCCGATTGCGTGCTGCTGGACGTGATGATGCCGGGGATGAGTGGACACGAGGTCCTGGCCGAGATCCGCCGCGTCGACGGGGGGCCTCAGCTACCCGTCGTGATGGTGACCGCCGCTGCGGGCGAGGCGCAGTCCTGGCAGGCGTGGACCGGTGGCGTCGACTTCATCGTGCCGAAGCCGATCGATACAGATCACCTGCTGCGTGTCCTCGAGTACCTGACTTCAGCATCCGCCCATGCCTAGTCAGCTCGACGTCGCCTTCGCCGGCGCCGCACGGGTCGACTATCAGCTGGTGGACTCCGTCGACGGCCAGCACGGGGTCGAGGAGCGCGCCCGTCTTCGCGCGCTCGCCCGGTACGCGATCCTCGATACCCCAGCGGATCAGGGCTTCGACGACCTGGCGGAACTGGCTCGTACGATCGCGGGGACGCCGGTTGCGGGTATCGGGTTCTTCGACGTCGACCGCGTGTGGTTCAAGTCGTTGTTGGGCGGAGCCGGGCGCGCGTACACCAGGGAGCAGCTGTTCGTCGCACAGAACGCCGCGACGGCCCCGACGAGCGCGACGGATGTCGAGCCGGGTCGGACTGACGCCGATCTGCGGAGCTTCCCGTGTGTCACCCCCGACGGCTTCACCCTGGGCTGCATCTTCGTGGCGCAGGACGGCCCGCTCGCGCTGGATGCCGAACAGCTGGCATCACTGGCTGCGCTCGCCCGCCAGGTCGTACGACTGCTCGAGCTGCGTCGCACGGTCTTGTCGTACCACACCATCGTCGACGGCGCCGGCGCGGTGGTCTTCCACCTGGACCAGGCCGACCGCCTGGTCTCGCTCACCCCGACCTGGAGCAAGTTGAGCGGATTCGGGGTCGTCCGCTCCGTTGGCGCCCGGCTGGAGGACTTTCTCAGCAGCAGCGAGCGCGACGCCTTCGGCGCCTGGCTGGCGCAGGTCCGTTCCGAGCCGGTCCCGCCGTTGGCGCAGTACCGACTCAGGAGGCTCGCGGGGGACGAGGTCATGGTCGAGGTCCTGGCCCGTCCGCTGGTGGACGAGGGAGGACGAGTGCTCGGGGTCGTGGGTGTGATGGTCGACGTGACCGAGCGGTACGCACAGGAGGTGGAGACCCAGCACCGCCAGCGACTGGAGGCGCTGGGACGACTGTCGGCTGGGCTGGCTCACGAGATCAACACCCCGATCCAGTTCGTCGGCGACAACACCCGGTTCCTGGCGGAGGCCTACAGTCCCATCCTCACTTTGGTGCGCGGGTACCGCGCGATGCTCGACCCCGAGGCGGAGTCCGCACCGTGGGCGGAGCGGCATGCCCAGATCCAACGGCTCGAGGCCGTCGCTGACATCGAGTACCTCGCTCGTGAGGTGCCTTCCGCGATACAGCAGAGCCTGGACGGCGTCGAACGGGTCGCCTCGCTGGTCCGCGCCATGAAGACGTTCAGCCATCCAGGGACCGACGCGCAGTCTCCCGCCGATCTGAACGACGCGCTGCGCGCCACCGTCACCGTCGCACGGAATCAGTTCCGCTACATCGCGGAGGCCAGGCTCGAGCTGGGTGAGCTGCCGCCGGTCACCTGCAGCATCGCTGACCTGAACCAGGTGTTCCTCAACGTCGTGGTCAACGCCGCGGACGCCATCGAGGAGAAGGGCGAGCCGGGGACGATCACCGTGATCACACGGCAGGACGGTACGGACGCGCTCATCGCGGTCACCGACACCGGCGCAGGCGTCCCCGAGCGTCTCCAGCGCCAGATCTTCGAGCCGTTCTTCACCACCAAGCAGGTCGGTCGGGGAACGGGGCAGGGCCTGGCACTCGTCAGGGCGGTCGTCGACCGACACGGTGGCCGAGTCTCCGTGCACAGCACGCCAGGGCTCGGTACGACCTTCACCATCCGCATCCCGATTCACGGGAATCCGGAGCACCACGGAGATCCCGAGCACCACGGAGGTTCGTCATGACACCGCCTAGCAGCGACGCCGCCCCGGCCGCCTCCCAACCATCACTGCCGCGGGTCCTCCTGGTTGACGACGAGCCGGCGATCCTCGACGGACTTCGCCGCCACCTCCGACGCAGCTTCGAGGTCGCCACGGCCGTCGGTGGCGTCGAGGCGCTCCAGCTGATGGAGACCTCAGAACCGTTCGCGGCGGTGCTGTCAGACATGCGGATGCCTGCGATGGATGGCGCAGCCTTCCTGGCCCTGGTCCGGGAGAGGCACCCGGACACGGTCCGCATGCTCCTGACCGGGCAGTCGGACATGGAGTCGACGATCGCGGCCATCAACGACGGCCAGATCTACCGGTTCCTCGCCAAGCCGTGTCCGGGCAGCACGGTCGAGGCGGCGCTGCATGACGCGGTCGAGCTGCACCAGCAGATCAGCGCCGAGCGCGATGCCTTGAGAGCCATGCGCGAAGGGGGACGACCCCAGGGCGGGGACGCCCAGGCGCCCGCAGCGTCGACGCCCCTCACTCTCGGAGACAAGCTCGCCGCGATCCGCTCGACCACGCGGGCATCGCAGCGGCTCCAGTAGTGCACGGCGTCCATCGCCGGCGACCAGCCAGCAAGACGTGGCGCCTACCGAAAACGACCAGAAGGATCGACATGTCACAGAGCATCGACCGACGGCCCCTACCCGGGAGGAGGGCGGTGGGGCGACGGATGAGCGTCATCCTCACAACCCTCGGAATCGCGGCAGCCGCTGCGGCGGGCACCCACATCACGACGGAGGAACCGCAGGCGCTGGTCGCCGAGCAGGTCACCGGACGGGTGGTCGTCATCGGGCCCGACGCGGCCGCGAGTGCCCGGGAGGTCAGGGCCGCCGGTGGGACAGTCCGTGCCGAGGTCGAGCTGATCAACGGTGTCGTCGCCGAGCTGCCGAGAGGCGCGGAGCTTCCGGGGGGGTACGACGTCGTTCCCGACCGTCCCGTCTCCTTCGCCTCCGAGGCATCGACCGCGGACCCTCAGCGCGCGCTGGTGCGCGAGACCGTGGGTCTCGCGTCGACTGGATCGGAGGGCGCAGGCGTCACCGTGGCGCTCGTCGACACCGGGGTCGCCGACGTTTCCGACCTGGCCGGCCGGCTCGACCACATCGACGTGACGGGGACCGGAGTCGGCGACGACTACGGTCATGGCACCTACCTGGCGGGCGTCCTCGCCGGGAGCGGTGAGTCGTCTGACGGCCGCTTCCAAGGAGTTGCGCCGCAGGCGCGAGTCCTCGACGTCAAGGTCGCCGACGGCAGCGGGCGCACCTCTCTGGCGCTGGTGCTCGAGGGGTTGCAGCAGGTCTGGAACACTGCGGACCAGTACGGCACCAAGGTCGTCAACCTCTCCCTCGCCTCAGGGAGCCCGTTGCCCTACCAGGTCGATCCGCTGAACCAGGCGTTGCGCAGGCTGTGGCACCGCGGCTTCACCGTGGTCGTCGCCTCGGGCAACGACGGGCCGACCCCCGGCGTCGTCGCGAGCCCGGGCAACGACCCCGTCCTGCTGACCGCAGGTGGGCTCGACGACGGATTCTCCGCGTCGCGGGCCGACGACACGGTTGCGGAGTTCTCAGGCCGCGGGCCCACGATCCAAGGTGTCGGCAAGCCGGATCTCGTGGCCCCCGGTGTTCACGTGGTCGGCCTCCGAGCGCCTGGCAGTCACGTCGACGTCTCGTTCCCGAGGGCTCGGGTGGCTGCGGACTACGTCCGCGGGTCCGGGACCTCGGCCTCAGCCGCCGTGACGTCCGCTGCTGTTGCGACGATCCTGGCTGACAGCCCCAACCTGCGGCCGGCCCAGATCAAGCATCTGGTGACGGCCACCGCCTACCAGGCTGACGCTCTGCGGACCGGCGCCGGCGCCGGTGGAATCGACCTGCAGGCGGCCCTGCAGATGGCGGACTCTCCGAAGATCCGACAGTTCTCTCCTCCGGTGGCGAACGTGCCAGGCACCCCCGGCCAGTGGCGGTCGGTGGCGATCGCGATCGGCAACGGGGACCGCAAGGCTGCAGCTGCGGCGTGGAAACAGCTGTCGCCCGAGGCTCGCGCCTGGGTCGGCAGATCCTGGGTGAAGCTCGACCCCGTCGCCCGAGCCTGGGTGGGGCGGTCGTGGGTGACGTCCTCGGGCGACGACGAGAAGGTCACGTCGGAGGAGTGGGCAGCGAGGGCATGGGTCGCCCGGGCGTGGGTCGGTGACGCCTGGGCGGCGCGGGCCTGGGTCGGTGACGACTGGGCCGGGCGCGCTTGGATCGGTGACGACTGGGCGGCGCGCGCCTGGGTCGGCGACGACTGGGCGGGGCGTGCGTGGATCGGCGAGATATGGGAAGGCCGGGCCTGGGTCGTCAGCTGGCGTTGACGCGTCCATTCGCAGGGCGGACTGACACATGATGACAGCGACGGACCGGGTCGATCCGGAGAGGGCGGAGACCCCGGTGGCTGAGCCGCCCTCACGCCAGGGATCGGGCCTGCCCACCGTCAATCAGGTGGTAGCCGCCGCGGTGCTCCTGGGCGCCGCGGCGGCCGTCGTCGCCTTCACCTTCGGCGCCCATGGTCGGGCGCCGTTCGAGATCGCCTGGATCGACGGCTACTGGCTGCACCTCGTGCTCCTGGGCATGACCTGCCTGTGCGGCGTCGAGGCGGTCGGCGTACGGCTGCGGCACGACGACGAGGCGGACACCGTCGAGGAGCTGAACCTGCTCGAAGGGGTGGTGCTCCTGAGCGTGCTGGTCCTTCCGGTCCCGCACGCGCTACTGATCACCCTCGGCGGCATCCTCGTGCCGTATCTCCTCCGCCGACTGAGCCCGATCAAGGTGCTGTACAACCTCGGCGTCTACGCGTCCGCGTCAGCCGCAACCGCGGCCTTGGTGCACGTCATCATGCCGCCGGATGGGCGATTCGACGTCCGACTGGTGCTGGCGATGGTCGTCGCCACGACGGCGTTCGTGCTCGTGAACCATGTCCACATGGCGTTCCTTCTCAGCGCCATCGGTGAGACGACGCCGGCAGAGGTACTCCGAGAGGATGCCCGCCTGTCAGTGCTGACCATCATCGGAACCATCGGCACGACGGGAACGGTGCTGGCCATGGCCGTCGCCGCGCCTGTGCTGCTCCCCTGTGCGGTGCTGCCGGCGGTCGCCCTGCGATTCGCCTTCGGCGCCTCCGCGGCCAAGCAGGAGGAGCGACGTCGCTCCGCGCGGGTGTTGGCGTTCTCTCAGGTCTTGGCCTCCGGCCCGAGTCGCGACGCGGCGACCGCTTCGTTCCTGCACATGGTCAGCCAGGAGTTCGAGGCTGCCGTGTCGATGATCGTGTTCTCGCAGGGTGTGGGACTCAGGGTGACGGCGTCGTCACCCGATCCGCGACCGTTCACTGCCGCCGCCGAGGTCCGGGCGCTGACGGAGCACCGTGAGCTTCGGGCGGTCGAGACCGCCGGAACGACGTCCGGCTGGTCGCGTGTCATGACGGCGCCGGTGACCGTGGACGGCGAGCGTGTCGGCACGGTGATCGTGGGCCGCCGTGATCGCACACGATTCCAGGCGCGCGATCTCACGGCGCTGAGGTCGCTCGTGGCCTCCCTGGCGGTGAGTCTGCAGAACGCCGATCACATGACCAAGCTCGTGGAGGAGACCAGCAAGCTCCGGGCGGTCGTCGACCAGGCAGGCGACGGCATTGT
The DNA here is from genome assembly GCF_004803405.1 of Nocardioides sp. Taxonomy (GTDB): domain Bacteria; phylum Actinomycetota; class Actinomycetes; order Propionibacteriales; family Nocardioidaceae; genus Nocardioides; species Nocardioides vastitatis. The sequence continues at coordinate 1,186 of NZ_SSXI01000059.1, read as the reverse complement.
CGTACTCGGACGCGACGAGACCATCCAGGTCTGGAGTCCTGCGATGACGCGGATCACGGCCATCCCGGGAGAGGCCGCGATCGGGGCGCGGCTGAGCGAGGTTCTCCAGGTCGAGATGTCCGACGTCGAGAACGGCACCTCCTTCGCAGAGGGACAGCGCCCCCTCGCCCTCACCCCTGAGAATCCGCAGGGAAGTGTCGACATCGAACTGCTCCGTGCCGATGGCGACCTCAGAGCCACGCGGTTCTCTCACGCGGCCGCCTTCGAGGACGGGATCCTGATGCGGGACGTGGTCATCGTCCGCGACCTGACCGCGGAGCGGCAGGTCGAACGAATGAAGAGTGACTTCATCGCCACTGTGTCCCATGAGCTCCGCACGCCCCTGACGCCGATCAAGGGCTATGCCAACATGCTCCTGAAGAGGGGGGACACGATGCCCCCGGACAAGCGTCAGCGCGCCCTGGACGTCATCGTCGACCGCGCCGAGCACCTCGGTCGACTCGTCGAGGACCTGCTTGCCGCGTCCGTCATCACCGCGGACCATGAGCCGAGGCATGTTCTGGCCAATGGGCGAGCGGATCTGGATGCGCTGGTAGCTCGCACCTGTGAAGACTTCGCGGCGGCAGCCGGCAGACTGCGGATCGACGCCGCGTCTCGGCCGGTCCAGGTTGTCGGTGACCCGACCCGCATCGTCCAGATCACGAGCAACCTGATCTCGAACGCGCTCAAGTACTCACCGGCCGAGCGACCCGTGTCAGTCGTCGTGACGCAGACTGAAACCATGGGATGCGTCACCGTGACCGACCGTGGCTTGGGTGTCCCCACTGATCAGTTGGAGCGCATCTTCGAGAAGTTCCACCGGGTGGAGGACCCGATGGTGATGTCCACCGGCGGGACCGGGCTCGGTCTCTACATCGCGCGCCAGCTCGCCCGCGCCATGGGGGGAGACATCGCCACCAGCTCCACCCTGGGCGTGGGGTCGACCTTCTCGCTGACCCTGCCGCTGGACAGTGGTTCGTGACATCGCAAAGAGAGGCCGCCGTACCTCGACGGCCACTCGAGCACCGACTCGAGCATCGACCGGGGCCCGGGACAGCCGGTGAGGCCGGAACCGCCTGGAAGCCGCGTCTGAGGTCGGCGCGCGCTCAGCTGACTGCGTTGAGTGGGCGGCGGGTGCCGCGGCGGA
>NZ_SSXI01000026.1 GCF_004803405.1 Nocardioides sp. | reverse complement strand
AACGGGCCGGCGCCGGCCGGCGCGGCGAGCGGGTCGTCGTCGCCGTACAGCGCGGCCGCGAGGTCGGCGAGCGCGTCGACGCCCATCGGCTCCGCCGGCTGGTACTCCGAGCGCCAGATCGGCAGTCCGGCGAAGGACTGGGTGACCTCGGCCAACACGGACTCCTGGGCGGCGACCCAGCCGGATCGCCACTCGTCTGCGGCGAGGGTCGGGAAGATGCGGTTGGCGATCACTCCGTCGACGCGGTAGCCGAAGAGGCAGAGGCTGGTGAAGGCCCGCCGGGCCTCGGCCAGCACGACCTGCTCCGGGGTGAGCACCAGGCGGACGCTTGCGTCCGCCCCGGACAGCAGCGCGTGGACCTCGTCGAGCTCGCCGTGCAGCCGTGTGATCGCGTCGAACACGGCGTCGCCGGGCATCGGCACGCCAGCGGCGCGGTTGAGGACCGGACGCAGTGCCTTGACCAGCCGTCGCTGGATCGGCAGCAATCGCTCGAGATACCAGCCGAGCGCCTCGGGCAGAGCCAGCAGCCGCAGCGTCTCCGCGGTCGGGGCGCAGTCGACCACGATCACGTCCCACTTCCCCGAGCGGGCGTGCTGTCGCAGCTCCAGCAGCGCCAGGACCTCCTCAGCGCCGGGGATCACCGTCATCTCCTCGGCGGCCACGGGGTCCATCCCCACCGCGTCGAGCACGGAGAGGAGGTAGCGCTGGATGTCGGCCCAGGACTGCTCGAAGCGCAGTTGGGCGTCGACCTGCTGGAGGAACAGGGACGGCCCCACCTCGGTCGGCTCGGCGGAGCGGGTGCCGAAGGCGCCGTAGGCATCGGCGAGCGAGTGGGCAGCATCGGTGGAGATCACGAGCGTGCGCATCCCGCGGGACGCTGCGAGCGCGGCAGTCCCGGCGGCGACGGTCGACTTCCCGACGCCGCCCTTGCCGGTGAACAGGACGATCCGCACGTCTGCCTCCGTGCGCCCTCAGGCGCCGGACTCGACGCGCTTCTTCAGACCCTTGAGCGCCGTGTCGATCAGGATCTTCTCGCCCTTGCGCTTGAGCATCCCGATCAGCGGGATCGAGACGTCGAGCGACAGCCGGTAGGTGACCTCGGTGGAGGTGGGGCTGGTCTCGCGCAGCACGTAGGCACCGTCGAGGGACTTGAGCATCTTGCCCTCGACGAGCGTCCAGGTGACCTGCCGGTCGCCTTCCCACTCGTAGGCGAGCGTGTACTCGTCCTTGATCGGGGACACGTCGAGCGCGAAGAACACCCTGCGCGCGCGGCCGCGGGCCGCGGTGTCGCTGTCGTCGTAGGTCTCCCGGACCTCGGCGACCGTGACGCCCTTCGCCCACTGCGGGTAGGCCGCGAAGTCGGCGATGACGCCCATCACGTCCGTGGCGGGCGCGTCGACGACGATCGACGAAGACGTCTGTTCGGCCATGCGCGCAGGCTACCGGACCCGAAACCGAACCCACCGGTAGCCTTCGACCGTGCGCGAGTACTCCACCCCGCAGACCGTTGAGATCCCGACGACCGGCAACCTGACCGACGATGTCGTGCGCAACGCCTCGGAGGCTCCTGACGCGCCGCAGTTCAGCCGCCCGGACTCCGAGGGCGGTTGGTACGACGTCAGCTGCGCCGAGTTCCTCGCCGAGGTCTCGGCCGTCGCGAAGGGGCTCATCGCGGCCGGGATCGAGCGCGGCGACCGGGTCGCGGTGATCTCCCGGACGCGGTACGAGTGGACGCTGCTCGACTACGCGGTCTGGTTCGCGGGCGCAGCGACGGTGCCGATCTACGAGAGCTCCTCCGAGGAGCAGATCCGCTGGATCCTCTCCGACTCGGGCGCGAAGGCAGTGATCGGGGAGGACCGGAGCCACCTGGCGCGGGTGACGGCCGTCCGAGACGGCCCGAACGACCTCGCGCAGGTCTGGACGCTCGAGGACGACGCCGTCGGCCTGCTCACCGGCCTCGGCACCGCCGTCTCCGACGACGACCTCGAGAACCGCCGCAGGAAGGCTGGTCCGGCGGACCTGGCGACCCTGATCTACACGTCGGGGACCACCGGTCGACCCAAGGGCTGCATGTTGACGCACGGCAACTTCGAGACCGAGCTGCGCGTGGCCGTCGCCGAGCTCGAGCGACTGTTCGACGTCGAGGGCGCGTCGACGCTGCTCTTCCTGCCGCTCGCGCACGTCTTCGCCCGCATCATCCAGGTCGGCTGCGTGAAGTCTCGGACCCGGCTGGGTCACAGCTCGGACATCAAGAACCTCCTGCCCCAGCTGAGCACCTTCAAGCCGACCTTCATCCTCGCGGTGCCGCGGGTCTTCGAGAAGGTCTTCAACACCGCCTCCCAGCGGGCGGCGGCCGACGGGAAGGGCCGGATCTTCGACCGAGCCGCCGAGGTGGCCATCGCCTACTCGCGCGCGCTCGACGGCAGCCGGGTGCCCGTGCGGGTGCGGGCGCAGCACGCCGTGTTCTCGAGGCTGGTCTACGGCAAGCTGCGCGGGGCGCTCGGGGGCCAGTGCGAGTACGCCGTCTCCGGTGGTGCGCCGCTCGGGGACCGCCTCGGTCACTTCTATCGCGGCATCGGCCTGACCGTGCTCGAGGGCTACGGGCTCACCGAGACCACCGCGGCACTGACCGTGAACCTGCCTGACGCTCAGAAGGTCGGCACCGTCGGCCGTCCGCTCCCCGGGGTCGCCGTGCGGGTGGCGGACGACGGTGAGCTGCTGTTCCGCGGGGGCCAGGTGTTCACGGGATACTGGAACGATCCCGCGGCGACGGCGGAGGCGCTCGACGTCGACGGCTGGTTCCACTCCGGTGACGTGGGCGAGGTCGACGACGAGGGCTTCGTCCGGATCACCGGCCGGAAGAAGGAGATCCTGGTCACTGCCGGCGGCAAGAACGTCGCTCCGGCGGTGCTAGAGGACCGGGTCCGCGCCCATCCGCTGGTCAGCCAGTGCCTGGTCGTGGGAGACGGCCAGCCGTTCATCGGCGCCCTCGTCACGATCGACGAGGAGGCCCTTCCCGCCTGGGCCGAGCAGCATGGCAAGTCCGGCAGTGTCGCGGACCTGGCCGACGACGACGACCTGCGCGCCGAGATCCAGCTCGTCATCGACGACGCGAACAAAACCGTCTCCAAGGCCGAGTCGATCCGGAAGTTCACGATCCTCCCCGCGGACTGGACCGAGGAGGCCGGTCAGGTCACCCCGAGCCTGAAGCTGAAGCGGAACGTCGTCCTGCGCGAGTGCCGGGACGAGATCGCCGCGATCTACCAGTGAGGCGATCGAGGCGCTTCCGTCCCCCGGTGGCCGGGTCCGGGTCCTGCTGATTTCACGATTTCAATCACTTTCCCCGCAGACCGACCGATAGTCTCACCGTGCGCTGACGCTTGGGAGGGTCGACGCGCGAGTTTCGGAGTTGTTCGCTGGCGAGGTCCCAGAGGTGGGCCTGCCGGTACATGGGGAGCGGGAGGGCTCTGAAGTGGACCGTCGTAGGTTGCTGCTCGTCGTGGCTGCGATGATCGCTGCGCTGGGTGTCGCGCTCGTCTTCGTCTACGCCCAAGGGGCGGAGACACGGGCAGCCGAGAAGTTCGACACCGTCAAGGTGCTGACCGCATCACAGAAGATCAACCCTGGCGAAAGCTTCGACGATGCCCTCAAGGGCGGCAAGGTCACGCTCAAGCGCATCGCACGGGCCCAGCTCCTCGACGGCGCCGGCCAGGACGCCGACCCACTGCGCGGCAAGATCGCGCTGACCACGATCCATCCCGGGGAGCAGCTGATCCCGGCCAAGTTCGGTGGCGCCGGCGACCCGCTCGACGTCGCGGCGCTGCCGATCCCGAGCGGAATGCTGACCAAGACCGAGGACTTCAACCTCCCTCTCGGCGCCTTCATCCTGCCCGGGTCGGAGGTTGCGATCTTCGCCACCGGCGAGAACGAGCGGACCTGCCTGCTCCTGCCGCGGGTCACGGTCGTGGCCGTGGGTGCCGAGCTGGCCAACGAGGCCGAGGACCAGGACGCGACCAGCGAGGTGGCCAAGGCGCCGCCGCTCACCATCGCGCTGACGCAGGTCGACTTCCAAGCACTCGAGGACGCCAAGCGGGACGGCGAGCTCTCGGTTGCGCTCCTCAACTCCGCGAGCAAGGTGCGCCCGAGCTGCTCAGGCTCGGGCGGTGCACCGCAGTGAGGTCGCCATGCCGGTTCTAGTGGAACAGGACCAGTCGGTCGTGGAGAGGTTGCTCACCGCGATGCCCGCCGGTTCCCACGCGGTCGCGTCGATCGACCGCGCGTATGCCTGGCTCGACCAGCACCCCGAGGAGTACGTCGTCGCGCTCGGGTCCTCGATCCCGCTCGAGACCGCCCTGGCAACCACGGAGGATCTCCGGATCAGCCGTCCGACCGTCAGCGTCGTGCTCGTCCGCGAGCGGTTCGACACCGATGTGCTCACGCGGGCGATGCACGCCGGTGTCCGTGACGTCGTGGTGGAGAACGGCGACGAGAAGGGCCTGACGAATGCCGTCGAGCGCGCCCAGCAGCTGTTTCAGGCCCTACGCGGTCCCGAGGGTGCACGCCAGCAGGGCCGGGTCGTCACGGTCTTCTCCCCCAAGGGAGGCGTGGGCAAGACGACATCCTCGGTCAACCTGGCGCTCGCGCTCACCGATCGTGGCGCACGCAGGGTGTGCCTCGTCGACCTCGACCTCGGCTTCGGCGACGTCGCGATCACGATGCAGCTCTTCCCGACGCACTCCATCGAGCAGGCCGTCGGGTCCGAGGACTCGGTGGACCTCGAAATGCTCGAGGGCTTGATGACTCGCCACCAGGACTCCATCACAGTCCTCGCGGCGCCGTCCCACCCGGACGTGCGAGAGCGGGTCACCCCGCTGCTGATCTCACGGATCCTACGTGCCCTGCGCGAGGGCTTCGACTACATCGTGGTCGACACGGCACCGTCCTTCGACGACGCGACGCTGACCGCACTCGACGAGACGGATGAGTGCGTCGTCGTGGCCACTCTCGACGTGCCGACGCTGAAGAACGTCAAGGTCGCACTGGAGACCATGGACATGCTCAACATCGCGCGGGGCCACCGCCACCTCCTCCTCAACCGTGCCGACGATGCGGTCGGCATCAGCGTCGAGAAGGTGGAGAGCATCCTGGGGATGCCTGTGGCCTCACAGGTCGCGACCGCGGTCGAGATCGCCGCTTCGACGAACGCCGGCACACCGATCGTGGCCCACAAGCCGAGCCATCCGGCGAGCCTCGCCTACGCGCAGCTGGCGTCCACTCTGGCCGGCGATCCGATGCCACGCCAGACCGCCGGTGAGAGCTTCGGGCAGCCGCGGTCGCGTGGCCTCTTCCGCCGCGGGAGGGCCTGATGTCGACGCTCTCCGACCGCCTCGCCGCCGCCCGTGGTGAAGCGGGTACCGCCAGGGACAAGCCCGCCGGGACGGCCGATCTGGAACCCCAGGCCGACACCGCTGGCGGCTCGGCCAGGGCAGACGAGACCGAGCATCCCGCAACGGGGCAGACCTCCGGGCCGCTCTCGGCGCGCGCCCCTGCGGTCGGCCCCGACAGCCGTCCGGCCTCCCGGCGAGCGCTGGTCAGCCAGGAGGCCGACCGGATCGAGGAGCTCAAAGCGAGCGTCCACGCCGAGCTTCTGAAGAGGCTCGGTCCGCACCTCTACGACGCCGACATGGACCAGCAGGAGCTGGACCAGACCGTACGCAACGTTCTCTCCGAGGTGCTCGGCTCGCAGGACCGCCCGTTGAGCGCGGCGGACCGCTCCCGGGTGACCCTCGAGATCACCGACGACATCCTCGGCTACGGACCGATCGATCCGTACCTCCGCGATCCTGAGGTCTCCGAGGTCATGGTCAACGGCCCCGACGTCTGGCTGGAGAAGAACGGCCGGCTGATGAAGGCCGACGCCCACTTCACCGACGAGGCTCACCTGCGCCGCACGATCGACAAGATCGTGTCGCGGATCGGCCGTCGCGTGGACGAGTCCTCGCCGATGGTCGATGCCCGCCTTCCCGACGGCAGCCGGGTCAACGCCATCGTCCCGCCGCTGGCGGTCGATGGCTCAGCGCTCACGATCCGCAAGTTCTCGGCGGACCCGCTCACGGTGCAGGACTTGATCAACTTCGGGTCACTCACTCCGCAGACCGCCGACTTCCTCGACGCGTGCGTCCGGGGCCGCCTCAACGTCATCGTCTCGGGCGGAACTGGCGCGGGCAAGACGACCACGCTCAACGTGCTCTCGTCGTTCATCCCGACCGACGAGCGAATCGTCACGATCGAGGACGCCGCGGAGCTTCAGCTCAAGCAGGACCACGTGGTCCGGTTGGAGTCCCGGCCGGCCAACATCGAGGGCAAGGGCGCGGTCACCATCCGCGACCTGGTCCGCAACAGCCTGCGGATGCGGCCGGACCGCATCGTCGTCGGCGAGGTCCGTGACGCCTCGGCGCTCGACATGCTCCAGGCGATGAACACCGGTCACGACGGCTCGATCTGCACCCTGCACTCCAACGGTCCCCGGGACGCACTGGCGCGCATGGAGACGATGGTGCTGATGGCCGGTATGGACCTACCGATCCGCGCCATTCGCGAGCAGGTGGCCTCCGCCGTGGACCTGATCGTGCACCAGACCCGCTTCAAGGACGGCACCAGGCGGATCACGCACATCACCGAGGTGGAGCGGATGGAGGGCGACGTCATCACCCTCCAAGACATCTTCGTCTTCGACAACACCGCGGGCTTCGACGAGAACGGCCGTGTGCTCGGCCGCCTGCGCTCGACGGGTCTGCGGCCGAAGTTCATCGAGAAGCTGGCCTACGCCAACGTCTCGGTCGACCCGATGACCTTCCGAACGGACCAGGTGTGATGGCTGCGCGTCGGCTGTTCCTCCTCTTCGCCGCGTTGGTCGCGGCGGTGCTGCTTCCCGCTGCTGCGGCTTCCGCCGAGGACGGCACGATCACCCATGTCGAGTCGTCGGGCGAGGACCTGCGCGTCCTCGTCAACGTCCCGCCCGGCGTGGAGGTCGACCTCGCCGGCGTCTCCGCGACGCTCGACGGCGGATCGCTCAACGCGACGGCGTCTGCTGCCGGCACGGTCTCCTCGGTGAAGCGGGTGACGATCCTCGCCATCGACACCAGCCGTTCCATGGCTCGCAGCGGCCGCTTCGCAGCCGCCAAGGATGCGGCCGGCATCTACCTCGACAGCGTCCCACGAGACGTCGAGGTCGGCGTGGTGACGTTCGACAGCGAGGTGGCGGTGGCGCTCAGCCCCACGACCGACCGTGACGCTGCCCGCGCGGTCATCAACAGCCTGGACCTGCGACGCGACACGTTGCTCTACGACGGAGTGTCCGCCGCTGTGGACGCAGCCGGGGAGGACGGTCAGCGAACCGTTCTCCTGCTCTCCGACGGGTCGGACACCGGCGGGTCGGCCACGCTCGATGACGTCACGGGCGTGATCGAGTCGACCGAGACCCTCGTGGACGTGGTCAGCCTCGGCCAGTCCGGCAAGGCCCTCGCACCACTGCGTGCCATGGCCGATGCCGGGAACGGCCGCGTCATCGAGTCCACCGGCCCGGCGCTGGCGGAGGCGTTCCGCACGCAGGCCGATCTCCTTGCGGGCCAGGTCCTTATCACCGCGCCCTTGCCGAGCGACTTCGACGCACGTGAGGCAACCGTCGAGGTCATCCTGCCCACCGCCGGCGAGCCCGTCGTGGCTCGCGCGTTGGCGTCCATTCAGGAGGCGTCGTCGACGGACGCGGTCGACGTCCTTCCGACGCTCGACAGTCCAGCCGGCTGGGCGGTGCCGGGCTGGCTGCTCTACGTGGGTATCGGGGTGTCCGCGATCGGCCTCGTCTCGGCGGCCGTCCTCCTGGTTCCTCGTGCCCCGGGCCCGATGACCATCGCCGAGCGTGTCGAGGCCTACAGCGCCCGGACATCGGGCTCGGCCGAGCGATCGCTGGCAAAGCCGCCCACGGAGCCGGTGATGGACCAGGCGAGGGCCGCGGCCGCCGGCGTCCTGGAGCGGAACAGCGGCCTGAACGAGAGACTCATGCGCCGACTCGCGGCTGCCGGCAGCGAGTTCAAGCCGTCGGAGTGGTTGCTGGTTCACGTCGCCGTCGTGTTCGGCGCAGGAGCCGTTGGACTCCTGCTCGGGAAGGGCAGCATCCTCGTCGGTCTCCTGTTCCTGGTGGCAGGCGTCTTCCTGCCACCCATCTACCTCCGGTTCCGGACGAGCCGGCGCCGTCGTGCATTCGACGCTGCCCTGCCCGAGGTGCTCCAGCTGATTGCCGGAGCCCTGAGCGCCGGCCTCTCCCTCGCCCAGGCGATCGACACCGTCGTCCGCGAGGGTCCCGAGCCGATCGCGTCGGAGTTCAAGCGGGTGCTCGTCGAGGCGCGGATCGGCATGCCGCTCGAAGACGCCTTCGAGGGCGTCGCTGACCGGTTCCAGAGCAAGGACTTCGCCTGGAGTGTCATGGCGATCCGAATCCAGCGCCAGGTCGGTGGAAACCTCGCCGAGCTGCTGACGACCGTCGCGTCGACGATGCGGGAGCGTGCCTACCTCCGCCGCCAGGTGCGCTCCCTGTCCGCCGAAGGACGGCTCTCGGCGATGATTCTGTGCGGTCTTCCTCCGGTGTTCGCGCTCTATCTGTTCCTCACCAATCGATCCTTCCTCGCGCCGCTCGTGACGGATGCCCGAGGCCTGGTGCTGAGCATCGGAGGCAGTGTCTGGATGCTGATCGGCGTCTTCTGGATGTCCCGAATGGTGAAGGTGGACGTGTGATGCTGCTGCTCCTCGCGTTCGTGCTCATCGTCGGCGCCCTCGCAGCGCTCAGCGCCGCACTCGTCAGGGAGGAGGCGCCGACCGGCCTGGCGCGGGCGCTCCACGCGCTGGATCAGCACGGCAGCTCCGGCCGTGAGCTGGCGGAGGATGCGGATCGCTCGTTCGCCGACCGCGTCCTGGAGCCGCTGCAGCAGCGAGCCCTCGGTCTGGGCCGTCGTCTGACTGGGGGCGACAAGGCGGAGCGGATCCGTCGCAAGCTGGACCTGGCGGGCAATCCGACCGGATGGACCGTCGATCGGGTCATCTCCACGAAGGTCGTCTGCGCGGCCGGTTTTCCGATCTGCGCCCTCGCATATGGCCTCGTCGTCGGACTCGGCGTCACCTGGCTCGCACTTCTCGTGATCCTCGCCCTGGTAGCGGGATTCTCCGCTCCCGACCTCTTCCTCCATCAGCGTGCCGCGAAGCGGGCGGACAAGCTCAGGCGCACTCTCGCCGATGCGGTCGACCTGCTCACGATCAGCGTCGAGGCAGGACTCGGCTTCGACGCCGCCGTCCAGCAGGTCGCGCGCAACACCGACGGTCCGCTCGCCGAGGAGTTCTCGCGCGTCCTGAGGGAGATGCAGCTCGGGATGGGACGCTCGGACGCCATGCGCGCCATGGGCGAACGGAGCAACGTCGATGAGCTGCACACGTTCGTCGGCTCCATGGTGCAGGCTGACGCCTTCGGCATCCCGATCGGCCAGGTGCTGCGGGTGCAGGCCACGGAGATCCGCACCAAGCGTCGACAGTATGCCGAGGAGAGGGCGCAGCAGGTCCCGGTGAAGATCATGCTGCCCCTGATTCTCTTCATCCTCCCCTGCCTGTTCGTCGTCGTGATGGGGCCGGCGGTCCTCGGCGCCATCGACAGCTTCGGCGGAACGGGCTGACGGGGGCCTAGGCTCGGTACATGCCCAGTAGCCAGACGTACGCCGTGGTCGGAGCCGCGCGGTTCTTCGCGCTGCTCGCGATCGGCGGTCCGATCCTCTGGTTCCGTCAGGGAGAGGGCCTACTGGCCCTGCTCGCGCTCACTGCCGTGTGGATCTACCAGGGCATCACCGCGATCAGGCGGGATCTCGATCTGTCGATGCGTCCGTCGACGGAGGCAGCGACCGTCGGCGCGATCTGTGCGGTCGGTATGGTCTACGCCCCCTCGATCCTGGCCGCCCTGGTCGTGCCACCGCTTTACGCGACGGCGGTCGCCGGCATGCGCACGATGGCTCGAACGGTGCTGGTCGAGCTGATCGCGGTCGTGGCTCTGGGGCTGATGTGGTGGGAGCGCCTGACGGGCGAGCAGAGCGTCTCGATCTTCACCTGGGTGATGGCGGGCGTCGGCCTGAGCCTGATCGCCGGTGTGACGTTCTCCTCGGACCGGGGGGCAGACCCCCTCGCGCCCTACCGCGACGCCCAACAGCACCTCAAGCAGCTGCTCGACCTCTCCGGAAGCCTCAGCTCCGGGCTCGACGTGGGTGCGCTCGGCGGAGAGCTGCTCAGCCGGGTCAGCGACCGGATTCCCAACCGGGGCCTCGTGCTCTACGTGCCGCGGGGCGACGACCTGACGCCGGTGGCCTCCACGATCGAGCTCGAGCCGGGCGACTCCGCCGCGTGCGAGACGCTGGCCTGCGATGTCCGCGGCCTCGGGAAGGGTGACGCCGGCACCGTCCAGATCGGACAGGGCTTCGCCTTCCGGGTCACCGACCAGGCCATCGTCGCCGGCCTGCGCCCGGCCGCGTCGGACGGCGACCGGCGGCTGTCCCTCGGGAACCTCGCTCACGACCTGGCCGACTGCGCAGTCAAGCTGGATGCGGCACTGCTGTTCGCACAGTTCCGGGACGCGGCAACGGCTGACGAGCGAAACCGCCTGGCCCGCGAGATGCACGACGGCGTCGCGCAGGACATCGCCTCCCTCGGGTACATCATCGACGCCCTCGCCGCGCGTCCCGCGGACGAGCAGCAGGCCAAGTACCTCGCCCTGCTCCGCGAGCGGGTCTCCACGGTCGTCGGGGAGGTCCGGCGCTCGGTGATGAACCTGCGCACCAGCATCGGGGAGAACGAGAGCCTGGGCGGCGCGATCAGCGGTGTTGCCCGACACCTCTCGGAGTCGTCGGGCATCCCGATCCGGGTGCGTCTGGACGAGCAGCCTCAGCGACTCCGGCCGGAGGTCGAGGCCGAGCTCTTCCGGATCGCCCAGGAAGCCATGAACAACGCGGTCAAGCACGCTCGGGCCACGGCGATCGACGTGAGATGCCAGGTGTACGCACCCGAGGCGCTCATCACCATCACCGACAACGGAGTCGGCCTGCAACGCGCCCGCACCGACTCGCACGGGCTGAAGATCATGCGCGAGCGTGCGAGACTGATCGGTGCGGAACTCGTGGTTCGCGACAACGCCAGTCGGGGCCTCACGGTCTCGGTGTCACTCAAGGCGCCACGCGCTCCGAAGGCCGCCAAGAACGCCCCGACCACGGAGGAGAAGCGATGAGCGACACCATCAGGGTTCTGCTGATCGACGACCACGAGCTGATTCGCAGCGGGCTCGGCGCAGTGCTCGACATGGAGGACGACCTGGACGTGGTCGGCACGGCGGGGTCGGTCGAGGAGGGCATCGCGCGCTATCGCGAGCTCAAGCCCGACGTCGTCGTCACCGATCTCCAGATGCAGGACGGGACCGGCCTCGACGTGGTGCGCACGATCCGCAAGGAGAGCGACACCGTCGGGTTGATCGTGCTGACCATGCACTCGGGTGACGAGCAGATCTTCGCCGCGATGCAGGCGGGCGCGTCCGGGTTCGTCGGCAAGGACGCCCCGTCCACGGAGGTGATCAAGACGGCCCGGCACTCGGCAGTCTCCCCCAAGGCCTTCGTGTGCGCCGGCCTCGTCGGAGCCATGATGCGACGCCAGTCGGCTGAGTCCACCGCACTCACCGAGCGCGAGCACGACGTGCTTTTGCTGCTGGCGGAGGGCCTCAACGCTGCCGCGATCGGGCAGAAGCTCTACCTCTCCGAGTCGACGACCAAGTCCCACATCGCCCGGATCTACCAGAAGCTGGGCGCTGCGAACCGAGCCCAGGCGTTGGTGACCGCGATGCGGATCGGGCTGCTCTCGACCGTCCAGCCGTCGGCTCGCTGAGTCGCCCGTCGCCGATCACGGCGGCGCCTTAGTCCCAAATGACTACGGGCATCGAGTCGAACTCCCGATCCGTGGGTCGTGCGGATCAGGCAGGCTTTCCTCATCGGGGAATACGCCCCGGGGACACTGCAAGACACGCCATAGGAGCACCCCGATGATCCAGTACCTCAACATCCTGCTGAACGCCCGCCTGACCAAGATGGAGGAGCGTGGCGCGACCGCCGTCGAGTACGGCCTCCTGGTCGCCCTCATCGCCGCCGCCATCGTGGCCGTCGTGTTCACGCTCGGTGACACCATCAAGGGCGCCTTCACCGACGTCAACAGCAGCATCGACTGATCCGTTCGAGCCGTCGGGACGGCCGCGTCGCAACCCTGTGACGCGGCCGTCCTGCATTTCACAGGAGAGCCCGCAGCCGTGATCCGTTGCGATGGAGCCCCGCACGAACGCGGAGCGTCCGCGATCGAGTACGCCTTGCTGGTCTTCCTGATTGCGGCGGTCGTCGTCGGTGGAGTACTGCTCCTGGGCCCCAACGTCGCGGAGCTCTACGAGACCGCCAGCTCCTGGTGAACCTGCGCGAGGCCCGTCAGCGCTGAGCGAGCGCGATCCGCTCGAGCACGGTCGGATGAGAGCCGAACCACCACTGCGACCACGCCGGAGGTGTGGGGTCGGCCTGGGATCGCAGTGCCAGACGGCGTTGGAGACCGACGAACGCCTCCGGGCTCTTCGTCGCCTCCAGCGCCGTCTGGTCTGCCCGCAGCTCCAGCTGCCGGCTCACGGCGCTCTGCGCCGGCGCCGACAGCAGCATCGCGATCGCCGCGAGCGCCAGGACGGGCGGCACGGAACGGATATCCGCGACCCCCGCTATCGGGCGGTTGCCACCCACCCGCCGCCCACGGCCCGGGAGCAGCACCCCGAGCAGCCCGATGCCCACGAAGGCACCTGCCGCACCCAGCGCGGTCCCGGTGACCACGTCGCCGTGCTTCGCGTGCGCCAGCTCGTGCGCCACCACCGAGAGCGCCTCGTCCTCCGGGGTGTCCTGGACCAGGTTGTCGTAGAGCACCACGCGACGGGTGTGGCCGAAGCCGGAGACGTAGGCATTCAGGGTCGTCGTACGCCGTGATGCGTCCGCGACCAGGACGTCGTCGACCGCCACCCCCTCCTTCTCGGCGAGCTCGAGCACCGCTGTCCGAAGAGCGCCTTCCTGCAGCGGCTCGAACCGGTTGAACAGAGGCTCCACCACCAGCGGGTAGCCGAAGGATCCTACGACCACGAGGGCGGCCAGGCCCGCGCCCGCGACCGCCGGCCAGGCCCGTGGCCATCGGCGCGCACAACCCACCAGGGCCACCAGCGCGATCGACGTCGACGCGATGGCGACCAGCTCCCCCTTGGCCAGGTCGATGCTCCACGCCGTCCAGCTGCCGGCTGCGAGGCCCTCGTCCAGCCGTAGCTGGCGCAGGGCGATCCCGAACGGCAGTGTCACCACGCGTCCGATCAGCGTCAGCGCCGTGACCACCAGGACGATCCGCAGCCACCACGGCCCGCGCATCACCTCGGCGAGGGCGCGGCCCCGGCGACCGAAGCCCAGCCAGCAGGCGACCGCGAGGGATGCCACCAGCGAGGACCAGCTCCAGGCCCGTGCCCATCGGGAGAAGTGCTCGGCACGCTCGATCTCTTCGGGCGAGAAGACGGTGGCGGCCGCGACGGGGTCCGGCAGACCGCCCGGCACCGGCTCCCACGGCACCCGCGCCATCGCGACGAGCACGAACCCGGCGATACCGATCAGGAGCGTCCCCAGCGCGACCCGACGGGCGTCAGCAGGGGGGCCGGGTTCCACGGCCCTACTCTGACACGCCGGCCGCGACGGCCAGCCGGGCCCGCCAGGCCGCCGTCAGGTCGGCTTCGCTCCACCCGAACCGCGTGCGCAGCTCGGCATCGAGACTCGCCCCGCCGAGGACGGCGTCGTAGAGGCCGACCAAGGCGGCCCCACCGCTTCTCTCGGCAAGGGTCACGCACACCAGCCACGCCGCTTCGTAGGCGGCTCCGAGGTGGCTGCTGCCGGTGTCGAAGTCGGTCGCAGACGGCAGCGCCCCGGGGAGTCCGTCCCGTCGGATCTGAGCGATGATCTGCCCGGCTGTCCGGCTCAGCGGCAGGTCCACGTCACGCAGCGCGATGTAGTCGGCGAATCCCTCCACCAGCCACAACGGGCCGCGCCGCGCCAGCGCGGCACCCGTGACCGCGTGGACGGTCTCGTGGGTCATCACCACTTGAGCGGCGACAGGTTCGAGGTCGCCGAAGACGGTGGGGTTGAGAAAGACGTGGACCGGGCTGCCCGGGGCGCTGGACCCGTCCACCGGCGCCGTGACGGCGGCGATCGCGTCGTACTCTCCTCGCGCGGCGTCCAGCGCGTGGTGCAGCGCTGCGGCGTCGGGAGGCACCTCCACCACGAGCCGCGCCCGCCGCCGGAGGATGCCGCGGACATCTGTTGCGGCGACGCGCGCCCAGCGGGCGTACCGCGCCAGCTCTGTGGCGGGCACGGGACCGAACACCACTGTCCCGGCCGTACGACGGACGCTGACCGCTCCGGAGAGCCAGACCGGGAGCCGATGACGCTGACCGCCGACGCCGGCGATCCGGTCGCCCGCCTCGGCGAAGGAGAACGGAATCTCCACCCGGGCGGACGCCTCGTCGAAGCCTTCGTGGCGCCAGGTCACGGCGACCATGCCGTCCCAGACGCCGTCGTCGCTCGTGCTGCCCGTCTCGGCCACGTAACGGAAGGTGATGTCCGTGAGGCCGAGCGCGGTCGCGTTCTTCGCGATCGCAGCGAGCCGCTCGGTGGCCTCGACATCGGCGCCGAGCTCACCGGCCGCGGTGGCATCGTCGGTCTGGATGGCCTTCTGGAGGGCCTGGATGGTGTCGCCGGCGGCCGCGGGCGCCACCTCGCTCCCCTGTTGGGGCGGTGGTGGCGCGACATAGTCGTCGGCCGAGCAGCCGCCGGCCAGCAGCGCGGCGGCGAGCAGCAGGATCGTCGGGGCGGCCCGGCGGTTCACCCAGGCCGGACCGCTCCGGTGTACGGCATCGAGTTCACCGCAGCCACCCGCACACCCGAGCCCGGGTTCGCAGCGTGGACGATCATGCCGTTGCCGATGTAGATGCCGACGTGGCTGATCGGGCTGTAGTAGAAGACGAGGTCACCGGGCTGCAGCTCGCTCTGCGAGACCCGGGCTCCGCTGCCGTACTGCGCGCTTGAGGAGTGCGGCAGGCCGACGCCGGCCTGGCCCCAGGCCATCATCGTCAGACCGGAGCAGTCGAACGCGTTCGGACCGGCAGCGCCGTAGACGTAGGAGTCGCCGACCTGCGCGAGGGCGTACCTGACCGCGACGGCCGCCCGGCCCGACGCGGGAATGGACGCCGCGTCCGGGGCACGCATGCCGCCGTCACGGGAGAGGATCGCCTCGCGCTCCTCCTCCTCGAGCCGCGAGAGGAGCTCCTCGGCCTCCTCGAGCTTGGAGTCGGCCGTCTCCTTCTCCTCGGCCAGCTTGGCCTGGAGGTCGGCGACGTCGTTGCGACGCTGCTCGGTCTGGTCCTTGCGGATGTCGTAGGCCTCGAGCTCGTTGTCGTAGTCCGACAGGAGCGAGTCCTGGAGTCCGTCGATGGTCGACAGGGTCGAGAGCTGGTCGAGGAAGCCCTCGGAGTCCGAGGCGAGCAGCTCACCGGCGGGGCCGAGGCCGCCGCTCTGGTACCGCTGGATGATCGAGTCCCGGACATCGGACCGGACGCCCTCGAGGGCGTCGCCCTGGCGGGCCTGGTCGGCCTCGAGCGAGTCGACCTCCTCGTTGAGCTCGGCGAGCTCGAGCCTGGCGTCGTTGTACCGCTCCGAGGCCTGCTCGGCCTCGTGGTAGAGACGCTCCACGCGGTCCCGGACGGTGTCGATGTCCGGCTCGGCATGCGCGGGGCTGGTGGGGGCGCTCAGGGAGAGTCCGATGGATGCCGCGAGGGCGAGCGATGCGAGCGCTGCGGTGGTACGGGTCCGGCCGTTCAGCACGAGCTGGCGGTCTCCTCTGGGTGTCGTACGCCTACCGGGTGAGCTGACGGGTTCGGGCACGACTTGCCCTACCCGCCCTCCTCGCGCCGGCGACAGTCCGGTCGGACTGCCGCGGTCGCGCCTCGAGCGGGATTCACCCCAGAAGTGGTTGGGTCCCCGGCTCCGGACCCCCGAGGAGATCCGAACTCGACGCGATGCCTGCGCGGATCGGTCGATCCACTTCCACAGACACCTGAGCGAGCAGACTAATCGGCCGCGCCGAGCGCACCAAACCCTCCCTTGCGTGTTGGGCACGAAGGGGTCCGATCATCAGTCACATGAGTCACAGGACTCACTCCAACCACTCCGGCACCTCGGGTCACGCGGACTCCACGTGCGGTGTGTCCACCGGCCGCACCAGGCGCAGCGGAGGCACGAGCCCGCCCTCGGCCAAGGCACCGAGCGCGCGCAGCTCCTCGTCGTCGATCACCAGCTCGGGCGGCGGCCCGAGCAGCACGGTCACCACGCAGTCGTGGCATGCGAGACCGCGCACCACGCACGTGTCGCAGTCGATTCTCGTCGTCATGGAACGAGGTTGACAGCGGGGTCCGACACAGTGGCCGCGCCGAGGTCTCAGGCGTCGGCGCGCGCGACCAGCTCGATGGTGTCGTCGCGGCCGCACCACCGGCAGCGAACCGACTCGACGGTCTCGCCGAGCACCTCGGTCTGCTCGATCCGGTGGTCGCCCGCCAGGTCGAAGTGCCAGTACTCCGTGGTCTGCCGACTGCGGGACACGTCGAACCTGGTCAGGTTGCCGCAGCCGCCGCAGCGCCAGCGGAGGTTGTCGTCGGGGAGCACGGACACGCCGACGAGTGTACGGCGACAGCGGACCGCATGACGTAGGGGTGGCACCCCAGCGCGTGGCTCACGCCACCTGTCGGAGGGTGCGCCTAACGTCGTCGACATGAGCACCGCCCCCGTCACCGCGGCCCCCGGCCGATGGGACGAGCAGCGCACCTTCGAGGAGCTCGGGCGGCCGCTGCACGACCTCACCTTCTGCGTCGTCGACCTCGAGACCACGGGCGGCTCCGTCGGCGACGGCGACCGGATCACCGAGATCGGCGCCGTGAAGGTCCGTGGCGGACAGGTGCTCGGGGAGTTCCAGACCCTGGTGAACCCGCACACGTCCATCCCGGCGTTCATCGCCGTCCTCACCGGGATCACCAACCGGATGGTCGCCGACGCACCACCGATCACGTCCGCCCTCCCCGCGTTCCTCGAGTTCGCCGCAGGATCGGTGCTGGTGGCCCACAACGCCCGCTTCGACGTCGGCTTCCTCAAGCACTTCGCCCGGGAGCAGGACATCCCCTGGCCCGACTTCGAGGTGCTGGACACGGTCAAGCTCGCGCGGCACGTCGTCAGTCGGGACGAGTCGCCCAACCACAAGCTGTCCTCCCTGGCCCGCGTCTTCCGTTCCGGCACCACACCCAACCACCGTGCCCTCGAGGACGCGCGCGCGACCGTCGACGTCCTGCACGGGATGATGGAGCGCCTCGGCGGCCTCGGGGTGCACACCCTCGAGGAGCTCCAGGGGTACTCATCGAAGGTCGCTTCCGCGCAGCGACGCAAGCGCCACCTCGCCGACCATCTCCCCCACGCTCCCGGGGTCTACCTGTTCCGGGACGATCGGTCACGCGTGCTCTACGTCGGCACGTCGAAGGACCTGCGACGCCGAGTCCGCTCCTACTTCACCGCCTCGGAGACGCGCTCGCGGATCGGCGAGATGGTGCAGATCGCCACCAGGGTCGAGGGCATCGAGTGCGCCACCCCGCTGGAAGCCGAGGTCCGGGAGCTGCGCCTGATCGCGGAGCACAAGCCGAGCTACAACCGCCGCTCACGCTTCCCGGAGAAGGTCACCTTCCTCAAGCTGACTCGTGAGGTGTGGCCACGGCTATCCATCGTCAAGCGGGTGCTCGCCGACGACGCCGACTATCTCGGGCCCTTCTCCTCCCGCTCCGCGGCGGAGAGCACGCTCGCCGCGCTGCACGAGGTCTTTCCGATCCGGCAGTGCAACGACCGGCTCGGCCGCCAGCCGTCGCGGTCCGCCTGTGTCCTCGCCGAGATGGCGCGCTGCCTCGCACCCTGCGACGGCAGCGTCGACCTGCAGACCTACGCCGCAGTCGTGCGCCAGCTGCAGGACAACCTGAAGCGGCGTCCGGACGACGTCGTCGAGCTGGTCAACGCCAAGATGGCCGCGCTCGCCGAGCAGGAGCGGTTCGAGGAGGCTGCCGCACACCGTGACCGGCTGGCGTCGTTCGTCCGGGGCGCCGCACGCACCCAGCGGCTGAGCGCGCTCACCCGGTGCCCGGAGATCGTGGCCGCTCGACGCGAGGAGGACCCGTCGGCAGGCTCCGGACGACGTGCCCGCTGGGCGGTCCACGTCATCCGCCGCGGCCGCCTTGCCGCCGCCGGTGTCATTCCGGCCGGCACGGACGCGGTGGCCTACGTCGACTCGCTCCGAGCGTCGGCTGAGACCGTGCTCCCCACAGTCGGCCCGGCCCCCGCGGCGTCCGCCGAGGAGTCGGAGCGGATCCTCCGCTGGCTGGAGTCGCCGGGGGTGCGCCTGGTCGACGTGGTCGGTGAGTGGACCTGCCCCGTGCACGGAGCAGGCCGGCACCATCTCTGACGCCGCGCTCGTGCTTCCCGCTTGATCTGGACCCGCGGGTTTGCGGGCGAATGCGGCCCTTCGCCGTCACGACGCACCACAATGCACGGGTGCGGAACCCGATCCCGCCTGGTTGGCGCGTCCCCCTCGGCCTGTTCCTGGTGGTCTTCGTGCTCTTTGCGAGCACGGTTTCCTCCAAGCCGAGCTTCGACGTCTACAGCGCGGACCTCGCGGCGTGGAACCTCGCGCGGACCGGGAACCCGGTGCCGGACCTCGCTGGCTTTCCCCGGCTCGACCAGCATCCCTTGCGTGACGTGTGGGTGGTGCAGACCGCCGACGGCCAGGACGTGATCGGCCGGGCCCCCGGCACCATCGCGGCGGGCGTACCTGCCTACCTGGTGACCCCGGGCGGGCCGTCCGCGGTCCCCGCGGGGGTGATGGCCGCGCTCCTCGTCGCGCTCGCCGTCGTCCTCTTCCAGCGCACCCTGCGCGGCAGCCTCGGCGAGGGCAGGGCGACTCTCGCGGCGCTGCTCTTGGGACTCACGACACCGCTGTGGACCGTCGCCGCAGACGGGATGTGGCCACACACACTCACTGTCCTCGGCATCCTGGGCATGGCCTGGGCCGCCCGCCGCGAGTCATGGTGGCTCCTCGGCGTCTTCGGCGGGGTCGCACTCTGGGGGCGGCTGCACACCGCGGTGATCTGCGCGATCGTCGGCCTGGCCGTGGCGGTCGTACGCCGAAGGCCGGACATCGCCCTACGCGTCGCGGCACCCAGCCTGGCCGCGCTCGGGCTGCTCTCGGTGTGGACCCGGTGGATGTACGGCCGGTGGGACCCGACGTCGGCGTACCGGGTCGACGACTTCACGGGGAACGCGGACGACTACGCCTTCGACGTCGTGAACCACCTCGGGACCTGGATCTCACCGGACCGAGGCATCCTGGTGTGGACCCCTCTCGTCGCGCTGATGGTCCCGGCGCTGGTGCGCTCGTGGCGCACGCTGCCGGACTGGTCCCGAGCGCTGCTGGTGGGAGGACTGGTCTACACGTTCCTCCAGACCACGTTGAACCGGTTCAGCGGTGGTGACGCGTTCTACGGCTACCGGATCGGGATCGAGATGCTGGTGTGTGCGGCGCCGGCACTCGCTCTGTCCATCCCTCGGATGGGACGAGCCGCGAGAGCATGCTGGATGCCGCTGGCGGCCCTCCAGTGGACGTTCGCGCTGACCGGCGCGGTCGTCAACACCGGTCTCTCGGTTCCCGCCGAGGACGTCTGGACCCGCAACGCGTTCGTCTCGGGAATGGCTGCCGAGCCGCGTCTGCTGCTCCTGCTGGCACTTCCCGGGGTCATCGCCTCCGTCCTGTTCTACCGGATCTGGCCGGACCTCAAGCTGGACTCCCGCGGCACCCCTGATGTCCCATGACGGCTGCCGAACTCGCCCCACGTCGCACCTGGCCGGTCGTCGCGGCCGCAGCCGCGATCTACGTGCTGTTCGTCGGGCTGAGGCTCGCCGCGTTCGACGGCGACCCGAGCTCGTTCATGATCGCCGGGGACGGCGTCGCCGACCCAGCCGAGACGCCATCGGAGGTCACTGTCTTCCGCGGCGTCCGGGGGTACGACGGCCAGGCGTACTACCGGCTCTCGCGAGACCCGCTGACGCTCGAGCCGGAGCAGTTCGGGATCACCTTCACCCGTCCGGCGTACTGGCAGACCCGCATCGGGTACCCGGGCGTCGTCTGGCTCGCGTCGGCCGGCGGACAGGCGGCGTTGGTTCCGTGGACCATGCTCCTGGTCAATGTCGTCGCACTGCTGGCCATGACGATGGCGACGGCGACCATCGCCCGGCGAGCGGGACGGAGCTCATGGTGGGGCCTGGTCCCCGTGGCGTGGGGCGGCTACGTGATCGGCATCGGCCAGGACCTGACCGAGCCGCTCGCAGGGGCGCTGCTGGCCGGCGCGGTGCTCGCGGCGAGGCAGCGACGCTGGCGCTGGGCCGCAGTCGCCATGACGGCCGCCGCGCTCACCCGCGAGACCAGCCTCATCCTCGCCTTCGCGGTCCTCGCCAGCCGGGTGGCGATGCCGATCTTCCCGCGGCTGCTGCGACAGGAGGAGCGACCGGTCCCGCCCTGGTGGGTCGGACTCGCGCCCTTCGTCCTGTACGGCGGCTGGCGGATCTTCGTCCGTCGGCGCTGGGCAGACGTCGTGGCCTCGCCCCCCGACGACGGCATCCTCGGCCCTCCGCTGGTCAGCCTGTTCGAGTACCTCGGCTCCGTCGACAGCCAGGACATCGGCAACCTCGCGCTGCTCGTTCCGACAGTCCTCACGATCGGCCTCCTGGCGCCCGCGGTCCTCCGGCGGGACGGGCACGCCCACGAGCGGCTGGCACTTCTCGGGTACCTTGTCGTCCTCGCGTGCCTGCCGGTCTGGGACCGCGGCCAGGCCTACCTGCGATGGTGCTGTGAGCCGGTCCTGCTGGGTTGGGTCCTCAGCCTGGGCCGACCGGTACGGGTGCGAGGGGTCCTGGCCGGGACGGTCGCCCTGGTGTGGCTGCTCAGTGTGATCGCCACCGTGCACTACCCCGGGATTGCGAGATGGCCCGGCTGACGGGCGTGCCCGCTGCCGATGCCTGGCATCCGAGCGTCAGTGGGATCGGGACCGCAGGTCGCACGGTGACGTGATGATTCGCCCTAAGGTGAGCCCATGATCACCGCCATCGTCTTCGTCCAGGCCGAGACCGCGCGGATTCCCGAGGTCGCCGAGGCACTTGCAGCCCTCGAGGGCGTGAGCGAGGTGTACTCGGTGACCGGGCAGATCGACCTGATCGCCCTGGTGCGGGTGCGCAGCCACGAGGACATCGCCGCGGTCGTCGCCGACCGACTCAACAAGGTCGAAGGCGTCGTGGACACCGAGACCCACATCGCCTACCGCGCCTACTCACGGCACGACCTCGAGGCGGCGTTCTCCATCGGGCTCGACTGACGGTGCCCGACGAGTCCGGCGCGCCGCCGCCCGGGCAGCGGTTCCCGCTGCTCGCCCGGGCCTGGCCCGCGACCGTGGGCCTGGCAGTGGCGTGCGTGGGCGCCTCGGTGGCGAAGCAGCCCTTCCGGGCCTTCGACACCTACTTCCACCTGCGCTTCGGCGACGAGTTCCGTGGGAGCTGGTCGATCTCGGACCCCGGGCAGCCGAGCACCGCATCGACCAACGACTGGCTGCCCACGCAGTGGCTGGCCCAGGTCGGGCTCTCCCTCGTGTCCGACAGCCTCGGTACGACCGGACTGGTCATCGTGTTCGCGGCGCTGGTGTCCGCCCTCGCTGCCGGCACCTACCTGCTCGTGCGTAGCTGGGCGAGCCTGCCCGCCGCGACGATCGTCACGCCGATCGTGCTCCTCGCCTGCTTGCCGAGCGTGTCGCTGCGCCCGCAGATGCTGAGCTTCCTGTTCGCCACGGTGGTCGTGGCCTCCTGGGCCGGTGTGCGCCGCAGCCGACGGGTGCCGTGGTGGCTGGTTCCGCTGGGTTGGCTGTGGGCGGTGTGTCACGGCATGTGGATCCTCGGCGTGGCCATGAGCCTGGTCCTCGCCGTCGCCGTCTGTGTCGAGCGCCGCGCAGGCCGGCGGGAGACGCTCCTGATGCTGTCGGTGCCGGCCGGGATGCTCCTCGCGGTCTGTCTGACGCCGGCGGGGCCGCGCCTGATCGCGTCGGTCCTCCTCGTCAACTCCCGCGCCGAGTACTTCCGTGAGTGGGGTCCCCCCGACCTCGCCTCCGCGGTGGGGATCCCGGTGACCCTCCTCCTGTTCACAGCGGTGCTGCTCACGGCTCGTCGCGGCCACCTCGCTTCCGTCGACGTGGCGCTGCTCGGGCTCGGCACGGTGTTCAGCCTGTACTCGCTGCGGACCCTTCCCCTCGCGGCGGTGGTGCTCGCACCTCTGGTGGGCTCGGAGCTCAGCCGGTTGCGGGCGCAGCGGACCGTCCGTCGGACCGCCCTCGGCCGGCCCGAGCTGACTGTGGTCGCCGGGTTGAGCACCCTTCTCGTCATCCTGGCGCCCTTGCTGCCGGACTCTGGACGCGACGAGGCCGCCGAGCAGCTCGCAGCCTTCGACGCAAGGCTGGAGGCGTTGCGACCCGGCGAAGTGGTGCTCACCGACCGGGTGAGCGGCGCGGTCCTCCTCTGGACCCATCCGGAGCTCGACGTACCCATTCACGGGTACGGCGACGTCTACACGGACGACGAGCTCGAGTCCTACCGGGTGCTGGTGAAGGTCGCTCCGGGTTGGGAACGGACCTTGTCGGACCTGCGACCTTCTGCTGCCGTGATGCCTGACGACCTGCCCCTGACCCACGCGCTGCTGCAACAGGGCTGGTCGGTGACGCAGCAGGAGCAGGAGCTGCTGTATCTCTCACCCCCCGAGACCGCATGATGACCCGACAGCTTCGTACGATCGCGCCCGCCGTGGCCCTGCTCGCGCTGCTGGTCAACGCCGTCCGGACAGCAGCAGCACCGCTGACGAACTCAGACACCTACTTCCACCTCCGCCTCGGAGAGGAGTTCCTGAGCGGATGGCGACCATGGGCCCCCGGCCACCCCAGCGAGTCCTCATCCGCGCACTGGGTCCCCACCCAGTGGCTCAGCGAGGTCGGCCTCGCGCTGGTCGAGCGCGCGGGCGGCCTGCCCGCACTCGCGCTCCTGTACGGCGTCCTGCTCGTCGTCGCGGTCCTGGTCTGGTACTGGAGCGCGCGTCGCGGCGCCGACCCCCTCGCTGCTGTCCTCGTGACGGCGCTCGCCGTGGTGGCGACCGGCCCGGCGCTCTCGCTCCGCCCGCAGCCGCTGAGCATCGTGCTCGCGACAGTCACCGTCGCGTGGTGGAACCGCGCCCGGTCCACGGGGCGGGTGCCGTGGGGCCTGATGGCGCTCGGCTGGGTGTGGGCGATGACGCACGGCATGTGGGTCCTGGGCGTCGGGGCGAGCGTCGTGCTGTGCGCCGGCGCGGTGGCCGAGGGTCGCCTCGGCAGGCGGGCGCTCCTCGTTCCTGCGGGCATGCTCGCGGCTGCCGCGATCACCCCGGCGGGTCCCCGGCTCTTACTGGCGGTCGTGGAGGTCAACGCGCGCGCCGAGTACTTCGGGGAGTGGGGACCCCCTCGCCTCACCGAGCCCGACGGCCTCGCGGCACTGGCGCTGCTCGCGGCCTGCGTACTGCCGATGCTGGGACGACGGCCGGGCGCCACCTACGAGCTAGCGGTGGTACTGGTGGGGATGACCTTCATCGTGTACTCCGCACGCACGGTTCCCATGGCCGCGGCGGTGCTCGTGCCGCTCGCGGCGGAGCGGCTGCAGGACCAGATCGGCGCCCGGTCGCGGGTCGGCCGGACCGAACGGTGGCTGCTGATGGCCGGCACCGCGGCCGGGGTGATCTGTGTGGCGCTCCTCGCGCCGGCGCGGGCCGATGTGGCACCCGCCGCCGTGACCGCGTTCGACGAGCGCCTGGATGCCCTCCCGACTGGTGCGACGGTCCTCACCGACTCCGACGTCGGTGGATTCCTCCTCTGGGCGCGTCCCGACCTCGAGGTGCCGGTGCACGGGTACGGCGACGTGTACACCGACAGCGAGCTTGAGCGCCTCGACGATCTGTTCCGGCTCGCGCCCGACTGGGGGGACCAGGTCCGAAAACTCCATCCCGACGCCGCGCTGCTACCGGAGGACGCTCCTCTGCGGGCAGCGCTGGAGGAACGGGGCTGGACCGAGAGCGCCCGGGCCGAGGGTCGGGTCTACCTGATCGCCCCGCAGACCTGGACCGACCGACCTCGGGCCACAGGCTGACCGGGAGCGCCGGCGGATGGCTGTGGTCCGTCCCGGGAGAACTCAGGACGTCGCGGCAGCGACCCAGCGGTCGAGCGCCGACTGAGCGGCGCCGGAGTCGATCGCCTCCGCCGCCCGAGCGATGCCGGCTGCCAGCGCGTCGCTGACCGGCTCGCCCGGGGCGTCGTACACGGCGAGCGCGGCGCCGGCGTTGAGGAGTACGGCGTCCCGCACCGGCCCGGTCTCCCCGGCGAGCAGACGGCGGACGACCTGGGCGTTGTGGTGGGCGTCGCCCCCGCGAAGGTCCTCCGCCGTCGCGGCCGCGAGACCGAACTCCAGCGGATCGACGGTGGACGTCGTGACCTCGCCCTCGTGCACCACCCAGAGCCGGGACGTGGTGGTCGTGGTCAGCTCGTCGAGCCCGTCGTCGCCCCGGAACACCCACGCGTCGACGCCGCGGCGCGCGAACACGCCGGCCATCACGGGCGCGAGCCTGGGATCGGCGCAGCCGATCGCCTGGGCGGTCGGCCTCGTCGGGTTCGACAGCGGGCCGAGGATGTTGAACGTCGTGGCGATGCCGAGCTCCTTGCGAGGCACGGCGGCATGGCGCATCGCGGGATGGAAGGCGGCGGCGAAGCAGAACGTGATCCCGGCCTCGATCGCCACCTCCGCCACGCGCTCCGCGGGGAGGTCCAGGCGGACCCCGAGCGCCTCGAGCACGTCGGCGGTCCCCGCCTTCGAGGACGCCGAGCGGTTGCCGTGCTTCACGACGCGCGCGCCGGCGCCGGCGGCCACGATCGCCGACATCGTCGAGATGTTGACCGAGAACGAGCGGTCGCCGCCGGTGCCCACGACGTCGAGCAGCCGGCCCGGGACCGAGATCGGCGTGGCGACGGCATACATGGCCTCGACCAGGCCGACGACCTCTTCGATCGTCTCCCCCTTGGCGCGCAGCGCCACGGCGAAGCCCGCGATCTGCACGTCGGTGGCGGCCCCACCCAGGATCTCGCCCATCGCCCAGCTCGCCTGTGCAGGGGTCAGGTCCTCCCCGGCGACCAGCGCGCCGAGGACCTCAGGCCAGCTCACCGGCTCAGGCGGGGACGCGGGCGCGGAGGAGCGAGACCACGGCCTCCGCGAGCTGGATCGGGTCGATCGGGTGCGGCACCGCGGCCTCGGCCCGGGACCAGGTGGCGAGCCAGGCGTCCTGCGGACGACCGGTCAGCACCAGGAGCGGTGGGCAGTCGCGGATCTCGTCCTTGAGCTGCTTGGCGATCCCCATGCCCCCTGCGGGGACGGCCTCGCCGTCGAGGATGGCGAGGGCGATTTGGCCCGCGTCCATGTTCTGGATCACCACCGGCTCGGTCGCGACCTCGACGTACTCCAGCTCCGGCAGGTCGGGGTGCGGACGCCGGCCCAGCGCCAGGATGACCTGCTCGCGGGTGTGCACGTCGTCGCTGTAGACAAGCACCTTCAGGGTCTTCGAAGAGGTCACGAGCCGCGATGTTACTCCTGAGCGGCGCGGGCGCGAGCCTCCTCCCGGTCGAGCCGCCGATCCTCGCGCTCGGCCTCCTTCGTCGAGGCTCGCACCCACTGCACGAAGAGCACGACGAAGAAGACCAGTCCGACCAGGTCACCGGCTCCCCAGAGGATCCCGCCGGCGAGCTCCTGGTCGGCGCGGGGATCGGGCAGCCACGCGCCCATCGGCCCGTCGTGGAGCGAGGGGTAGTGATCGCCTCCCAACAGCGCGGTCTGCCCCATGATCGTGACGCCCAGGAAGGCGTGGAACGGGAGCGTCATCACCGTCAGCAGCACTCGGAACGGATGGCTGACGCGTCCGGGCAGCGGGTCCACACCCACGATCGGCCAGAAGAACAGCGCGCCCACCGCCACGAGGTGGACGTGCATCATCTCGTGGACGTAGGTCGAGCTCAGCGACGCGTCGTACCAGCCGGTGAAGTAGAGCGCCCACGGGGAGACCACATACAGGCCGAAGGCGAGCGGCGGGAAGCCGAGCACCTTCGCCACGCGCGAGTGGAGCACGGCGAGCAGCCAGCCCCGTGGCCTGCGTGGGAGCGTGCGCAGGGCCAGCGTGACCGGCGCGCCGAGCGCGAGGGAGAGCGGCACGATCATCGACAGCACCATGTGCTGCACCATGTGCACGCTCAGCAGGACCGTGTCGTAGGCAGCGAGCCCGGAGGACGTGGCGAGGTAGAACGCCAGCATGCCGACGCCCCACGCGATCGATCGGCCGACCGGCCAACGGTCGCCCCGCCGGTGCAGCGCGAGCACGCCCAGGACGTACAGCCCGGTCCCCCAGACGGTCGCAACGAGCGGGACGGGCGCCAGCGACCACTCCGACAGCAGGGCGCTCGCCCCGAACTCAGGGAGCGGTTCGACGGCTGCCGCCGCCACGGTCACCACGAGTCCCACGGGCACCTCCTCAGCTGCTCTGAGCGTAGGTGCCGCAGGGCGCTGGACCAGAACCAGGGGGTCGAGATGCCGATGCCGGACCCAACAGCCATAATGACATCCGTGGCGACCACAGCAACGGCATCAATTCCGGCCTCGCGCCTGCACGGCCAGCACGACCGACCCAGCATGGTCGCCGTCGGCACCATCATCTGGCTGTCCAGCGAGCTCATGTTCTTCGCGGCGCTCTTCGCGTCGTACTTCACGATCCGCTCGGTGGCGCCCGAGATGTGGGCCGAGAACACGGCCCTGCTCAACGTGCCGTTCGCGGCCATCAACACCACGATCCTGGTGCTGTCGTCGTTCACCTGCCAGCTGGGCGTGTTCGCCGCGGAGCGCGGTCAGGTCGGCCGCGCGGCCGGGCTCCTCAACGTCGCCAAGTGGGGCCTGCGCGAGTGGTTCATCCTCACCTACGTCATGGGCGCCATCTTCATCGGCGGCCAGGCGCTGGAGTACGCCGAGCTGATTCACGAAGGCGTCACCATCCCGAACGACGGCTACGGCACGATGTTCTACCTGACCACCGGCTTCCACGGCATCCACGTGACCGGCGGCCTGATCGCCTTCCTCTTCGTGCTCGGGCGCACCTACATCGCGAAGCGGTTCACGCACGAGCAGGCGGTGAGCGCGATCGTCGTGTCCTACTACTGGCACTTCGTCGACGTGGTGTGGATCGGCCTGTTCGCGACGATCTACCTCGTCAAGTGACCGCCGGACACCGTATGAGTAGCCCTGGATCCCTTCCCGCCCCGACCCGGACTCGCAAGGACTGAACGTGCGCCTTCTGAACCGCTCCGCCGGTCGCCTCTCACGGCACCGTCGCGGCCCGCTCGCCGGCCTCATGCTGCTGGTGTGCGGCCTGCTGCTCACCGGTGGCCTGTACGCCGCGCTCGCGCCGGCCCAGGCCGACACCGACCAGAGCCAGGAGGAGCTGATCAAGGAGGGCCGTGAGCTCTTCCTGGTCGGCTGCGCCTTCTGCCACGGCCAGAACGGCGAGGGCGTCCTCACCCAGAGCGGCACGCAGTACGGCCCCGCTCTGACCGACGTGGGCGCGGCTGCCGTGGACTTCCAGGTCGGCACCGGCCGCATGCCCATGGCCCAGCCGGGCGTGCAGGCCCCACGCAAGGAGGTCGTGTACTCCGAGGAGGAGTCCGACGCGCTGGAGGCGTTCGTCGGCTCCCTCGGCACCGGTCCGGCGGTCCCCGACGAGGAGCTCTACTCGACCGACGACCTGAGCGAGAGCGAGTACAAGGAGCTCGTCACCCGCGGCAGCCAGATCTTCCTCGCCAACTGCACCGCCTGCCACAACTTCGAGGGCTCCGGCGGAGCCATGCCGCGAGGCGGCTACGCCCCGAAGATCCGCGGCGTGGACCCGAAGTACGTCTACGAGGCGATGCTGACCGGCCCGCAGTCGATGGACACGTTCTCCGACGGCAACATCCCGCCGGAGGACAAGAAGGCCGTCATCGCCTACCTCGAGACCCTGGACGACTCCCCCAGCTACGGCGGTTTCACGCTGGGCGGCCTCGGACCGGTGAGCGAGGGCATCACCGCGTGGCTCGTGGGCATCGGCGCCCTGGTCGGCTTCGCCGTCTGGATCGCAGCCCACACCACCCGCTCCAGCGAGAAGAAGGACGAGGCGGAAGCGTGAGCGACGCACCCGACACCCACTCCGGCGACCACGGCGGCGAGCTGGCACTGCCCGAGCCGATCGCCGACCCGGGCCTGCCCGCCCACACCTGGCGGCCCACCGATGTCGACCCGGCCAAGGAGAAGCGCGCGGAGCGACAGGTGGCGGGCCTCTTCGCCCTCTCCGCGCTCAGCACGATCGCCTTCGTCGTCGCCTACTTCACCCTCGACGTCGGCGACAACTGGCACGTCGTCGCCGGCTTCGGCGCCTCGACCATGGCGCTCGGCCTGACCCTGGGCCTCGCGCTCCTGTTCATCGGCGTCGGCATCATCCACTGGGCGCGCAAGCTCATGGCCGACCACGAGATCATCGAGATGCGCCACCCGGCCCGGTCGACCGACGAGGACCGCGAGGCAGCCGTGGACGCCCTCAACACCGGCCTCGCCGAGTCCGGCATCGGGCGGCGGCCGCTGATCCGCAACTCCCTGCTCGGCGCGGTCGGCCTGCTCGGCGTGCCCACCGTCGTGATGCTGCGGGACCTGGGTCCGCTGCCGGGCGACAAGCTGTACCACACGATCTGGGGACGCGGCGGCGAGACGATCACCCGGGACGGGCAGCAGGTGACGCTCCCCAAGATGCGGATCTCCCGCGACGCGATCGGCACCCCGATCCTCGCCTCCGACCTCGAGATCGGTGACCTGGTCAACGCCCAGCCCGAGGTGCTCTACAACCCCGAGCGCTACGAGGTGGACCCCACCGAGGTGGAGGGCGTCCACCTCCAGGTCCACAAGTCCAAGGCGTCGCTGATCCTGCTCCGCATGGACCCTCGCGACATCAAGCCCGGCAAGGCCAAGGACGGCAGCAGCCGGGAGAACTGGAGCGTGGACGGCATCGTCGCGTACTCCAAGATCTGCACCCACGTCGGCTGCCCGATCTCGCTGAACGAGCGGACGACCCACCACCTGCTGTGCCCGTGCCACCAGTCCACCTTCGACCTGGCCGACTCCGGCAAGGTCGTGTTCGGCCCCGCAGGCCGGCCTCTTCCCCAGCTGCCGCTGGAGGTCGACGAGGAGGGCTACCTTGTCGCGCAGAGCGACTTCGACGAGCCGGTCGGCCCGAGCTTCTGGGAGCGTGACTATTATGAGCGTTGATGTGAGCAAGGTGGCGACGACCAACGGTTCCGAGCCCGCGACGCCCACGAAGGGCGCCCAGCGAGCTGGGACGATCGCGACCTGGGCGGACGAGCGCCTCGGCCTCGGCACCGCCATGAAGAAGAACATCCGCAAGGTGTTCCCGGACCACTGGTCCTTCATGCTGGGCGAGATCGCCCTGTGGAGCTTCGTCGTCCTGCTGCTGACCGGCGTGTTCCTCACGCTCTGGTTCGACCCGAGCATGACCGAGGTCCAGTACGACGGCTCCTACGACCCGCTGCGCGGCGTCCACATGTCCTCGGCGATGGCCTCCACCCTGGAGATCTCCTTCGACGTCCGCGGTGGACTGCTCATGCGGCAGATGCACCACTGGGCGGCGATGATCTTCATCGCGGCGATGATGATCCACCTGCTGCGGGTGTACTTCACCGGCGCCTTCCGCAAGCCGCGCGAGCTCAACTGGGTCATCGGCTGCCTGCTGCTGCTCCTGGGCACCATCGAGGGCTTCACCGGCTACTCCCTCCCCGACGACCTCCTGTCGGGCACGGGCGTCCGGGCCGCGGACGGCTTCATGAAGGCCTCGCCGGTGATCGGCACCTACATGTCGTTCTTCCTGTTCGGCGGGGAGTTCCCGGGTGACACGATCATCCCGCGGTTCTACGCCATGCACATCCTGCTGATCCCGGGCCTGCTGCTCGCCCTGATCGCGGCCCACATGCTGCTGCTCGTCTACCACAAGCACACGCAGTGGCCCGGTCCCGGCCGCACCGAGCAGAACGTCGTCGGCTACCCGATGCTCCCCGTGTACGCGGCCAAGGCCGGCGGGTTCTTCTTCATCGTGTTCGGCATGATCGCCCTGATGGGTGGCCTGTTCTCGATGAACCCGGTCTGGAAGTACGGCCCGTACGACCCGTCGAAGGTGACGGCGGGGTCCCAGCCCGACTGGTACATGGGCTGGCCCGATGGCCTGCTCCGCATCATTCCGGCGTGGGAGACGCACATCTGGGGCGTCACGCTCTCGTGGAACGTCATGATCCCGATCCTGGTCATGCCGCCGCTGATGCTCATGGTGCTGATCGCGCTGCCGTTCCTCGAGTCGTGGATCACCGGCGACAAGCGTGAGCACCACCTGCTTCAGCGACCGCGCAACGCTCCGACGCGGACGGCGATCATGGTCGCCCTGATGACCTTCTACGGCCTCTCCTGGGCCGCAGGCGGCAACGACATCATCGCGATCAAGATGCACCTCAGCATCAACCAGATCACCTACTTCCTGCGGGCAGCGGTGTTCATCGGTCCCGTGATCGCCTTCATCATCACGCGCCGCTGGTGCATCTCCCTCCAGCGGCACGACGCGGAGAAGCTGCTCCACGGCTACGAGTCCGGTGTGCTGGTCCGCTCCCCCGAGGGCGGCTACGCCGAGAAGCACCTGCCGCTTCCGCTCGAGAAGGCCTACACACTCACCGCGCGTGACCACGACCCGGAGCCGGAGAAGGTCGAGCAGATCGAGGCCTCCGGTCTCGAGGGTCGCAAGCTCCGGGTGCGCAGGCTGCGGGCGAGGCTGCAGGCGCTGTTCTTCGCCGACAACGTGCAGAAGCCGACCGTGGAGGAGCTCCACGAGGCACAGCACCACGCCGAGCACGAGCTGCACGAGTTGGAGTCGCAGATCGCTGCCGGCCCGAACAGGCACGGCCCGGCTGACCACTGAGGTCCACAGGCCGAGCGGCGGGCGCCGTCCACCTCGCATGCGAGGATGGGCGGCGCCCGTTGGTTTTCAGGAGGTCCTCGGTGCGACGTCTGCTTCTGCTGCCGCCGGTCCTGGCCGCTCTCGCGATGCTGGCCCCGGCCCTCCCGGCCGTGGCCGTCGCCGACGCGACCGTTGTGAAGGCCCAGCGTCGCCTCAACGCGCTGCGGTGCGATGCCGGACCTGCCGACGGCCGGGTCGGCGCGCACACCCGCACCGCGACCGTCCGCTTCCAGTCGCGTCACCGCCTCGACCAGACCGGCAACCTCAACTCCGCGACCCGGCGCCTGCTCCACTCCACACGGGCCAAGCGCTGCGACTTCCGGCCGGTCCCGGCGCGCTCGGGCTCGGGCCGCCGGATCGTCGTCAGCCAGCGCCAGAACTGGGTCTGGCTGGTGGGCACCGGTGGCCGGGTGCTCGCCGAGGGCGGGATCGTGGACAATCCGAGAGTGCTCCGGAAGGGCAGCTGGGCCACCGGCTCCTACTGCGGCCGACCCGCCCGGGTGCGTCTCAACCAGAGCGGCAACGTGTGGATGGACGACTTCGTCCGGTTCGCCCCGTGCGGCATCGGCTTCCATCGGATCCCACGGAGCAAGTCGACGGGTCGCCAGATCCACGCCGACTGGTACCTCGGCACCAACCTGGCCGGCCCCTCGCACGGGTGCGTACGCCTGAGTCGCAGTCTCGCGGCCCGTCTGTGGGACTTCACCGCGGGGCGTCGTACGACGGTCCGGGTGGTGTGACTCCCTAGAGTGCGGATCCCTCGGTGTAGTCGGACCAGGCGAGGTTCCACTCGCCGTAGCCGTTGTCGGGCTCCATCGCCCGGTCGGTGCCGACGTACTCGACCACGTCGCCCCTGCGGGTCATCGAGTAGAGCCAGGCGGCGTTCTCGGTGCTCATGCCGGTGCAGCCATGGGAGACGTTGGCGCGACCCTGCGAGCCCACCGACCACGGTGCAGCGTGGATGAACTCACCGGAGGAGGTGAGCCGCATCGCCCACTTCACGTTGTCGATGTCGTAGGCCTCGGCCGAGCCGCGCGGGATGCCGACGGTCTCGGAGTTCATCCGCTTCTGTGCGAACTTCTCCATGACCACCTTGACGCCGGAGCGGGTGGTGAAACCGGGCTTGCCGGTGGTGATCGGCAGGGTCCGGAGGAGCTCGCCGTTCGAGAAGACCTTCATCTGGTAGGTCCGCGCGTCGACCTTGTAGACGTGCGCGTCGCCGACGGAGAAGTCGATCTCACGGTCCTCCTGGCCGTAGATCCCGCCGCCGGCAGGTACGCCGTTCACGTCGACGTCCACGCTGACCGTCGTACCGGCCTTCCAGTAGCGCTTCGGCCGCCAGTGCGCCTCCCTGTCGGTCACCCAGCGCCAGGACCCGGCCTGCTGCGGGGACGACGTCACCGTCATGTTCCGCTCGAACGCAGCCTTGTTGATCACCGGGAGGTCGAAGCTGACCACCACAGGCATGCCGACGCCGACGGTCTCGCCGTCCAGCGGCGCCACCGACGGGTAGGTCTGCTGGTCGAGGCTCAGGGCCTGGGTGGTGAAGGCGGAGACGCTCTCGATCCGCTCGCCCTCGGCGCTCTCGGCGACCGCACGCACCCGGTAGCGGACGCCGGGCTCGAGCCGGTCACCGGCAACCCATCGGGCGCCGCCCTTGCCGATCGTGCCGTCGAGCCTCTCCCCACCGCCCCGCACGGCCACCTTCCGCAGCGTGCCGTTGACGGCGCGCACCCGGAGCACCGTGTCGACGGGGATACCCGTCGCGCCCGCAGCGACGTTGGTGCGCACACGCGTCTCCGCCGCCGCGACGCCGGTGGTCTCCGCGGTCGGGTCGTCCGACCCGCCCGGCACCAGGCCGGATCCCTCGCAGCCGGTCAGGCCGGCCGCGAGGACGGAGAGCATGGTGAACCCGCCGAGGAGGCGCGAGGATCGGGTCGAGAGGCGGTTCAGCACCGGTGCAGCGTACCTGCCCTCGGTCGCGAATCTGGACTCGACGCCACCGCGGTCAGTGTGCGTGCCGGGCGGCGCTGAACGTCAGTGGGCGTACTCGCCGCGGTAGTACTCGAAGATCCAGCCCGAGAGGGCGACGGAACCGAGGACGAATCCGATGATGACCAGCCACCAGGCGCTGACGGCCAGCGCGAACACGATCACGGTCAGCGTCAGCGCGCACCACAGGGGCCACCAGGAGTACGGCGGGAAGAACCCGAGCTCGCCGGCGCCGTCGGCGATCTCGGCGTCCTTGAGGTCCTCCGGGCGGGGGTCCATCCGCCTGGCGTGGAAGCCCAGGTAGAGGGTGACCATCGCGCACAGCAGCGTGGTCATCACCAGCGCCGACGTGCCGGTCCAATCGGCGCCGGAGTCGCCCGCGTCGGTGATGAACCAGTAGGCGGGGCTGACCAGGAGCAGGAAGACCGTCGTCAGACCGAAGATCCAGGCCTCGATCTTCATCGGTTGTCACCGTCCTTGTCGTCCATCTGCTCGGCGAGGTGCTCGGCACGCCCGGCGGTCTCAGGTGCGTCGGCAGCCGAGCCGTCCAGCTCTGCTGGGTTCTCGTACATCTCGATCGCGGCGATCTCCGGGTGGTGCAGGTCGAACGCCGGCGACTCGGAGCGGATGCGCGGGATGGTGTGGAAGTTGTGCCGTGGCGGCGGGCAGCTCGTGGCCCACTCCAGCGACCGGCCCCAGCCCCACGGGTCGTCGGTGTTCACCAACGGGCTCTTGCGGGACACATAGACGTTGTAGAAGAACGGCAGCATCGACGAGGCGAGCACGAAGGCACCGATGGTCGACACCTGGTTCATGAACTCCCAGTTGTCGCCGGGCAGGTAGTCGGCGTACCGCCGCGGCATGCCCTCGACGCCGAGCCAGTGCTGGATGAGGAAGGTCGTGTGGAAACCGACGAACAGCAGCCAGAAGTGGATCTTCCCCAGGCGCTCGTCGAGCATCCGGCCGGTGAGCTTGGGCCACCAGAAGTAGAAGCCGGCGAACATCGCGAACACGACCGTGCCGAACACCGTGTAGTGGAAGTGCGCCACGACGAAGTACGAGTCGGACACGTGGAAGTCGAGCGGCGGGCTGGCCAGGATGATCCCCGTGAGGCCACCGAAGAGGAAGGTGGTGAGGAAGCCGATCGACCAGAGCATGGGCGTGTCCAGGCGCACGGACCCACCCCACATCGTGCCGATCCAGTTGAAGAACTTCACGCCGGTCGGCACGGCGATCAGGAAGGTCATGCCGGCGAAGAACGGCAGGTTCACCGAACCGGTGACGAACATGTGGTGCGCCCACACCGCCACCGAGAGGATCGCGATGCCCAGGGTCGCGCCGACCAGGCCGATGTAGCCGAAGATCGGCTTGCGGCTGAAGACCGGCAGGATCTCGGTGATGATGCCGAAGAACGGCAGCGCGATGATGTAGACCTCGGGGTGCCCGAAGAACCAGAACAGGTGCTGCCACAGGATCGGGCCACCGGTCGAGGAGTCGAAGACGTGGGCGCCGAGCTGGCGGTCGGCCTCGAGCGAGAGGAGCGCGCCGGCCAGGATCGGGAACGCGATCAGGACGAGGATCGACGTGACCAGCACGTTCCAGGTGAACAGCGGCATCCGGAACATGGTCATGCCGGGCGCGCGCATGCAGATGATCGTGGTGAGGAAGTTGACCGCACCCAGGATCGTGCCCAGACCCGCCATCCACAGGCCCATGATCCACATGTCGCCGCCGACGCCGGGGCTGTTCACCGAGTCCGACAGCGGCGTGTAGGCGAACCAGCCGAACGACGCGGCGCCGTCAGGGGTGAGGAACCCGGCACCCGCGATCAGGCCACCGAACAGGTACAGCCAGTAGCTGAACATGTTCAGCCGCGGGAAGGCGACGTCAGGCGCGCCGATCTGGAGCGGCATGATCGCGTTGCCGAAGGCGAAGAACAGCGGCGTTGCGAACAGCAGCAGCATGATCGTGCCGTGCATCGTGAAGAGCTGGTTGTAGAGCTCCTCGTTCACGACCTGGCTGCCCGGGTAGGCGAGCTCGGACCGGATCAGGAGAGCCATGATGCCGCCGGCCATGAACCAGGCCATGGCGGTGATGAAGTACAGGTTGCCGATCAGCTTGTGATCGGTCGTGGTCATCGCGCGGACGAGCAGCTTGCCGTACGGCTTGCGCTCGGGGACCTCCGCGGAGCGGGCGACGGTCGCGGTCACTCGTGCTCTCCCTCGTCCTTGTTGATGAGCTCGGTGGAGTACCGGCCGCCGACGATCGGCTCCTCGGAGACGTGGTTCGGGTCCTGCGCGAGGTCGGCCAGGTAGGCCTCGTACTCGGACTCGGTGACGACCTCGACGTTGAACAGCATCCGGGAGTGGTAGGCGCCACAGAGCTCGTAGCACTTGCCGTCGTAGGTACCGGTCTCGGTCGGCGTCACCTGGTAGGCGTTGTCGTTGCCCGGGATGACGTCCATCCGCATCGCGAACGACGGGACGCCGAAGTTGTGGATCACGTCGGGGCTGTAGAGCTGGAACTCGACGGTCTTGTCGACCGGGATGACCAGGGTCGGGATGTC
This sequence comes from Nocardioides sp., assembly GCF_004803405.1. Lineage (GTDB taxonomy): Bacteria > Actinomycetota > Actinomycetes > Propionibacteriales > Nocardioidaceae > Nocardioides > Nocardioides vastitatis. Next base: position 815 of record NZ_SSXI01000026.1, on the reverse strand, counting down.
CTCACCGGTGCCGGAGACGAAGACGTTGGTCCCCCCAGGTGCGTCCACCGAGTCGGGGTAGTTGAAGGTCCACGACCACTTCTGGCCGACGACCTTGACCACCACGTCAGGCTCGGGATCCATCTCGAGGGCGATGTTCTGCACCCGAACGGTCTGGGAGAAGAACGCGACCACCATGACGACCGGGAAGATCGTGTAGAAGATCTCGATCGGCAGGTTGTAGCGGGTCTGGATCGGGACCTCGTCGTCGCTGCGCCGGCGGAACCACAGCGGAACCCCGATGATCAGCGCCCAGACGATCACGCCGGTGACCAGCGCGGCTACCCAGGCGCCCTGCCACAGGAGAAGGATGTGCTCGCCCTGCTCGGACTTGATCTCCGGCATGCCGAACCGCTCCACCTGGGTGTCGGTGGAGCATCCGGTGAGCGCGAGCGCGAGTACGACGAAACCGGCGAGCGGGATCGCGCGGCGGAATCGCCGCTGCGGTCCCCGCGAGCGCTCGGGGTGCCACCAGCCCACGAACGAGCCTTCCTCTCGAGGGTCAGAACAATTGCGAACACTAGCGGAGGGCGAGCCCCGGTTCGGCGCCGGGTGGGTGGTTTCGGACCACTGTGATCCCGCCACCACCGGCCACTATCGTCACAACGTGAGCAGCACGCCTGAGGTGTACCTGGACGCCGCTTCCTCGGAGCGACTGCACCCCGCCGCGCGCGACACCCTGCTCGCCGCCCTGGAGCGGGGGTACGGCGACCCGCGCCGGCTCCACCGCGCCGGCCGCGACGCGCGACTGCTCCTCGACAACGCCCGTGCGGCGG